>NZ_JBEXJN010000086.1:0-28698 GCF_040609115.1 Lentzea sp. NPDC004782
CCACCCCCCTTGCAAAACTGCCCCTTACATCGACCTGGGCCAGCTAGGCGTGCGCTGCGGCGCGGTCACCCAGCCAGGCGACGACCTCCTCGGCGGGCAACGGCTCGCTGAGGAAGTACCCCTGCACCACGTCGCACCCGGCCTCGGCCAGCGCGGTCCACGTGTCCTGGTCCTCGACGCCCTCCGCCACGGCCTGCAGCCCGAAGTTGCGGGCCAGCGCGACGAGAGCGTGCACGATCGCGCTGTCGCCCGCGTCGGTGCACATGTGCGTGACGAACGAGCGGTCGAGCTTCATCTCGTGCACCCGCATGCTGCGGAGGTAGGAGATCGACGAGTAGCCGGTGCCGAAGTCGTCGATGGACAGCCGCACGCCCAGCTCGGTCAGGCCGCGCAGCACGTCGACCGCGCGGTCGGGGTCGGAGATGATCGCCGACTCGGTGATCTCCAGCGTCAGCAGCCGGGCGGGCAGTCCGTGGCGCTTGATCAGGTCCGCGACGTCGCCGGGGAACTCGGCGTGCAGCAGGCAGGCCGCGCCCACGTTGACCGAGACCGGCACCTCCCAGCCCGCGTCCCGCCACGCCCGGCACTGCCGCAGCGCCGCGTCGATGACGTACCGGGTGAGCGGCTCGATGAGGCCGTTCTCCTCCGCGACCGGGATGAACTCGTCCGGGCGCACCAGGCCGCGCGTCGGGTGCTGCCAGCGGGCCAGGGCCTCGACGCCGCACACCGCACCCGTGTCGGCCAGGGCCTTGGGCTGGTAGTGCAGGAACAGCTCGCCGCGGTCGATCGCGTGCCGCAGCTCGGTGACGGCGGTGAGCTGCGAGGCGCCGCGCTCGTGCAGGCGTGCGTCGTAGACGGCCACACCGGACTTCTCGCGCTTGGCCGCGTACATCGCGATGTCCGCGTGCCGCAACAACTCGTGACCGTCCATTGAGTCCGACGGGCACAACGCCACACCGACGCTGCCCGCTATCTCCAGTTCCAGACCCTCCAAAGTGACCGGCATGGCCAGCGCGCCGAGGATCTTCTCCGCCACCATGCGGGCGTTGTCCGCCGAGCCGACACCGGGCAGCAGCACGGCGAACTCGTCGCCGCCCAGCCGTGCCACCAGGTCCGTGTCGCGCACCGCCCACGACAGGCGGTTGGCCACCTGACGCAGCAGCAGGTCGCCGGAGTGGTGCCCGAGCGAGTCGTTGACCTCCTTGAACCGGTCGAGGTCCACGATCAGCAACGCCAGCTCTTCGTGCTTGCGGTGCGCCCTGGTGACGGCCGTTTCCATCCGGCGCGCGAGCAGCGTCCGGTTCGCCAGACCCGTCAGGGCGTCGTGGTGGGCCTCGTGCTCGTTCTTGGCGGCCTGGCGCAGGATCTTGCGGCGGGCGCCGAGCAGCACCATGCCGAACAGTCCCACCAGGAACGCGTCCAGCACGAACGCGATGATCTGGGCGAGCCGCAGCCGCGAGTTCTTCTCGTCCGCGGCCCGCAGGTACTCGGTGGTGTCGAGGCTCTTGGCCGCGATCGTCGAGGAGATCTGGCGGCGCAACGACGAGTGCGCGAGGCTCGCCTGGTCGGCCTGCAGCTGGTCCCCGCCGGCGACCACCTTGCGCAGGATGTCCGTGGTCTGGTCGTACAGCGGCAGCAGCCGGGTCGCGACCGCGACGTCGTCGGCCTGGCCGCGGGTCCGCAGCCACTCCAGCTCACCGCGGGCGGCGCCGACCGAGTTCTGCAGCGGCTCGATCGTCTGCGTGGTCCTGGCCACCTGAAGGTCGCGCAACGCGTTGTCCGCGATGTTGATGTGCTCCAGCACGCGGCTCCAGCGCTCGCTGGAGTCGTTGAGCTCCCGCACGTGCGCCGTCGTGGTCTGCGCGGACACGCTGCTCCACAGCGCCAGCCCCGCCAGGGCCAGCAGCCCGAGCGTCAGCCCCGCCGTCGCCACCCGTGCGGTGGCGCGGCCCTCCCAAAGCCTCACCGTGCCTGCTCCAACGGTCGCACCCAACTCGCCGGATCGTCGACGAAGCTGTCGATCAGCGGCTGGAAGTAGTCCTTGCGCGCCTTCTCGGACTCCTGCCGGTGCAGGATCTGTTCGAGGTTCGCGGTGGTCACCGTGAGGCTCGGCGTCTCGATCCAGCCCTCGGGTAACGGCGCCCCGCTCCTCGCGTGCCGCGCGAGCAGCCAGCCCGCGACGGCGCCCTTGAGGTAGTGCTCAGGCGAGATCGTCGCCACCATCGCGCCGTCCCGCACCGCCTGCAACGTTCTCGGGTCGACCCCGAAACCGCCCACCAGCCACCTCGCCGACTTCTCGGTCCTTATCGCGGCGAGGTTCACCCCGTCGCAGTCACCGGTCCCAACGAACGCCAGCGCGTCGGGATTCGCGGCCACCAGCCGTCGCCACGCGTCGAGGTTCGCCTCTTCGTCGCGTTGCGTGTCGAACGGCCCCAGCACGAGCACTCCCGGTGACTTCTCGGCAAATCGCCCTCGAATGCCGTCGGCTCGGTCGTCGAAGCCGGCGAGTCCCGGCGCGGTGTTTCCCAGCACCACAGTTCCGGTCGCGTTCGGGGGCAATCGGCGCATCAACTCGTCAGCCAGCTTTTCGCCGAGTTCGTAGTTGTCGTTACCGATGTGCAGTTTCACCCCGGAACTCGCGGTGAGTCGCATGTCCACGCCGACGACGGCGATGTGCTGGGACAGCGCGTCACCGATGGACGGCGCCATCAGCGCGGGCTCGGACGTGGCGACGGCGATTCCGCCTTTCGCGGCGAGCGTCAAATCCGCGAACAACTCGACTTCCTTGTGCCCGTCCTGGCCGGTCGGCCCGGTCACCGTGGCGCTGACGCCGCCGATGCGGCCGACGCCTTCGTGGAACCCGCTGGTCATCTCCTGTGCGAAGGAGCTGCCGGTGCGCTTGACGACGAAACCCACGTGCGGCAGCGCGTCGGACCTCGCGGCGCCACCGCACCCCGATAACACCAACAGACCCAGCACCAGCGCCGCAGCTCGCATGGATGACCTCGGGCTCGCTCGACCTACGGGTGAATGATCTGTCCGGAGCGGCCGATGCTACATCGCTTGGTGCCAAATCGGGATGACGCACCCCGGCAACGGGAAGCGCTTTCACGTTGCGGAAGTGTCAGGAGGGGTCGTAGCCCAGGTTCGGGCGCAGCCACTGCTCGACCTCGGCCGGCGGCTTGCCGCAGCGGCGTGCGTAGTCCTCGACCTGGTCGCGGCCGAGCCGTCCCACGGTGAAGTACTTCGCGTCCGGGTGCTGGAAGATCAGGCCGCTGACGCTGGCCGCCGGGTTCATCGCGAACGACTCGGTCAGGCTCACGCCGATCTCCTCGGCGCTCAGCAGGTCGAACAACTGACGCTTCACGGTGTGGTCAGGGCAGGCCGGGTAGCCCAGCGCGGGCCGGATGCCGCGGAACCGTTCCGCGTGCAGGTCCTCCATCGCCGGGTCGGCGTCCGGTTCGAACCAGTCGCGGCGCGCCCGCAGGTGGATCCACTCGGCGAACGCCTCGGCGAGCCGGTCCGCCAGCGCCTTCACCATGATGGCGCGGTAGTCGTCGTGCCCGGCCTCGTACTTCGCGGCCAGCTCGTCGGCGCCCAGGATCGTCACCGCGAAGCCGCCGAGGTGATCGCCTTCCGGTGCCACGTAGTCGGCGAGGCTGCGGTTCGGGCGCGACACCTGCTTCTGCGTCTGCTGGCGCAGCATCGGGATGAGCACGCCGTTGTCCAGCTGGATGTCGTCACCGGTGGAATGCGCGGGCCAGAAGCCGTACACGCCCTTTGCGGTGAACGAATCATTCGCGATGATTTCGTCGAGCAACGCGTTCGCGTCGTCGAAGAGTTCGCGCGCGACCGGTTGCTCCAGGATCGCCGGGAACTTGCCTTTGAGCTCCCAGGCGAGGAACAGGAACGTCCAGTCGACGAACTCGCGCAGTTCGCTGATCGAGGGCGTGAGCACGCGAGTGCCGGTGAATGCCGGGGTCGGCAGTTCGGCGAAATCGACCTTTTCCGCGTTCGCGCGCGCGGCTTCCAGACTGAGCAACGGCAGTTGCCTGCGGTTCTCGTGCTGGTGCCGCAACTTGGCCTGCTCGGCGCGGTTGGCGAGGTTCAGCTCGTGGCTGCGCCGGTCGTCCAGCAGGTCGGAGACGACGCCGACGACCCGTGACGCGTCGAGCACGTGGATGACCGGCTCGTCGTAGACCGGGGCGATCTTGACGGCGGTGTGCTGGCGGGACGTGGTGGCGCCGCCGATCAGCAGCGGCAGCTTCAGGCCGCGCCGCTGCATCTCCTCGGCGACCGAGACCATCTCGTCCAGCGACGGCGTGATCAGCCCGGACAGGCCGATGACGTCGGCGTGCTCGCGGATCGCGGTGTCGAGGATCTGCGCGGCCGGGACCATCACGCCGAGGTCGATCACCTCGTAGTTGTTGCAGCCCAGCACGACGCCGACGATGTTCTTGCCGATGTCGTGCACGTCGCCCTTGACCGTGGCGAGCACGACCTTGCCGTTGCCGCCCGCCGTCGCCTTGGGCTCGGCGTCCATGAACGGTTCCAGGTAGGCGACCGCGCGCTTCATCACGCGGGCGCTCTTCACCACCTGCGGCAGGAACATCTTGCCCGCGCCGAACAGGTCGCCGACGACCTTCATGCCGTCCATCAGCGGGCCCTCGATCACGTCGAGCGGCCGGGGGAGGGCCTGCCGGGCCTCCTCGGTGTCCTCCTCGATGAAGTCGACGACGCCGTGCAGGATCGCGTGCTCCAGGCGCTTGGCGACCGGGGCCTCGCGCCACGACAGGTCGACGACGCGCTTCTGACCGGGACCCTTGACCGTCTCGGCGTGCGCGACGAGCCGGTCGGTGGCGTCCTCGCGGCGGTCGAAGAGGACGTCCTCGACCAGTTCCAGCAGCTCGGGCTGGATGTCCTGGTAGACGACGAGCTGGCCGGCGTTGACGATGCCCATGTCCAGTCCGGCCTTGACGGCGTGGAACAGGAACGCGCTGTGCATGGCCTCGCGGACGACGTCGTTGCCGCGGAAGGAGAACGACAGGTTCGAGATGCCGCCGCTGGTGCGCGCGCCCGGACATCGCTGCTTGATCAGCGGCAACGCGTCGATGAACGCCTTCGCGTAGCCGTTGTGCTCCTCGATGCCGGTCGCGACGGCGAGCACGTTCGGGTCGAAGATGATGTCCTCGGCCGGGAAGCCGACCCGCTGCGTGAGCAGGTCGTAGGCGCGGGCGCAGATCTCCACCTTGCGCTCGGTCGTGTCGGCCTGGCCCTGCTCGTCGAACGCCATCACGACGACACCGGCGCCGTAGTCGCGGATCGTGCGGGCCTGGGCGAGGAACGGCTCCTCACCCTCCTTGAGGCTGATCGAGTTGACGACGCCCTTGCCCTGCACGCACTTCAGGCCCGCCTCCAGTACGCCCCACCGGGAGCTGTCGATCATCACCGGGATGCGGGCGATCTCCGGCTCGGTCGCGATCAGGTTCAGGAACGTCGTCATGGCCTGCTCGCCGTCGAGCAGGTCGGCGTCCATGTTGACGTCGAGCAGGTTCGCGCCGCCGCGCACCTGGTCCAGCGCGACCGCGAGCGCGGCCTGGTGGTCGTCGGCCTCGATCAGGCGGCGGAACTTCGCCGAGCCCGTGACGTTGGTGCGCTCACCGATCATCACGAACCCGGTGTCGGGGCCGATCTCGAACGTCTCCAGGCCGCTGAACCTGGTGGTGTTGCGGGGCTGGACGACCTCGCGCGGGGCTGTCGTCCTGACCGCCTCGGCGATGGCGCCGATGTGCGCGGGCGTCGTGCCGCAGCAGCCGCCGACGACGTTGACGATGCCGTGGCCCGCGAAGTCCCGCAGCAGCGCGGCCGTCTCGTCCGGGGTCTGGTCGTAGCCGCCGAACGCGTTGGGCAGCCCGGCGTTGGGGTGGCACGCGACGTAGGTGTCCGCGAGCCGGGCGAGCTCGGTGACGTGCGGGCGCATCTCCTCGGCGCCCAACGAGCAGTTCACGCCCACGACCAGCGGTTTCGCGTGCTCGACCGAGTTCCAGAACGCCTCGACGGTCTGGCCGGAGAGCGTGCGGCCGGACAGGTCGACGATCGTGACCGAGATCCACAGCGGCAGGTCGGGCGCGACCTCGCGGGCGGCGGTGATGGCGGCCTTGGCGTTGAGCGTGTCGAAGATCGTCTCGATGAGCAGCAGGTCGACGCCGCCCTCGCGCAGCGCGGCGATCTGCTCGGCGTAGGAGGCCTTGACCTGCTCGAACGTGACGGCGCGGAACGCCGGGTCCTCGACCTTGGGCGACAGCGACAGGGTGACGTTGAGCGGTCCGACACTGCCGGCCACGAACCTGCCGCCGAACTCCTCGGCTGCCTGGCGGGCGAGGCGGGCGCCGACGACGTTCATCTCGCGGACGCGGTCCTGCAGCCCGTAGTCGGCCTGGCCGATGGACGTGGCGGTGAACGTGTTGGTGGTCGTGATGTCCGCGCCCGCCGCGAGGTACTGCCGGTGCACGTCGAGCACCAGGTCCGGGCGCGTGAGGTTGAGCAGGTCGGGGTCGCCGACGACGTCCGTGTGGTGGTCTGCGAACTCGGCGCCGTGGTAGTCCGACGGCGAGAGCTCGGCCTGCTGGAACATCGTGCCCCAGGCGCCGTCGAGCACGGCGATCCGCTGGTTCAGCAGGGACTTCAGACCATCCACGCGCGCTCCCGAAACGTCGTCGGAAGCGCCCTTGTGCCGTGGTGGTGCAAGACCGAGCGTGGCGGGCGGTTCAGGGCCCGTTGCAGCGCTTCTCGGACTCGCGGTCAAGGTTACCTCGCCCGTCCACGCCGCAGGAAGCCGTCCCACTTCCTAGGATGGACCTCGTGACTGAGAAGCGCGCGTTGGTCCTCGGCGGCGGTGGAGTGACCGGAATCGCTTGGGAGACGGGGATTCTGCACGGGCTCGCACGCGCGGGCGTCGACCTGGCGGAGGCGGACCTGTTCGTGGGGACGTCCGCGGGATCGGTGGTCGCCGCGCAGCTGGCGGGCGGTGCCTCCCTGGCTGACCTGTACGAGGGTCAGCTGTTACCGCCCGACGGGGAGATCCCGGCCCGGCTCACCCCGTGGATGCTCGTGCGGTACCTGCTTTCCTACGCGATGCCGGGTACCGCGGCCGGGAAACGGGCGAGGCTGGGACGGGCCGCGCTCAAGGCCCGCACGCCGTCCGAGGAGTCCAGGCTGGACGTCTTCGCGCATCGTCTGTCCATTCAGGACTGGCCGGAACGGCCGCTGAAGGTGACGGCGGTCGACACGGCGGACGGGAGGTTCGTGGCGTTCGACCGGGACAGCGGGGTGCCGCTGGTGCGGGCCGTGGCGTCGAGCTGCGCGGTGCCGCTGGTGTGGCCGCCGGTGACGATCAACGGCCACCGGTACATGGACGGCGGGATGCGGTCGGCGGCCAACGTGGACCTCGCGGCCGGGTGCTCACGGGTCGTGGTCGTGGCGCCGTTGACCCGCTCGGTGAGCGAGGCGGCGACTCCGCGGGCGCAGGCCGCCCGGCTGGGGGTGCCGTCGATCGTGGTGAGCCCCGACCAGGCCGCGCTGGCCGCGATCGGCCGCAACGTGCTGGACCCGGCCCGTCGCCGGCCCGCCGCGGAGGCCGGCCTGGCGCAGGCCGAGTCGGTCGCCGAGGCCGTGCGCGAGGTCTGGGCGTGACCCGCTGTCCGTTCGGGCAACATGCGGACGCTGTAACCGTTTTCGCTGGTCGTAAAAGGTTCGTACCTCTTGTTCGTGCCGTTTGACGTGCTTACGGTCGCTCACCACTCGCATTGGCAGGTTTGTTAACCAATTGCTGGAGGCGGTCGTGGGCGGCAGAACAGCAGCGGCGTTGGGGGCGGGCGGGCTCGTGCTCGGCCTCCTCGTGGCAGGGGTGACCAGTGCATCGGCGGCGGATCCACTGGTCTCCCAGGGCAAGGCGGTGACGGCGTCCTCCGTCGAGGGCTCCGGGTTCGAGGCGGGCAAGGCGGTCGACGGCAGCACGTCGACCCGCTGGGCCTCGGCGGAGGGGCACGACCCGGAGTGGCTGCGGGTCGATCTCGGCTCGACGTACACGATCAGCCGCGTCCGGCTGAACTGGGAGGCCGCGTACGCCAAGTCGTACCGCGTGCAGACCTCCCCGGACGGTTCGGCGTGGACCGACGTCTACTCGACCGGCACCGGTGACGGCGGGATCGACGACCTGACCTTGTCCGGCTCGGGCCGTTACGTGCGGGTCTACGGCACCGCCCGCGGCACGGCGTACGGCTACTCGCTGTGGGAGCTGGAGGTCTACGGCGTCAGCGGCGGTACGACCACCCCGCCCACCACGACCACCACCGCTCCGCCTCCGTCCGGGCTCGGCTACCCGTTCGGCAGCAGGCAGCAGCCCTACGCGGCGGGCGTCCTGCGCCCGTCCGGCAGCACGTCCACTCTGGACGCCGCCGTGGTGGACCACTACCAGCGCTGGAAGGCCGCGTTCGTGCGGCACAACTGCGACAGCGCCTGGTCCCAGGTCCTCGCCGCGGACGCCGACCACACCTACGTCGCCGAGGCGCAGGGCTACGGCATGGTCGTCGTCGCCACGATGGCCGGCGCCGACCCGGACGCCAAGAAGATCTTCGACGGTTTCGTGAAGTGGAAGATCGACCACCCGTCGTCCATCGACCCGGACCTGATGGCCGCCGAGCAGGGCGACGACTGCCGCAGCACGAGCGGCGGCGACGCGGCGACCGACGGCGACATGGACGTGGCCTACGGCCTGCTGCTCGCCGACAGGCAGTGGGGCAGCTCCGGCACCTACAACTACAAGCAGCTCGCGATCAAGCACATCAACGCGATCAAGCGCAGCGAGATCAACCCCTCCACCCAGCTGCTGCGCCCCGGTGACTGGGCGACCTCCGGCGACCCGCGCTACTACGTGACCCGCTCGTCGGACTGGATGGCCGACCACTTCCGCGCGTTCCGCAAGGCCACCGGCGACTCGGCCTGGGACACGATCCGCACCGCCCACCAGAACCTCGTCAAGACCATGCAGCAGAACTACGCCCCCGGCACCGGCCTGCTCCCGGACTTCGTGGAGCAGACGAACGCCACCCCGCGCCCGCCCGCCGGCAAGGTGCTGGAGGACGTGAACGACGGCAAGTACTGGTGGAACGCCTGCCGCACACCGTGGCGAATCGGCGCCGACGCCGTCACCAGCGGCGACGCGACCTCCCTGGCCGCCGCCCGCAAGGTCAACGCGTGGGCGAAGGCGAAGTTCGGCGGCAACCCGGACGACATCCGGGTGGGCTACCAGCTCAACGGCACGCAGATCTCCAGCGACGTCTCCGAGGCCTACACCGCGCCGTTCGCGGTGGCCGCGACGACCGACTCCGGCAGCCAGGCGTGGCTGGACGCGTTGTGGACCAAGATGGTGCAGACGCCGTTCGGCGGCAAGGACTACTTCGCGTCGAGCATCCAGCTGCAGGTGATGATCACGGTGAGCGGCAACCACTGGGTGCCGTGACCCGGGTCACTTCGCCCTGCCCCGGGGTTGACCTTGACCCTGGGGCAGGGTTCGAGCATTTCCGGCATGAACAACGACTTCGTCGCACAGACCGCCACCCGCTTCCAGATCCCCGGCGCCGCCGTGGGCGTCTTCCACGACGGCCGGGAGCACTTCTTCTCCCACGGCGTGACCAGTGCCGAGAACCCGTTGCCCGTCAACGAGGACACGCTGTTCCTGCTCGGTTCGGTCACCAAGACCTACACCGCCACCGCGATCATGCGGCTGGTCGCGGACGGGCGCGTGGAGCTCGACGCGCCGGTCCGGCGGTACGTGCCGGAGCTGCGGCTGGCCGACGGGCGCGAGTTCAGCGTGCGGCAGCTGCTCAACCACACGTCCGGGCTCGACTGGGGCACGCTCGTCGACACCGGCGAGGGTGACGACGCCCTGCGCCGGCACGTGGCGGAGCTGGCCACGCTCAAGCTCGTCGGTGAGGTGGGGGAGCGGCCGTCGTACAGCCAGTCCGGGTACAACCTGGCCGGACGGATCATCGAGAACGTCACCGAGCAGACCTACGAGCAGGCCGTCACGTCGTTGCTGCTGGAGCCGCTCGGCCTGGGCAACACGCACTTCGACCGGGACGCGGTGATGACGCGGCGGTTCGCGGTCGGGCACGAGAACGGTGCGGTCGCGCGGCCGTGGCGGCACTGGCGGGCCAACAACCCCGGTGGCGGCATCGCGGCTTCCATCCGCGACCTGCTGGCGTGGGCGCGGTTCCACCTGAGCGACAACGGGTTGGAGGAGATGCGCCGCCCGACCGCGGTGTTGCGCGGCAGCAACCTCGGGGACGCCGTCGGGGTCGGCTGGTTCCTGCGCGAGATCGACGGCGTGCAGGCCATCGGGCACGGTGGGTCGTCCAACGGGCAGTTCGCCGAGCTGCTGATCGTGCCCGAACGCGGCTTCGCGGTGGTGTCGGTCGCGAACCAGGGGCCGGACGGGATTGTGTTCAACCAGGCCGTGGTCCGGGAGGCGCTCCGCAGCCACCTCGGGGTGCTGGACCGGGACCCGGAGCCGTTGCCGTACGACTCGGCCGCGGCGCGGGAGGTCGCGGGCGGGTACGGCAACGACGCGATGGTCATGACGATCGAGGACACCGGCGACGGGCTGGTGCTGGAGGTGCTCATCCGGCCGGAGATCCGGGCGGACGCCGAGGCCGAGCTGCCGGCCGACCACGCGCCGTTCCCGATGGGGTTGCTGCCGAAGGACGAGTACGTGATCACCGCGGGCGCCCTCTCCGGGCAGCGCGGGTTCTTCACGCGGGACGGGAGCGGTGCGGTCGTCGGGGTCGATCTCGCCGGGCGGACGTTCGGCCGAGTGCGATGATGGCGCGATGATCACGATCGGTCAGCTCGCCCGGTACGCGGGGGTGACGATCAAGGCGGTGCGGCACTACCACAAGGTGGGGCTGCTGCCGGAGCCGGAGCGCGACCACTCGGGGTATCGGCGGTACCGCGCGCAGGACGCCGTCGACCTGGTGAAGATCCGCACGCTCGCCGAGGCCGGGGTGCCGCTCGCCCGCGTGAAGGAACTGCTCGACGCCGGCGAGGAGGAGTTCGCCGCGTCGATCACCGAGATCGACGCGGCGCTGCGCCGGCGCGAAGAGGAGATCCGGCAGGCGCGCCAACGGGTCGGGCGGCTGCGGGCGGGCAACGCGTTGTTCGTGACGCCGGCGGCCGCCGCGATGTTGGCCAGGCTCGAGGAGATCGGGGTCAGCGAGCGGGGTGTCCGGATGGAACGCGAGGTCTGGGTGCTCCTGCAGGCCGTGGCACCGGACGAGGCCGCGGTGTGGCTCGCGGACAAGGCGCAAGCGCTCGAAGACCCCGAGTTCCAGCGGATCTACCGCGAGTACGACGAGGCGTTCGGGTGGTCGCCGGACGACCCGCGGCTGCCCGCGCTGGCGGGGCGGGCAGCCGCGTGGACGGCGGCGCGGCCGGAGATGCCGATGGCCGATCCGGAGATCACCGCGCTGGCGATCCAGGCGGCAGGGGCGTCGTCACCGGCGTGGAACCGGATGGCGTCGCTCAGCCGGCACGCGTCCGAGGTCGATGAAGGGTTCCTTCATCGACGTGAGGTGGATGAAGGAGCCCTTCATCGAGCACCGGAGGGGCCGGAGTCGGGCGCGCTGGCGTAGTCGGGCAGATCGATGCCGTTGAGCGCGCGGTCGACCAGCGCCATGAGTGCCTCCATGTCGGGCTCCGGGCCCGGTTCGGCCTCCGGCTGCGGGACCGCGCGGCTCTGCGCGTGCAGCCGCCCGATCTCCTGGTTGGCCTCGACGAACGGACGCATCCGCGCCTCGTAGGCGGCGAACGCCACCTCGGGCTCCCACCCGGCGGCGGCGAGCTCGCCGGCCAGCAGGTAGGCACCGACCAGGGCGAGCCCGGTGCCCTGCCCGGACATCGGCGAGGAGCTGAACGCCGCGTCGCCGATCAGTCCCACCCGTCCGTGCGACCAGCGGTCCATCACCACCTGGGCGACCTGGTCGAGGTAGAAGTCCGGGGTGTCGTCCAGGTGCTTGAGGATGCGCTCGGTCCACCAGCCGAGGCCGTCCACCTGCTCGCGCAGCAGGCGCTTCTGGCCTTCGACGTCGCGGTGGTCGACGTCGAAGCCGGCCGCGGGGAAGGCGAACATGGCCATCGCCTGCGTGGCGTCCCCGACGGGCCGCAGGCCGGCGGAGCGCGCGGTCGCCTTGTCCTGGTACTCGATCATCCAGCGGTCCAGGCCGAACTCGTTGGGCACGCTGTAGAACGCGAGCACGAGCCCGAGGTGGCGGATGAACCGCTCGCGCGGGCCGAAGACCATCCCGCGCAACGCCGAGTGCAGCCCGTCCGCGCCGATCACCAGGTCGAAGCGCCGCTGCCCGCCGCTCGCGAAGGTCACGTCGACCCCGCCGGTGTCCTGGGCGATCTCGGCGATCCGGTCGCCGAAGACGTACTCGACACCGTCACGGGTGTCGTCGTAGAGCACCCGGGAGAGGTCCCCGCGCAGGATCTCGATGTCCGCGATAAACCCGTCGCCGCCGTCGTCCTCGGCGCTGAAGGTCTCCACCACGTTCCCGTCGACGTCCACGGTGTGCGCGCCGGCGGTCTGGGTGCAGGCCGCGCGCACCGCCGCGTCCAGCCCCATCCGCCGGATGACCTCCTTGGTCACGCCCCGCGCGTCCACCGCCTGGCCGCCGGGACGCAGCTCCGGCGCCCGCTCGACCACGGTCACCTCGGCCCCTCGCCGGTGCAACCAGTGGGCCAGTGCCGGCCCCGCGATGCTCGCCCCTGCCACCAGAACTCTGATACCGCTCACCGCGGCCCCCAATTCCCCAGTCGGGTAGATGGGCGGGAGTGTACGGCGTCCGACCCGGAGTGATGTCCTTTCTCGACGAATGCGGCGCCGGTCAGTCCACAAAGGACTTCAGTGCGGAGCACGAAGATCCTTGAGCTGACTTGAGCACGGCTTGAGCGTGCCCGTCCTAGGATCGATCCATGGGGATTCGAAGCTTGTTCTGCGTGATCTCGGCGGTCCTGCTGGCGTTGACGGGGGCCGGATCGGCGCAGGCCGGAGAGCGGCAGTTGCTGTACTACAACCACGCCTGGGGAACGCTCGACCGCGCCACGGCAGACGCGATCGAGCACTCCGCGTACCTCAGGGAGTTCGCGGACTTCGAGGTCCGCACGACGACCGGTGCCGGCGGCCAGGTGTGGACCGGTCGTTACCTGCGCGGTCAGGAGACGTACCTGGAGATCTTCGGCGTCGGCGACGTCGGTGGTCAGGACGGTGAGCTGGGATCGGCCGGCCTCGGGTTGTCGACCGAGCACGACGGCGACATCGACGCGGTCAAGTCCCGGCTGACCGCGGCCGGCCACCCGCCGACGGAGTTCCTGCAGACCCGCGACTTCGGTGACCACCAGCCGGTGCCGTGGTTCGACGCGTTGTTCGTCACCGACCAGTACGACCGGTTCGGCGCGTGGGCGATGGAGTACCGCGACGAGTACTTCGCCGACCCGCGCAGCAAGACCGGACCCGCGCGGTTCCCCGGTGACGTCAGCCGCGACCGCTACCTGCCGGATGCCTACCAGGACAAGCTGATGCGCAACATCAGCCTGATCCGGATCGCGGTGACCGCACGGGATCTCGCTTCCACCACGCCGTTGCTGCGGGCCGGCGGCTTCGCGCTGCGGACCGATCCGGGTGGCGTCACGGCGTTGAAGGGCGGGACGACCTTGCGCTTCGACGAGGTGGCGATGGGTCGGACCGGGCTCAAGCGGGTCGAGTTCGAGCTGAACCACCCGGTGGCGCGGCACGTCGAGCAGCTCGGTGGTTCGACGCTGGTCGTGGGGCCGGGCAAGCGCGCGGTCTGGACGTTCTGACACAGTTGGATCATGTCGCTGGTCGGGCGGGAGCGGGAGCGGGAACGGCTGGCGGCCCTGGCGGCGTCCGGCGGGTCGCTGCTGATCGCGGGTGAGCCGGGCGTCGGCAAGTCCGCGCTGCTCAGCACGCTGTCCGGGCACCTGGTCGTCGGCGTCGAGGCCGAGCGGGACCTGCCCTACGCCGGACTGCACCAGGTCCTGCACCCGTTTCTCGACCTGTCCGCGTTGCCCGGTGTGCGGCGCGCTGCCCTGGAGGTCGTCTTCGGCCTGTCCGACGGCGCCGCGCCGCCCGTCCACCTGGTCGGCCTGGCCGCGCTCGACCTGCTGAGCGCGGCCAGGTCCGTGGTCCTGGTGGACGACGCGCACTGGCTGGACCGGGAGAGCCAGGACGTGCTCGGGTTCGTGGCCCGCCGGTTGTCCGATGGCGTTTTGGTCGTGGCCTCAAGGACTCCGCTGTTCGCGGGCGTGCCCACGCTTTCTCTGGAACCGTTGGCACCGAACGAGTCTTCTGCGCTGCTGGCCGCGGTCGCGCCCGGCCTGGACGCCGAACGCCGCGAGCGGGTGCTCGCCCAGGCCGCGGGGAATCCGCTGGCGCTCACCGAGCTGCCGTTCGGCGGCAGCTCGCTGGAGGAGGCGTTCGCCGCGCGGACAGCGGCGTTGCCCGCCGAGGTGCGCAGGTCGTTGCTGCTCGCCGCTCTCGGCGGTGCGGCCGTGCCGCACGAGGGGCTGGTCGATCAGAACGGCGAGTTCCGGCACCCGTTGCTCAGGTCGGCGGTCGTGCGGGCGGCCACCGCTGCCGAACGGCGGGAAGCCCACCGGCAGCTGGCCGCGACGGACGAACCGGACCGGCGGGCGTGGCACCTGGCGAACGCGGTGTCCGGCACCGACGAGACCGTGGCGGGCCTGCTGGAACAGACCGCGGACCGGGCGCTTCGGCGTGGTGGTGCGGCGGCCGCGGTCCGCGCGTTGGAGAAGGCCGCGCGGCTCGGCGACGGTGCCGCACGGGCACGGCGGCTGATGCGGGCCGCCGAACTGTCGGCGGAGGCGGGGCGGCGGGAGGACGTCGAGCGGATTCTGCTCCAGGTGCGGGGACTCGACCTGTCGCCGCGGGAACGGGCGCTGGCGACGTGGTTGCCCACGGCGTTCGACGACGGAGTGGGGGAGGGCGCCGCCGGGCCCGGTGAACTGGCCGGGCTGGCCGAGGAGGTGGCCCGGACCGACGTCGAGCTAGGCCTGCGGATCTTCTGGAGCGTTGCGATGCGGTGCTTCTGGGTCGAGCCGGGTGCGGCGGTGCGGGAACGGATCTCCGCGGTGGCGGGGCGGCTGCCGATCGAGGCGAGTGATCCCCGCATGGTCGCGATGGCGGCCTACGTGCAGCCGGCCGAGGAAACCGACTCGGTGATCGCGGCGTTCCGCGCCGGAACACCTGACGACCCGGCTGACTGCCGTCTGCTCGGCAGTGCCGCCCTGCAGGTCGGGGCCTTCGCGGAGTCGGTCCGGTTCTCCGTTGCCGCACAACGGGGTCTGCGTGCCCAAGGTCAGTTCGGCCTGCTCGCCCGAGCGCTCGCGGTCGAGGCCTGGAGCCGGACCCGCCTGGGCGACATCGCCGCCGCCGAACCCGCCGCGGCCGAGGCCGCGGCCCTCGCCGAGGAGACCCGGCAGCCGTACATGCGCGGTCTGGCCGCCGCCGTGCAGGCCGAAATCGCCGCGCTGCGCGGAAACTACGACCAGGCCGCGGGCAAGGCCGCCGAAGCCGAACGGATCGGGCTGGCCGCGGGGGCACGCCCGGTGCTCGCCACCGTCCAGCTCGCCAGAAGCCTGGCCGCGCTGGGCGAAGGCCGCTACGCCGACGCGTTCGCCGCCCTCCGCCGCGTCCACGACCCGGCAGACCCCGCGTACCAGCTCGCGCTCAGGAGGTACGTGCTGCCGGAACTGGTCGAGGCCGCCGTCCGCAGCGGCCACCACGACGAGGCCGCCAGGATCGTCGAGGAGCTCGGCACGGCGACGAGCTCGCCCGCCCTCGCGGCCGGACTGCGGTACGCCAGGGCCCTGCTGGCGCGTGACGACGAGGCCGAGGCCCGCTTCACCTCGGCGCTGGAGGCCGAGAACTCGCCCTGGGACCGCGCGAGGGTCCAGCTGGCGTTCGGTGCCTGGCTCAGAAGGCAGCGCCGGGCGACCCACGCCCGCCCGCACCTGAAAGCGGCGGCGGAGGCGTTCGAGGCGTTCGGCACCGAGGCGTGGGCGGAACGGGCCCGCGAGGAGCTGCGGGCGTCCGGCGAGTCGCGCAACGGCAACGGTGAGCTGACCGAGCACGAGCTGACCATCGCGCGGATGGCCGCGGACGGGCTGACGAACAAGGAGATCGGTGAACGGCTGCACCTGTCGCATCGGACGGTGAGCACGCATCTGCACCGGATATTCCCCAAACTCGGCGTGACGGCACGGACCGAACTGAAGCAGGCGTTGATGACGTACGCCGACACCGTCACCTGACGCTCGCGAGCCTCGCACGCCGATGCCCACGATCGGACACATGATCAGCAGGAGGCAGTTCTCGCAGGCACTGACCGTGGCAGCAGTGACGACACCCCTGGTCACCGCGACCGCGCGGGCCACCCCGTCGTGGGGGCCGGTCAAGCAGGTCAGGGCCGGGTTGCTGGACGTCGGGTACGCCGAGCTGGGCCCCGCCGACGGGCCGGTCACGATCCTCCTGCACGGCTGGCCGTACGACATCCACAGCTACGCCGACGTCGCGCCCGCCCTCGCGGCGAAAGGCCACCGGGTGCTCATCCCGTACCTGCGCGGCTACGGCTCCACGCGGTTCCTGCACGCGCACACGATGCGCAACGGGCAGCAGTCCGCGCTCGGGGCGGACGTGATCGCGTTCATGGACGCGCTGAAGATCCGCAAGGCGACGCTCGGCGGGTTCGACTGGGGCGCGCGGACGGCGTGCGTCACGGCGGCGCTGTGGCCGGAGCGGGTCACCGCACTGGTCTCGGTCAGCGGCTACCTGATCGTCAACCTCGTCACCAACCAGGAACCGCTGAGCCCGCAGGCCGAGCTGGGCTGGTGGTACCAGTACTACTTCGCGACCGAACGCGGCGTGAAGGGCTACACGCAGAACACCTACGAGTTCAACAAGCTCATCTGGAAGCTCGCCTCGCCGCGGTGGAACTTCGACGAGGCCACGTACGGACGGAGCGCCACCGCGTGGAAGAACCCCGACCACGTCGCGATCGTCATCCACAACTACCGCTGGCGCCTGCAGCTCGCGCAGGGCGAGCACCGGTACGACGCGCTTGAGCACCAGCTCGCCCAGCGGCCCGTGATCAGCGTGCCGACGATCACGATCGCCAGCGACTTCGACGGGCCGAACGCCGGCGGCGCCGCCTACCGCGACCGGTTCACCGGGCCCTACGAGCACCGGATCCTCGACGGCATCGGGCACAACGTGCCGCAGGAGGCGCCGGAGGCGTTCGCCCGCGCGGTGCTGGACGTGTGAACCTCACTTTCGACCGGCGTGGTCCAGCACGAGGTCCTCCACCTGCCTGCGCGCGTCGGAGCGGGCCCTGTCGGCGCACATCATCAACCGCGCGGCGAGCACGTCGGGGTCGAGGCCGCGCACCGCCTGGCTGAGCGCGATCGCCGTGGTCACGCCGTTCGAGTCGACGTTCACCGTGACGCCGTCACGGGTCGCCTCACCGGTGACCGCCGCCAGCGACCGGACGAGGTCGAGGTAACGGCCGTGCTCTTGTTCGGCCGCGGCGGCCTGGCGCTCCCGCCACCACGCGAGCCGGCGGCGCAGCAACGCTTTCGCGGTCGCCGGGTCGGACACCGGAACCGTCCACGAGCCGGACGAGGTGTGCAGGACCAGCGCACTCGCCTCGGTGGTCACGTGCTCGATCCGGCTGAAGGACATCCCGACGTCGACCCGAGCGCCGCGCGGGGTCGTCCAGTCGACGCGGTCAGTGCCGATCTCCACCCGTGCCCCGGGACCGGTCAGCACCAACGGGAACGCGGTCGACCCGAGTTCGAGCGCGGGGGCCGTGAGGAGGCGGCGGCAGGCCATCCGGGCGAGCACGCCGGCCGACCCGGCGCCGAGCACTCCGGCCGCGCACAACGCTTTCACGGCCAGCGCCGCGTGCGGGCTGAGCCGCAGCGCGATGCCGGTGCTCGGCAGCACGCCGAGCACCAGCTGCGCGCCGGTCATCAGCACGGTGGCGGGCAGCCACGAGTACGGGTCGCTCAACCCGTTGCGGCGCAACCAGGCCAGCAGCGCCCACGCGCAGGATGCCGCCGCCACCGCCGGAATCGCCGCCCACCAGACCGTGGTCAGCCCGGCGAGCACGACGCAGACGAGGCTGATCGCCGCGGGCAGCACGCCCGCGGCGATCAGCAGCAACGTCCTGGTGCGCTGCCATCGGGCGGACAGCGCGTGTACGACCTGAGGATCGTCGGTCAGCGGAACGGCATGGGGAAGTAACATCCGCGCGCCCCTCGTCAGCTCTCCGCCGTCACGAGTTGTGACGTGCGGGCCGACCAGGCTTCCCGGCGCACCTAAGCGCAAATATGACGTAAAACTCCCTGGTCACGCAACAGATCTGCGCGATTTCTCACGTCGGCCGAGGAGCAGGTCGACCACCAGGAACGCCACGAGGCTGATGCCGAGCAACGGCACGAACCAGCCCACCACCAGCACACCGGCGCCGAGAGCGGCGAGAGCGACCGGCGGGGCCTTGCGCCACTGCCCGCGCGGGGTCGGGCGGCCGAACCCGCGGGTCGGCCTGCGCTTCCACCACATCCGGTAGCCGAGCACGACCAGCGTCACCAGGCCGCCGCCGAGCAGCAGCAACACCAGTTGGTTGGGCCACCCGAACAGCACGCCCATGTGCGCGTCGATGCCCCACCTGGTGAGCTTCGCGGCGAGCGGGTAGTCGGCGAACCTCACCGAGCTGACCACGGCACCGTCCTGGACCGCCACCGCGTCGACCTGCGTGGGCCAGCCGCGGCCGATCTCGGTGACCTTCCAGGCACCACCGGAGGGCGAGGGCAGGCTGATCTCGATCTTGTCGGCGTCGATGCCCGCCGCACGAGCCGTGCCGAGCACGGCGTCGATCTCGTCGTGGCCGGCGCCGGAGGAGGAGTGCGAGCTGTGTTCGGCGTGATCACCGCTGTTGCCGGGGATCTTCAACGACGGCGTGGTCCAGCCGAGCGACTCGCGCAGCGTGGCGACGTTCTCACCGGCGTAGGCGGACCACGTGAGGCCCGTGGCGGACAAGAACAACGCGCCGGCCAACACCCACACGCCGATCAGACCGTGCGTGCGGATGCGCTTGCTGTTGCGCGCCCTCGTGATCCACAGCACGAGGCCGCCCAACGCGACGACCCACAGCCACGACGCGGCGAGTTCGCTGTAGAGGCGGCCCGGCTCGCCGAGCATCAGGTTGCGGTGCAGCTGATCCAGCGCCGTCCGCAACGGCAGCACGCCGCTCGTGCCGTAGACGACGAGGTCACCGGTGACGCGTCCGGTTCCGGGATCGACGAAGACCGCCCGGCGCTCGGACTCGCCGAGGCCCTTCTCGGCGAACAGAACTCGAGTCGTGTCACCGGGTTGTGGCGCGGGCCGGACGGCGACCAGGGTCCCGCCGGGGGAGGTCGCGAGCGCGGCGTCGATCTGCTGGGCGAGCGGAAGCTGCTGGGACGAAACAGGAACGCGGAGCTGGTCGGAGTAGGCCCACGACTCCAGCTGCGGGGTGAGGGCGTACAGGACGCCGGTCAGCGCGGCGATCAGGACGAACGGGCCGACGAGCACGCCGGCGTAGAAGTGCAGGCGCAGGAAGAGTCCCCGCCACGCGAACGACGTGCGTGACGGAGCGGCTGTGGTGGACATGGTACGGCTCCCGGTGGGCGTGAACAGGTGCAGGACCGCCGGAAGACGGCCCTGTGAAGGGGTTTCAGACCTGTTCAGCCGGAGGACCGCGCCACGACAGCACGTCCAGGAAGACGACCACCGCGGGCAGCGGCCGCGGCGTGACCGCGACCAGGGGTGCCGTGGCGGGCAGGGGAGCGGACCTGCGTGGCAGCACGGACGCGACGGCGCGGGCCAGGGCGAGCACCGTGCGTTCGGCGGCCGCCAGCACGACGACGGTCAGCACGGTGGCGGCGACGTGCGCGGCGACCATGCGGGACGGTTCGGCGTGGGGCACGTGCCGGGACGCGGCCAGCGACATCATGAAGTGCATCGCGAGCTGCCCGCCGCCGATCAGCGCGAGCATCCTGGCCGGTGTCAGCTCGCGGCGTGCGAACCCCGTGCAGGCCCACGTCAGCAACGCGACGAGGGAGAGCACCAGTCCGGTGTCAGGCAACTCGCCGTCCGCGGTCGTGTGCGCGAGAACGGCAAGCGCTCCGGTGATCACACCAACAGCCGCACAGCGCACATGGCGCAGCGGAGCTGGTGGCAGGGGCACGCCCGGAGCGTAACTTCCGGATGTTACGAACAACAGCCACGGAAGTATCGGTCGAATGGTTCACACTGCGTCGGTGATCTCGTACTCCACCGACATCAGCGACCTCGCCGAGGACGACCTCACGGGCTTCTTCGTAGGGTGGCCCACACCACCTTCCGCCGCGCAACACCTCGCCGTCCTGCGCGGCAGCCACCGCGTGGTGATCGCCCGTTCCGGCGGCCAGGTCGCCGGGTTCGTCAACCTGATCAGCGACGGCGTGCTGACCGGGTTCGTCCCGTGGCTGGAGGTGCTGCCGAGGTTCCAGGGCCGGGGCATCGGGACCGAGCTGATGCGCCGGATCCTGGCCGAGGCGGGGCACCTCTACTCGGTCGACCTCACCTGTGACGACGCGTTGCGGCCGTACTACGAACGTCTTGGCATGACCGCGTTGACCGGCATGGGCGTGCGCAACCGCGCCGCCATCAGATCCCTTCCAGATCCAGGGTCTGCTGATGAGGCCCGCCGGTGAACGAGCTGGTGAGCAGTCCCGCGCTGCGGCACCGTCCGCACGTGACCGGTGACGTCGTCGCCTTGAACCGGGTGAAGTCCCAGCTGCCCGTGCCGACGTGACAGCCGGGGCCGGGCACCTCCAGCCCGAGCCAGCCCTGCAGCCGCACGGCGTGCACGACGTCGGATCCTTCGAGGTAGCCGTTGAGCCGCCCCGCGAACCGGTTCCGCGCCTCTTCCGCGGGCGCGCTGAGAGCCTCCTGCAACGCCGAAATGCCGTTCATGGACCCGATTCAACCTCACCCGCGCGCTGGGAGGCGGGCACCACGCCGCTCCAGGACCGTGAGGCAGCGCGCACACCACCGCACGTTGTCCCGCTCGAACGACAAGCCGCGCAACAAAGTCAGGTACGGGCCGACGCGTTCGGCCGTGGTCAGGAACTCCTCCTCGGTCCGTCCGTCGAGGAGCTTGGCCCTGAGGCGTTCGTACCGCGCGATCTTCGCCTCGGCCCACTGCTTGCGTTCCTTCAGCGAGGCCTTGACCTTCGTCACGTCACCGGCGTCCACGGCCATCACCGCGACCAGCAGCTCGTCCCGGATCGCGGTGGGCTTGTGCGGCTCGCCGGTGAACTCCGCCAGCGCCTCCAGACCTTCGGCCGTGAGCGAGAACAGCCGTTTGTTCGGTCGCCGTTCCTGCTCGACCGTGCGGGCCGCGATCAGGCCGTCGGACTCCATCCGGTCGAGCTCGCGGTAGAGCTGCTGCGGCGTGCACATCCAGAAGTTCGCCACCGACGCGTCGAACGCCTTGGCCAGGTCGTAGCCGGACGCCTCCCCGTCGAGCAGGGCGGCCATCACGGCGTTGCGCAGCGACATACTTGCAGGTTACGGTCTGGAGACCTAGTCAACAAGTTGAGTATGTGAGGGTCTGGTCGTGGACGCATTCCGCAAGGCGGTCGAAGCACGGGACACCGACGCGATGGCGGCCTGCCTCGCCGAGAACGTGGTGTTCACCAGCCCCGTCGCGTTCGCCCCGTACCCCGGCAAGCCCATCACCGCCGCGATCCTGCGCGGCGTGCTGCGGGTGTTCGAGAACTTCCGCTACGAGCGCGAGATCCACGACGGCCGCAACCACGCGCTCGTCTTCCGCGCCGAGGTGGGCGGCAAGGAGATCCAGGGCTGCGACTTCCTGCACCTCGACGAGGACGGCCTGATCGACGAGTTCACCGTGATGGTGCGGCCGCTGTCCGCCGCACAGGCGTTGTCGGAGGCCATGGCCGCGCAGTTCGAACAGATCAAGGCCGAGGTCACGTCCGGCTGAAGTGCCAGATGACCAGCGCCGGCGCACCCGCGCCGGCACCCGAGTGCGCGCCCGCGCGAGCATCTCGGGTGAGCTGTCCACCCCGATGACCCGATGGCCGCGCGCGGCCAGGAACTCGGCCCAGCGACCGGTCCCGCACGCCGCGTCCACGGCGACACCCGCGGGCAGTTCCCCCACGATCTCCTCGACCACGGGCTCGTCGAGGTCGAACGCCGAGTTGGGCCGGTCGTACGTCGCCGACCACAACCGGTAGCCCGCGATCGCCTCCAGCCGGCCGACCTCCACTGTCGCGTCCGCCAGCGTCTCGTCGGCGAGGACTTCGCGGATCTCCGCGATCCGGGCTTCCACGAAGTTGCGGTCGTGTTCTCCGGTGAAGGCTCGCAACAGGGCGATGCCCTCCAGGCCGAGCAGGTACGCCCTCGGGTCCTCGTAGATCACCTGACCGAAGCTGGCGACGCGCTATCCCGGTGTGCCAACGGTTTTCTCGTACACGCTGATGTGCCGCCTGCTGTCCGCGGTGAACGGCTCACCGTTCCAGCCACCCCAGCGGTCGCGCAGCCGCAGCCCGGCGATGCGCGCCATGAGGTCGAACTCGGCGGGGTAGGTGAGCCGCTGCCGGATCGCGCCGAACCGGATGCCGTCCGCGCTGATCTCCACGTGGTTCTCGTCGAGCATCTGCGTGACCGGGTCGTAGCGGTTGACGTCGAACCCGACGCGGTCGAGCTCCAGCGTCTCCACGTCGATGAACTGGTGCCTCGGCCGCGCCGCCCAGGTCGGCAGGCCGCTCTCGATCACGAACGCGCCGCCGGGTTCGAGGTGGCGTGCCGCGTTCTCGAAGCAGCGGACCTGGTCGTCCTGGGTGAGCAGGTTGCAGATCGTGTTGTACACCAGGTAAACCAGCTCGTAGGTGCGGCCGGTGCCGACGCGGGACATGTCGCCCATCGTCACGTCGACGTCGGCGCCGCCGGGTTTCTCCCGCATGCGCGCGACCATGTCCGGTGACAGCTCGACGCCGTCGACGTGGACACCGGTTTCCTTGAGCGGCAACGCGATGCGGCCGGTGCCGATCGCGAACTCCAGTGCTCTCGTGCCGAACCCGGCGAGGAACCGGACCGTCTCGTCTTCGTCGCCGCGGAGTGAGTTGTCGTAGTTGCGGGCGGTTTCGGGGCCGAAGCTCGGGTTGAATCCGTGCACGAACCCCACGCTAGTCCCGGAGGCCAGCGAGTTTTCTCGCTAGAGATCCCAGGTGACCGGCAGGTGCTTCACGCCGAAGATCGTCGACGTCGTGCGCACGTGCACCTCCTCGGCGGGCACGGCGAGCCGAAGACCGGGCAGCCGCCGCAGGAGCTCCCGGAAGCTGACGGACATCTCGATGCGCGCGAGCTCGTTGCCCAGGCACTGGTGCACGCCGTGCCCGAACGACAGGTGCCTGCTGCGCGGCCGGTCGATGCGGAACTCCTCCGGCCGCGGGCACTCGGCCGGATCGCGGTTGGCGGCGATCACCGAGCACATCACCGTGTCGCCCTCGTTGATCGTCACGTCACCGATCCGCACGTCCTCCAACGCGTAACGCACGATTCCGGTATCCACAATGGACAGATAGCGCAGCATCTCCTCGACCGCGGTGTCCATCAGGCCGGGGTCGTCGCGCAACGCGGCGAGCTGCGCCGGGTGGTCCAGCAACGCGAGCACGCCCAGCCCCAGCATGTTGGTCGTCGTCTCGTGACCGGCGATCAGCAGGAGGTTCGCCAGCCCGACCATCTCGTCGTCGGACATGTCGCTGGTGTGCGCCAGTTCCGACAGCAGGTCGTCCTCGCGCCGGGCGCGCTTCCGCTGGACCAGCCCCCACATGTAGCGGTGCATGCGGGTGCCGACCTCGATCAGGCCCTCCAGGTCGGTGGCCAGGTCGAGCAGCTCGACGGTGTCGTCCTGGAAGTGCCCGCGATCGGCCGCCGGCACCCCGAGCAGCTCGCAGATCACCAGTGACGGCACGGGAAGCGCGAAGTCGCGGATGAGGTCCGACGGCGGTCCCGCGGCGATCATCGCGTCGACGCGGCCCTTGACGATCTCCTCGATCTGCGCGGTGAGCGCCCGCATCCGCCGCATCGTGAACTGGCGGGCGAGCAGCCGGCGGTAGCGCGTGTGCTCGGGCGGGTCGGTGGTGATGAACGACCCGGCCCGGCTCTCCGCGTCGGCGAACTTGTCGCGCATCTCGGGCGACAGCTTGTCCCGCAACCGCTTGACCTTGAACCGGTCCGCGCTCATCCGCGGGTCGGACAGCAGCGTGCGGGCCGCGTCCTGCCCCGTGACCAGCCAGAGCGGCTCGTCGTTGTGCTCGATCTGGTGGATCGGCCCGGCCGAGCTGAGCCGTGCGAGCCGTGGTGCCGGCTGGAACGTGCCCGCGCGGTCCATGAGGTCGGCCGGCAACACGGGTCTCATCGCGTCGAGTGCGGCGTCCGGCTTCGAGGCTGTCGTCATGGCGTCCTCTTCGGTCGATTGTTCGGTCGGTCGGCAATGCGAGGGACGCACGAGTTCTAGGCCGCGAGAAACTGGGGAAAGAACTGAACCTCGGCCAGTTCCGGAACGTCCGAAACTGGTTCGCGCCCAACCGATTTTGTTCGATCTGGCCGCTGAGCTGCGCAGATGTGCTTGCCTGGAGAATTTCTTCTCCTGTCGTCAGGAATAATTGCGGCCGAACGTTGCCCTTTTGGGCTGACTTTCCCATTGGTATTTCAAATCGGCCTCGGAGGCGGATGGAGCAGCCGCGCGCGTGCAGTTGGCCTACGACCGGAGTTCATGCCCGCAGGAGCGCTTGCAGCAACGCCAGGTCGTGGAGGTCGCGCTCGCGCGGTTCGTAGCCCTGGTGGAAGTGGAGCTGTTGCGCGGCGGACAGGCACGGCACGGTGACGCCGAGAATCGTGCCGGTGACGAAGCAGCCCGCCGGGTAGCGGAACGGCTCGCCGGGCGTGAGCGACGACTGCTCGGCACTGCCGTCCGGCGCGAACCGCAGCGGGTGCAGGTCGACCTCGCGGCCGCCGGGACCGGTGAGGACGAACCGCACCGGCCGCCACGACAACGTCTCGGCGAACCCGAGCGCGCCCAGCGCCGCGAGAACCCTCGGCTCCTGCTCCTCCCGGTGCATCAGGTCGAGGTCGCCGTGCGGCCGGGTCTGCTCGCCGACCAGCGCGTCCACGCCCCAGCCGCCGCCGATCCAGACGTCGGTGCCGTGCAGTGCCGCGAGGATCTCCAGCACGTGTTCAGCGATCACCGGCTCAGCAGATCAGCGCGACCGGAACGGGTCCAGCGGATTTCGCCGCGGGATCCGGAGTTCGTTCGATGACGTACCTGTGCCTGCGGGCAGGAACCGCAATTACCGGTTATGTGAGGCTTAGTCGTTTTTGCAGAGTTTCCCCGATGCACTTATCTCACCTTGTAGGGGGACGTGGACAGGTAGAGGTGGGACGTCATGGTCTTCGAGAGACCTGTGGTGCCGTTCGAGCGGTGGTACTTGGGGTTTCCGCGTTCGTTCGCGCCGGTGATGAACCTCTGTGTCGAAGGCGTCGGCACGATTGATCTCCCCGCTCTCCGGACGGCGGTCGCCGCGGCGTCGTCCGCGTGCCCTGGTGCCCGATTACGCCGGCGCGGCAAGTCCTGGGTGGACAGCGGGGTGACGCCTCCGGTCCGGGTCGTCGACGACATCTCGCTGAAACTGCGGCTGCCCCGCAAGCACCACTGCGAGGTGTTGCTGGTCGGCGGGACCACCGTGGTGTTCCGCGCCTCGCACGCCGTCATGGACGCACGTGGCCTCAAGATGTGGGCCACGGAGGTGTTCCGGGCGTTGCGCGGCGACGAACTCGTCGGTGCCGCGTCGGTTTCGACCGCGCTGGACATCGACGAACCGTTGCTGCGGCAGGCCGACGCGTCCGGCCAGGAGTTCAGCCTCCGGCCCGCGGTGCCCATGGGGCCCGGACCCGTCACGTGGCACCGCAGGACGATCGACGGCACGCAGCCCGCCATCGTCGCCAAGGTGGCGTCCGAGATCGCGCGCCTGTCCGGCCTGCCGGTGACGCCGATCAGCATTCCGGTGGACCTGCGCGTGTTCCACCCCGGGCTGGACTCGACCTCCAACCTCGCTCTCACCGTGTCGCTGGACATTCCCGCCGGCCAGTCGTGGGAAGCCACGCACCAGCAGTTGCTGACCGTTCTCGCCGAGCGCAAGGGCACGGTGCACGCGCCGGGCGAGGACATCCTGCGCGCGCCACTTCCCGTGCTGCGCATGATGGTGCGCTCGTACCACCGCCGTGCGCGCCGCGAGGGAACGTTCTCCCGGGTCGCCGCGGTCAACAACCTCGGCCGGGTCGACCCGGAGGCGTTCAGCACCGACGGGTTCACGGCCACCGGCGTGTTCCTGCTGGTGCCGCCGGAGCCGGGCGGACCGCCCAACATCAACATCGTCGAGTTCGGCGGGCGCACCGAGATGACCATCGCCTGGTGGTCCGACGAGGGGGTGGCGACGCTCCTCGACAGGCTCGCGTCGTCGTTGGCGCTGCCCCCGCACGTGCTGGACGGCGGCCCCGCCACCGGCACCGCGGGCGTCGTGGAGCAGTTCGCCGCGCAGGTGCGGGCGGCACCGTCCGCGGTCGCGATCAGCGGGCCGGGCGGATCACTCACCTACGCCGAACTGGACCAGCGTGCGCGTGGCGTGGCGGCGGCGTTGCGGGAACGCGGGGTGGGCCCCGGTTCCGTGGTGGGGCTCCTCTCCGACCGCACGGCCGACGCGATCGTGGCGGCGTGGGGCGTGCTGCTGGCGGGCGCCGCCTACCTGCCGATGGACGCCAAACATCCGGACAGCAGGCTGCAGTCCCTGCTCTCGGACGCCGGATCGCCGGTGTGCCTGGTGCAGCGTGCGCACTCCACGCGGGCGTGCCTGCCCGACGGCTGCGCGGGTGTCGTGCTGGAGGATCTGGCCGCGTCGGCGTCCGATGCCGTCTTCGACCCGCCGTCGTTCGACGATCTCGCCTACGTCGTCTACACGTCGGGCTCGACCGGCAAGCCCAAGGGCGTGGAGATCTCCCACGGCGCCCTGAGCAACTACGCGAGCTGGGCCTGCCGCGAACACGGGATCACCGCGTCGACCAGGCTGCCGCTGCTGTGCTCGTTGTCGTTCGACGTCGCCGAGATCACCCTGATCCTGCCGCTGCTGGTCGGCGGCACGATCCTGCTGATGGGCGACGAGCTCAACCACGTTGCGCTGCAAGAGGTCTTCGACGCCGGAGCCACCGCGCTGGCGCTGACGCCCTCCCACCTCGACCTGATCACCAGGCTGCAGCTGAACCCGCGTTCGGTCGGCACGCTGATGGTGATCGGCGAGCAGTTCACCCGTGCGGTGGCGGTCCGGGCCCGTGAGATGTTCGGGCCGGACTGCCGGATCATCAACCTGTACGGGCCCGCGGAGGCCACCATCGGTGTGTCCCACCACTTCTACGCCGACGACCCCGGCGCGTCGGTGCCGATCGGTGTCCCGCTCGACGGGGTCACGTTCCACGTGCTCTCCGCGGACCGCGCGTACGTCCCGGTGGGGGAGAGCGGCGAACTGCACATCGGGGGAGTGCAGCTGGCGCGTGGCTATCGCGGGCGGCCGGACCTGACGCGGCAGCGGTTCGTGCACCTGGCCTCGGGGGAGCGGGTCTACCGCACCGGTGACATCGTGCGTCAACTGCCGTCCGGGGCCCTGGAGTACCTCGGTCGCATCGACGACCAGGTGAAGGTGCACGGCCACCGCATCGAGCCCGCCGAGATCGCTCTCACGCTCGAGTCGCACCCGTCCGTCAGCACCGCGGTCGTGGTGGCTCGGTCGCGGCCGGGACAGCGCGACAAGGTGCTGGTCGGCTACGTGATCGGGACTGCCTCGGTGGACGAGCTGACGTCGTTCCTCGGCGAGCGCCTTCCCACCTACATGGTGCCGTCGGTGATCATGCGGGTCTCCGACATCCCCCGGTCGGTCAACGGCAAGGTCGCCGTGTCGGCCCTGCCCGACCCCTTCGCCGCCGCCGGTCCGGCCGTCGCCGCGGGACCGTTGGACGACGACCAGGCCGCGGTGGCCCGGATCTTCGCCTCCGTGCTCCAGGTGGACACCGAGGCCGTCTCGGGGGCCAGCGACTTCCACGTGCTCGGCGGCGACTCGGTGTCGTTGATCGCGATGGTCGCCGTCGTGGCCCGTGAGCTGGTCGGGCCGGTGGGCGAGAAGGCGTTCACGCTCAGGATGCCCGACGTGATCAAGCAGCCGACCGTGGAACGGGTGGCCGAGCTGGTGGCGGAGTCCCGGCCGGTGTGACGAGCCCAGGGGCCGAAGGCACCTCGCCAGAGGTCTTATCCGCAACTCGCCCGCCGAGCGGTTACGTGGATGAAGGGCGCCTTCATCCACACCAGGTGGAGGAAGGCGCCCTTCATCCACCTCACCGGACGGCGAGTTGCGGACGACATCCGGTTACCAGCATGGAGCACAACCCAC
>NZ_JBEXJN010000087.1:0-28618 GCF_040609115.1 Lentzea sp. NPDC004782
GTCCGCCCGGCCGGGTGAGAGGAACACCGGGGCGGCCTTCTCGTGGTGGGGGAGGCCGCCCCGGTCTGTGCGGGGGGACGAAGGTCCCCGGTGCCGCGGGACCGCGGCCACTCACCGGTGATCACGCCGGCCGGGAAGCTGAAGTGCATGAGCGACAACGAGTCCCGGCCCGTGGTGGTCGGCGTGGACGGATCGGCCGCCGCACGGGCGGCGTTGGAGTGGGCCGTGCAGGACGCGCGACGGCGCGGATGCCGTGTCGACGCTGTCCATGCCTATTACGAGTACTACGGCGGGATCGTCGGGCCGCTGCCCGCCGAGGTGTGGCGGGAGCTCTCGCCGCAGGCGTTGAAGGCGGCCCACGAGGGAGTGCTCGCCGAGGCGGTGAAGCGTGTCGAGGACGCGAGCGGCGTCGAGATCCGCCAGGTCCTCGTCGAGGGCGACGCGCGGACCGTGCTCGCCAAGGCGTCGGAGGACGCCGAGCTGCTGGTGGTCGGCAGCCGCGGCCACGGACCGGTCGCCGGGATCCTCCTCGGCTCGGTCAGCTCCTACTGCGTGCACCACGCGTCGTGCCCGGTGGTCGTGATCCGCGAGCCCAGGATCGAGCGGGAGGAGGACGCCGCCGAGGCTGTGCCGCTCACTCCCGGCCCGCTGCTGTGAGTGCCGGTGGGCAGGTCGAGCGACCCGCGTCGGCCTGGGCGTCGTGCCGGGTGCTCGATGAAGGGCTCCTTCATCCACGTGAGGTCGATGAAGGAGCCCTTCATCGACAGCGGACGACGAGCGCTGAGAACGGGCCGGGAAGGTCCTCGCCGAGGTGGGACCTTCGCCTCTGAAGGCCGCCCCGCGCTGGGGCGAACCTGTCGGGGTTCCCGTTTGGACGACACTGGAGAGATCCGTGACGGCACTCGTCCCCACCCCGATCGACGTTCCACCCGGCCCCGCCCGGCGCACCGCCAAGGGCTCGGTCTTGCTCGCGTTGTTCCGCACCACCGACCACAAACAGATCGGCGTCATGTACCTGGTCACCACGTTCGCCTTCTTCATGGTGGGCGGGGCGATGGCGATGCTGATCCGGGGTGAGCTCGCGCGACCGGGACTGCAGTTCCTGTCCGCGGAGCAGTACAACCAGCTGTTCACCATGCACGGCACCGTCATGTTGCTGCTGTACGCGACGCCGAGCGTGTTCGGGTTCGCGAACTTCGTGCTGCCGTTGCAGATCGGCTCACCGGACGTCGCGTTTCCCCGGCTGAACGCGTTGTCGTTCTGGCTGTTCCTGTTCGGCGGGTTGCTGATGCTGGGCGGGTTCGTCACGCCCGGCGGGGCCGCGGACTTCGGCTGGTTCGCCTACGTCCCGCTCTCCGGTGCGGCGCACTCACCCGGGGTCGGCGCGAACCTGTGGATCGTGGGCGTGGCCGTCGGCGGCCTCGGCACGATCCTCGGCGCGGTCAACATGGTCACGACCGTGGTGTGCCTGCGTGGTCCCGGCATGACGATGTGGCGCATGCCGGTCTTCACGTGGAACATCCTGGTCACCAGCATCCTGGTGCTGGTCGTCTTCCCGATCCTGACGGCGGCCGGGTTCGGGCTGCTCGCGGACCGGCTGCTCGGGGCGCACGTCTTCGACCCCGCCAACGGGGGAGTCGTGCTGTGGCAGCACATGTTCTGGTTCTTCGGTCACCCCGAGGTCTACATCCTGGCGCTGCCGTTCTTCGGGGTGATCTCCGAGATCATCCCGGTGTTCTCCCGCAAGCCGGTCTTCGGCTACAAAGGACTGGTCTGGGCGACGCTGTCGATCGCCGCGCTGTCCGTCGCGGTGTGGGCGCACCACATGTACGCGACCGGTGCGGTGCTGCTGCCGTTCTTCGCGCTGCTGACGTTCCTCGTCGCCGTGCCGACCGGGATCAAGTTCTTCAACTGGATCGGCACGATGTGGAAGGGACAGCTCACGTTCGAGTCGCCGATGCTGTTCTCCGTCGGGTTCCTGGTCACGTTCCTGTTCGGCGGGCTGAGCGGGGTGCTGCTCGCCGCGCCGCCGCTGGACTTCCACGTCTCCGACACCTACTTCGTGGTGGCCCACTTCCACTACGTCCTCTACGGGACGATCGTGTTCGCGACGTTCGCCGGGATCTACTTCTGGTTCCCGAAGATCACCGGCAGGATGATGGACGAACGCCTGGCGAAGCTGCACTTCTGGACGACGTTCGTCGGCTTCCACCTCACCTTCCTGGTGCAGCACTGGCTGGGCAACCAGGGCATGCCCCGCCGCTACGCCGACTACCTGCCGTCCGACGGCTTCACCACGCTCAACACGCTGTCCACCATCGGCGCCTACGTGCTCGGCGCCTCGACGTTGCCGTTCATCTGGAACGTGGTGAAGAGCTACCGGTACGGCGAGGTCGTCACCGTTGACGACCCGTGGGGCTTCGGCGGCTCGCTGGAGTGGGCCACCTCGTGCCCACCCCCGCGGCACAACTTCACCGAGCTGCCCCGGATCCGCTCCAACCGGCCCGCGTTCGACCTGCACCACCCGCACATGGTCGAGCGGGCCAGGCGTGAGGCTCACGTCGGCTTCACGGGCCGGGCACTGCCGTCTGACGAGCACTGAGCCCGTCAGCGCCGACGCTGCCGCCACCGCCACAGCTCGTCTGCACCCCACACGACGACCGGGAACGCGGCGAGCACGGCGAGGTGCGAGGCGGGCGGTACGGCGGTGCCGAAGACGTGCTGCAGCGGTGGAAGTGTCACGGCCGCCGCCGCGAAGACGAGCTCGAAGGCGATGCCCCACAACAACAGCCGGTTGCTGAGCACGCCGATCGAACGCAGTGACGCGTACTGCGTGCGGGAGGCGAAGGCGGTGCCGATCTGGCAGGCCACGATCCCCAGGAACGACATGGTCGTGGCCTGCACCCACAGGTGGTGCAGCGGCGCGCCCTCGCCCACCGGGTCGCCGGGGTGCCAGCCGCCGGCGATCAGCGTGAGGAAGAACCCTCCGAGCACCAGCACCGCCGACAGACCGCCCAGCAGGCCCCAGGCGCGCCACAACATCCTGCCGTCGATCACGTTGTCCGTGCGCCGCCGCGGTGGCCTGGTCATGATGCCCGGCTCGGCGGGTTCGCGGCCGAGGGCGAGCGCGGGCAGCGTTTCGGTGCCGAGGTCGATCGCGAGGATCTGCAACACCGTGAGCGGCAACGGGATCGCGCCGCCGGACAGGGCGAACAGCAGGAACGGGATCACCTCCGGCGTGGCGTGGGCGAAGATGTAGAGGATGAACTTGCGGACGTTGTCGTAGACCCGACGGCCGGCCTCGACCGCGGTCACGATGGTGGCGAAGTTGTCGTCGGTGAGCACCATCGTGGACGCTTCCCTGGCCACGTCGGTGCCGGCGACGCCCATCGCGACGCCGATGTCGGCGTGACGCAAAGCCGGTGCGTCGTTCACGCCGTCACCGGTCATAGCCACGACGTTGCCCTGCGCGCGCAAGGCGTCGGCGACACGGAGCTTCACCTCGGGCGAGCTGCGCGCGAAGATCAGTTCCTCCTCGCCGCTGAGCAGCTTCTCCAGTTCGGCGTCCGACAGACGCTCCAGCTCGGCCCCGGTGAGGACCTTGGTGCCGTTGCGGGCGATGCCGACCTGGCGGGCGATCTCCTTGGCGGTCAGCGCGTGGTCGCCGGTGACGACGATCAACCGGATGCCGGCGGTGTGACAGCGGGCGACGGCCTCGGCCACCTCGGGGCGCGGCGGGTCGAACATCGCCACGACGCCCAGCAGCTCAAGGTCGCGTTCGGCTTCCTCGCGCCGTTGCGGCACGGTGTCGCACTCGCGGCGGGCGACGGCGAGCAACCGCAGGCCGCGCTGGGCGTAGCCGGCGATCACCCGGTCGAACTCGGCCGAGCCGCCTGTGCTGCGGGCCAGCACCTCCTCCGGCGCTCCCTTGACGTTGACGACGAGGCGACCGCCCTCATGGTCCACTGTGGACATAAGGCGCAGTGCCGGGTCGAAGTGGAACTGTGCGACCCGGTGCGCGGACCGGTGTTCGGCCGACACGTCGGCACCGATGTCCTGGGCTGCCCGCAGCAGGGCCAGCTCGGTCGGGTCACCGGTGCCGGCGGCCAGGTCGGCGTTGTTGCACGCGGAGATCGTCCGCGCCAGCACCTCGCGGTCACCGGTCGCCCACACGTCGGTGACCCGCATGCGGTTCTGCGTCAGCGTGCCGGTCTTGTCGGTGCAGATCACCGTGGTGGAACCGAGCGTCTCGACCGCGGACAGCCGTTTCACCACGGCACCGTTGCGCGCCAGCCCCCGCACGCCGACCGCGAGGGCCAGCGTGATGGTGGGCAGCAACCCCTCCGGCACGTTCGCGACGAGCAGCCCGATCGCGAAGTTGAACGAGTCGGCCAGCGGCAGGCCCGCCACGAACGCGCCGATCGGCAGGAACGCGGCACCCGCCCCGACCGCCACCGCGGCGATCAGCCAGGCGACCCGTTTCACCTGTCGTTCCAGGGGGCTCTCGTCCCGCCCGCCGCGCTGGGACAGCGCCGCGATCCGGCCGAGCTCGGTGCGCATGCCGGTCGCGAACACCACGGCACGCCCCTCGCCACCGGTGCAGCTGGTGCCGCTGAACACGAGGTCCCGCGCGTCCACCAGCGACCCGGTGCCGTCGGTGAGGTCCGCCGAGCGGAACGCGGGCAGCGACTCCCCGTTCAACGTCGAGAGGTCGACCTCGACGCCGCCCTCGAACAGCCGCGCGTCGGCCGAGACGCGGTCGCCCTCCTCGACGATCAGCACGTCACCGGGCACGAGGTCCCGTGCGGGCACCGAGGTCCGCACGCCGTCGCGGACCACAGAGGCCATGGCGGGCAGGTAGGCGGCCAGCGCCTCGACCGCCTTCTCCGCCTGCTGTTCCTGCACGAACGCCAGCGCCGCGTTGAGCACGATCACCGCGACGATCGCGAGACCGAGCACGGTCGTGCCCGCCAGGAAGGCGAACGCGGCCGCCAGCCACAGCAGGAGCGCCAGCGGGTGGGTGAACTGCCGCAGCAGCTGCTTGGGCCAGTTCCGGCCCTTGCGCCGGATGAGCTCGTTGGGGCCGTGTGCCAGCAGCCGCCGCGCCGCCTCCCGGCTGGACAGGCCGGCCGGCTTGGTGCGCAGGTCGCGGAAGAGCCGGTCCAGCGGCTCCCGCGGATCGCTGGCCGGCTCCGTCGCGGTGTCAGTCGTCATGGTCCGAGCTTCTCGGGACCGCCGGGGTGGGACCGAAGTCGCGCTTCACCGCGCCGCGACCAGGTGCTCGGTGATCGAATGCGCCCACCTGTCGATCTCCTCCCAGTCCCGGTGATCGCCCGCCATCGGCCCGTTCGCCATCTTCCGCGCCAGGAACCCGGCCGCGGTCTGCGGCGTGAGCCTGCCCCCGAACGTCTTCGGCTCCTCGGCCCCGATGCGGGCGGCGAGCTCGCGCACCTTGCGCGGTGCCTTCTGCTCGGCGACTTCGGTGCCGAGCGGTCCGCTGTGGAACAGCCAGACCGGCTTGCCGGCGAGAACGCGTTCGTTGCGCTTGAGCAACTTCACCGCTTCCGGCCGCCACCGCGTCGAGTAGAGCGCGCTGCCCAGCACGACCGCCTCGTACGGCTCGACCGACCGGACCTTCGCGGCGTCCAGCACGATCACCTCGTGCGAGGCGGCACGGATCCGTGCCGCGATCGCCTCCGCGATCTCCTTCGTGCCGCCCATCTTGGTCGCATAGGCGACGAGAACCCCAGTCATGCCAACACCTTCGAGTAGCCGGTGCGCAGCAGGAGGCGGCGTTCGGCGGATCCGATCGCTGCCCGGGCCGCGGGGAGGGCGTCGGGGTTGACCGAGATGGAGGTGATGCCGAACTCCACGAGCTTCTCGGCGAACTCCGGCTTGTTGGACGGCGCCTGCCCGCACAGCGACGAGGTGATGCCGGCGTCACGAGCGGCGGTGACGATGCGGCCGATCATGTCGAGCACCGCGGGATCGGACTCGTCGAACAGGTCCGCGCACAGCTCGGAGTCGCGGTCGACGCCGAGCATCAGCTGGGTGAGGTCGTTGCTGCCGATGGACACCCCGTCGATGCCGGACCGCGCGTACTCGGGGATCCAGTACGCCACCGACGGAACCTCGGCCATGACCCACCGGTGCAGGCCGCGCTGGCGGCCGAGCGGGCTGCGGTCGATCTGTTCCAGGCAGGCGTCGAGTTCCCATTTGGTGCGCACGAACGGGATCATCAGGTGCAGGTTCGGCGTCTGCTCCCGCACCCGCGCGAGTGCTTCGAGTTCCAGCGCGAAGAGCATCGGGTCGTCGACGTACCGGTAGCAGCCGCGGTAGCCGATCATCGGGTTGTGCTCGTGCTTCTCGAACTCCTCGCCGCCCTTGAGCTCGCGGAACTCGTTGGTGCGGAAGTCCATGGTGCGGTAGACGACCGGGCGCGGCGCGAACGCGTGGGTGATCTGCAGCAGTGACGCGGTCATGGCGTTGAGGAAGTCCTCGGTGCCGTGCTGCGCGAGGAACCGCCGCGGGTGCTCGGCGCCGAGTGCGTCGGTGAGCATGAACTCCGCGCGGAGCAGGCCGACGCCGTCGACGGGCATGGCGGCGACCTCGGCGGCGTGCTCGGGCAGGGCGAGGTTGACGTACACCCGTGTGCCGAGAGCTTCGGTGGCGGGTACCGCTGGGGCGACGATCCGCGGCGCGGTGGTGATCGGGGCCGAGCCCGCACGCACCTCTCCGGCGCTGCCGTCGACGGTGACCTGCTGCCCCTCCTTGAGCACCGAGGTGGCCGAGCCCGTGCCCACGACGCACGGGACGCGCAGTTCGCGGGCCACGATGGCGGCGTGGCAGGTGATGCCGCCGCCGTCGGTGACCACCGCGGACGCGCGGCGCATGGTCGGCACCCAGTCCGGGTTGGTCATCTCGGCGACCAGCACCTCGCCGTCGCGCAGCCGGCCGCCCTCGTCGGGGGAGCGCAGCACGCGCACCCGTCCGGACGCGATGCCGGGCGACGCGGCGAGCCCGGCGACCAGTGGACCGTCCAGCGACACCGCGGCGTCGGGCAGCGTGGTGATGGGCCGGGACTGCACCAGCCAGGTGGTGCCGTCGGCGATGGCCCACTCGGTGTCCTGCGGTTCGCCGTAGTGGCGCTGCACGCGGACGCCGAGCTGTCCGATCGCGATCGCCTCGGCCTCGGTCAGCACCTGCGCGTGCGACTCCTCGGTCGTGAGGTCGACGCGCTGGTCCGACCCGTTCTCGCCACGGATGATCTTGTGCGTCTTGCGGCCGATCCGGGTGTCCACAAGGGACACCGCATCTCCCTTGCGCCGCAACACGTAGGTGTCCGGCTCGACCGAGCCGCTCACGACCACCTCACCCAGTCCGAACGAGGCCTCGACGAGCATCTTGTCGCGGTCGCCGCTGGACGGGTCTGCGGTGAACATGACGCCGGACCGTTCGGAGTTCACCATCTTCTGCACCACGACGGCGATCGCGGGTTCGTCGGTGATGCCCTGTTCGGCCCGGTAGGCGACCGAGCGCGTGCCGAACAGCGACACCCAGCAGTCCAGCAGCCGGTCGAGCAGGGCGTGCGCGCCCCGGGTGTTGGTGAACGTGCTGTTCATCCCCGCGAACGAGGCGCCGGCGGTGTCTTCCGACGTGGCGGAGGACCGCACGGCCACGGACTCGTCCTGACCGAGGTCGCGGTAGGCCTGCAGCACGTCGTGCCGGACGTCGTCGGAGATGCCGGCCTTGCGCACGAGCTCGCGCATCCGCTCGGCGGCCTCCGCGAGCCGCTCGGGCGAGGTCGCCCGGTCGAGCGCGATCGCCAGTTCGGTGGCGAGGTCGTCGCGGACCTGGCCCATCGACGTGAGGAACGCCTCGGCGGTCACGACGAATCCGGGTGGCACCGGCAGTCCGGCGCGCGTGCACTCGCCGAGGTTCGCGCCTTTCCCGCCGGCGATCGCGGTGTCGTTCTTGCCGAGGGTGGCGAACTCACGGATGTAGTTGCTCATAACCGCTCCTACGGGGTGAGGACGTCGATGACGGGACGGCGGGGGGTGGCGGGCAGCGGGTCGGCGTTGAACCCGGCCCAGCCGACCCGGATGACGAGTTGCGGACAGGTCGAACCACCGAGCACCTGGTCGCGGACGAGTTCCCTGGTCTGGACGACTTCCAGCGGCTGGCTGAGCGGGCAGGACGCGAGGCCGGCGGACGTGGCCTCCAGCAGCACCGCGCTGGTCGCCTCACCGGCCCGCAGCTGGGACAGCTCGTCGTCGGAGGAGGTGCTCAGGATGATGAGGGAGCCGGCGTCCTCGCCCAGCCGCAGTTGGTTGGTCTGCAGGAGCTCGCCGGGCGCGAACTCGCGCATCCGGAGGTTGCCGTACTGCCGCGAGCCGGCCGGGATGTTCGCGGCCGGCACGCCTGCCGAGGCTCCGGGGTAGACGCCGGTCCACTCGCGGATCTCGGCCAGGTACGCCGGGTCGGCCTCCTGCGCCTCGGCGGCGGCGACGATGGCCATGAGCAGCTCGTCGCGTGCCGTGCCCACCACCTCCTCGGCCTCAACGCCTTCGGCGCGCGCGTCCGCCACGAGCTGACCGATGATCGCCTCGGGCACCGCCCAGGACGAGAACGCGCGGCGGTCCGTTCGCCTGCGCGGAATCGCCGACGCCAGAGCGATGTCCGACTGGCGCGGCTCGCGCTGCTGGAACTCGATCGCGGCGAGGTGGTCGGGCTGCGCCGGATTCGGCAGGCGGTGCACGACCGCCCGCCAGCCGAGCGCCGCGAGTCCCACCCGCAGGTGGTGCAGTGCGGCTCCGCAGCTGATGGTCAGGTCCGCGCCCAGCGGGTCGATCGCGGGCAGTGCGCGGGAGCGGTCAGCGTACAGGTGCAGGCTGTGCTCACCGAGTTCCCAGCGCCACGGCTGGGTGTTGTGCACCGACGGCGCGCGGCAGGCGAGGGCCACCGCGGCCCGCAGGGTGTTCTCGTCCGGCTGACCGCGGTCCATCCGGCTCACCTCCAGGGTCTTCGGTTTCGCCTCAAACCTCGCAGTGCCAACGGATCGGGGTGAGGGGCCTAGGTCCCCTGCGAGTCGGGACCGCCGTCCCGGCCGTCGACGCCTTTGGCACGTGTCGAGCGGCGCGGGGCACGACGACGCTGGAGCACGAGTGAACGAACGGATCACCGGAGGGTGTCATGCGTGAACCGACTGTTTCCTCGCTGATGACGCGTGAGGTGATCAGTGCGGACGTGGAGACCTCGTTCAAGGACGTGGTGCGGCTGCTGGAAGAGCACGGCATCAGTGCCGTGCCGGTGCTGGACGGCGGCTATCCGGTGGGCGTGGTGTCGGAGGCCGATCTGCTGCCGAAGGAGGAGTTCCGCGGCGGCACCGAGGACGCGCCCGGCCTGTTCGCCGGACGCGACGCGAAGCACCGCTTCGAGCAGGCCGCCGGGCTGACCGCCGGGGACCTGATGACCAGCCCGGTCAAGAGCGTCTCGCCGGACACCACGGCCAGCGCGGCGGCCAGGGAGCTCGCCGAGACCGGGGTGCGCAGGCTTTTCGTGCTGGACGACGACGGTGCGCTCGTCGGCGTGCTGTCACGGCGCGACCTGCTGAAGGTCTTCGTCCAGGACGACGAGGAACTGCGCAGGACGATCCGCGACGAGATCTTCGGCCGGACGCTCTGGGTCGACCCGGACACGATCTACATCGCGGTGACCGACGGGGTCGTCGCGTTGCAGGGGCGGCTGGAACGGCAGAGCGAGATCGACATCGCCGACCACCTCGTGCGCGCGCTGCCCGGCGTGGTCGACCTGCGCAACCGGCTGCGGTGCGCGTGGAACGACACGGCGCAGCCGCGCCAGACCGAGATCTTCGGCTGAGGAAGGGGTCGACGAGATGAGGACCCGAGACGTGATGACGACCGAGGTCGTGGTGGTCGGCCCGGACACCGGTGCCCGCGACGCCGCCCGGTTGCTGGCCGACCGCGGCTTCACCGCCCTGCCCGTGGTCGACACCGCCGGCACGTTCGTCGGCGTCGTGAGCGAGGCCGAACTGCTGCGCGACCGGCTGCCGCAGGACCCCCGCCGCCTGGTGCACGGCGAACCGCCCGTCCCGCGGCACGCCCCCGGCGACGTCGTGGCCCAGGTGATGACCAAGCCCGCGGTGACGGTCACCCCGAACACCGACCTCGCCGAAGTCGCCGACCTGATGCTCGAACACGGCGTGCGCAGCATCCCGGTCGTGCACGAGGGCCGCCTCGTCGGCATCGTGACCCGCCGCGACCTGCTCCGCTCCATCAGCCGCGACGACTGGGTCATCGAGGCGGAGATCCGTCACCGCCTCAACGTCCTGGGCGCCGCGCACCGCTGGCAGGTCCGGGTGCACGCCGGTCATGTGTCCATTGTGGACAGCATGAGCGACGCGACCGACCGGCACGTCGCCGAGGTGCTGGCCCGCGCGGTCGCCGGGGTGACCGACGTCCGCATCACCACGCCCGAACGGATCTGAACCGCCTACGCGCGGCCGAGCCGCAACGCCGACACCAGGAAGAAGACGCCGCCGATCGCCGCGTAACCCGCGAGGTTGCGCAGCGTCGCGTCGGCGCCACCGGCCTGCACGATGAACGACGTGCCGGCGAGCGTGGAGATCGCGCCGCTGACGATCATCGGCCACTGTCCGCCGAGGCTCCGGCGGACCAGGCCCACGGCCAGCTGCGCCAGCCCGGACACGATCGCCCAGGCACCCCACACGCGCAGCGCCGAGGGGATTCCGGAGGTCGCGGCGAACGCCAGGCCCGCTGCCGCGAGCGTGCTCACGGCGATGTTGGCGTAGAGGGCCGCGGACGCTCGGCCGGCTCCCGACCTGCGGCTGTCGGCCACGACCGCGGCCACGTCGAAGAGCGGGTAGAGCACCAGCAGTGTGCCGCTGACCGGGCCGATCTCGGTCGCGGTGAGGAACAGCAGCACCGCCCACACGAGGGCGAAACCGAAGCGGACGAGGTACAGCGTGCGGAGGGCGGGGGCGAGGTTTGCGGTGCCGAGGCTCACGGGTCGTCCTTGAGGTAGGGAGAACGTTCTTTCTACCTAGAGGCTGTCAGCCCGTGGTCGCGGCTGTCAAGAACGAACGTTCTCTCTGCTAGTGTGGCCGGGTGACCCGCACCGCGTCCGACGCCCGCCTCCGCCTGCTCGGGACCGCCGCCCGGCTGTTCTACGCGGAAGGGCTGCACTCCGTCGGCGTGGACCGCATCCTCGCCGAGGCGAAGGTGACCCGCGCGACGATGTACCGGCACTTCGCCGGCAAGGAGGAACTGGTCGTCGCCTACCTCGCGGAGGCGGACCGGGCGACCCGCGCACAGGTCGACGCCGCCGTGGCCGCGGCCGCGGACGACGCCGATGCCGTGCGGGGCGTTGCGCGCGGGATCGCCGAGCACATCCGCACGGAGGGGTTCCGCGGCTGCGCCTTCCTCAACGCCGCGGCCGAGTACCCCGACCCCGCCCACCCCGTGCACCAGGCGGTGCTGGCACACCGCCAGTGGTTCCAGGACACCGTCACGAGCCTGCTCGCGCGCGTCGGCGACACTCCCGCCGAGCTCGACGGCAGGCACTTCGTCATGCTGCGCGACGGGGCGATGGCGGCGGGCTGCCTCACCGACCCCGGCCCGGTCGGCGACACGTTCGCCGCCGCGGTCGAGGGCATCCTGACCTCACGCCTGACCGCGTGAGCCTCACGCCTCGGACAGGATCTCCACGTACCCGTCCGTGCCGTTGACCCGGATCCGCTGCCCGTCGGAGATCAGGCGCGTGGCGTGTTCCATCCCGACGACGGCGGGGAGGCCGTACTCCCGCGCGACCACCGCGCCGTGCGTCATCAGGCCCCCGACCTCCGTCACCAGGCCGGAGATCGCGACGAACAACGGCGACCAGCTCGGGTCCGTGTGCGCCGTGACGAGGATGTCGCCCGGTTCGAGGTCCGCCTCCGCCATGTCGAGGACCACGCGGGCCCGGCCTTCGACGGTGCCGCCCGACACCGGCAGCCCGACCAGCGCACCGGCGGGCACGTCGTCGCGCCGGTACGTACCGGTGATCGCCTCGCCGTCCGACGTGAGCACGCGCGGTGGCGTCAGCGCCTCGTACGACCGGAACGCCTCCCGGCGCTCGCGGACGAGCTCGCGGTCGGCCTCACCGGTCCGCACGACGTCCTGAAGCTCCTGGAACGTCAGGAAGAAGACGTCCTCCGTCTCGTCGATCACGCCGGACCGCACGAGCCTGTCGGCCTCGCGCAGCAGGGCCTGCTTGTAGACGAAGTAGCGGCTGATCATGGCGTACTTCGGGTACTCGCGGTAACCGATGAACGTCCGCACGCGGTCGATCATCCGCTTGGTCTCGCCGGCCTTCTGCGCACCATCGGGGAGGAGGCGCAGGCGCTCCAGCAGTTCCTGCTCCTTGCGCGACGCCTGCTGCCGTCCTTCCTCGAAGCGGCGCGCACTCTCGCCGCGCTCGAAGTTCCGGACGTTGGTGAGGATCATCGGCAGCAGCGCGGCCGGGCGTTCGCTCCACCGCGGCCTGGTGATGTCGATCTCGCCGACGCAGCGCATGCCGTACCTGTCCAGGTAGCCCTCGATGGCGGCGCGCGCTTCCGGTCCACCGGGCAGCTCGCCGAGACCGTCCAGGAAGTCGTCGTCCGAGACGTCCCGCAGGAACGCGACGACTTCCGCGTGCGGGCGGATCACGTCGGCGACGTCGAGCAGCGCGAGGCCCATCTCCGACGTGACGTTGTGCGGAGCCGACAGCGTGAGGGTGTCGGCCGCGTTCTTCTCGCCGAGCCAGTCCCGCAGGTTGTCGTTGAGCCACCAGGTCGCCTGCATGCCAGCCAGGACCGCCTGGCTGCTGCGCGGGTCGAACAGGATCCGCCGCAGCTCCTGGAAGTCCGCCAGGACGAAGTCGAGCAGCTCGGTTCCGGACTTCTCGCCGATCTCGCGCTTCAGCAGGGCGATGGACGTCTCGGCGTTGGCGATCAGCTCGGTGACGATGTCCGGGTCGGTCTCGATCGTGGTCGGCGCGATGCCGGGAATCGCCTGGCCAGGACCGTCGTCCGGCAGTGACGGGATGAAGCCGTCGCGGGCGAGGACGGTCCGCAGGGCGTCACCCATCAACGTGTCGGAGTTGCCCGCGACCCCCATGAACCCGGCGCGGCTGGCGGGCCTGCTCAGGATCGGGGTGACGTCGACGAACAGGCGCCCGCCCGCGACGGCCATGGGACGGGGCGTGGTCAGCTGCCACACCGACAGGCCCAGGGGTTTCATGGCGTCGGTCATCATCTGCTGGTGACCGACGGAGACGTAGACGTGGTTCTCCTGGTCGTCCGTCTCCGGAACGGGGAACAGCGTGGTGATCGCCCGGCTCTGCACGACGTGGAACCCGTCGTCGTCCAGGCACCACTCGACGTCCTGCGGCCGCCCGAAGTGCTGCTCGATCCGCCTGCCCAGCGCGGCCAGCCGCAGGACCTCGTCGTCGGTCAGCGCCGCCTGCCCCTGCTGCGCCGGGTCGACCGACTGCTCCTCGGTGCCGCCGGAGGGCAGGGCGCGGACGGCCAGCTTCTTCGCGCCGACCGCCCGTTCGACGATCTCGCCGTCCCTGACCCGGTAGACGTCCGGGCTGACCAGCCCCGACACCAGGGCCTCACCGAGACCGAAGCCGGCCTCGACGCAGACGACCTTGCGGTTGGACGTGACGGGGTCGGCGGTGAAGAGCACGCCGGCCGCCCTCGGGAACACCATCCGCTGCACGACCACCGCCATGTGGACCCTGCGGTGGCCGAAACCGTTGCGCAGCCGGTAGGCCACGGCCCGCTCGGTGAACAGCGAGGCCCAGCACCGGCTCACGTGCCGCAGGATCTCCTCGGGTCCCACGACGTTGAGGTACGTGTCCTGCTGTCCCGCGAACGACGCCGTCGGCAGGTCCTCCGCGGTCGCGCTCGACCGCACCGCGCACGCGACCTGCTCCCCGAGCCGGGTGACCGCATCGGTGATCTCCGCCACCACGTCGCCGGGGATCGCGGCCTGCTCGATCGCCTGCCGGATCTCCGCGCTCGACGTGCCGATCGCCTGCCGGTCAGCGGCGGTCAGCAGCTCCAGCCGCCGCAGACCGTCCTCGATGGACGGTGTGTCGCGCACCACTCGCCGGAACGCGTCCGTCGTGACGCAAAAGCCCGGTGGTACCTGGACGTCGCCGATGCGCGAGAGTTCCCCCAGGTGTGCGCCCTTGCCCCCGGCCACCTCGATCCGCGTCCGGTCGACCTCGTCGAAACCCAGCACGTAGCCGCTCATCCGCTGCCTTCCCCCGATGAATCCCTGTGCGCGACGCAGTCCACTGTGCGCCAAGGCGGGAGATTCTGCGGCACGACACGGGTCTTGCCGCAAGCCCCGGGGTGCGCTATATGTTGAAGTGGGAGGGAGAGACGATCTCCTTCCCGTTGTCGTTTGTGGAGCCCGGAATGCCGGAGCACGCCGGAAGCGTTGTGCACGGTATGAAGAAGATCGGGTTTCTGTCGTTCGGGCACTGGTCGGACAGCCCGCACTCGCAGACGAGGTCCGCGGCGGACACGTTGCTGCAGTCGATCGACCTGGCCGTGGCCGCCGAGGAGCTGGGCGCGGACGGCGCCTACTTCCGGGTGCACCACTTCGCCAGGCAGCTCGCGTCGCCGTTCCCGCTGCTCGCGGCGATCGGGGCGAGGACGGAGCGCATCGAGATCGGCACCGGCGTGATCGACATGCGCTACGAGAACCCGCTGTACATGGTCGAGGACGCCGGGTCGGCCGACCTCATCGCCGGCGGCAGGCTGCAGCTCGGCATCTCCCGGGGATCACCCGAGCAGGTCGTCGACGGGTGGCGGCACTTCGGCTACCAGCCCGCCGAGGGCGAGACCGACGCCGACATGGCGCGCCGGCACGCCGAGGTGTTCCTGAAGGCGCTGGAGGGCGACGGGTTCGCGCGGCCCAACCCGCGGCCGATGTTCCCGAACCCGCCCGGCCTGCTGCGCCTCGAACCGCACTCGCCCGGCCTGCGCGACCGCATCTGGTGGGGCGCCGGGTCCAACGGCACAGCCGTGTGGGCGGCCGAGCAGGGCATGAACCTGATGAGCTCGACGCTGAAGTTCGACGAGGGCGGTGCGCCGTTCCACGTCCAGCAGGCCGAGCAGATCCGGGCGTTCCGCAAGGCCTGGACCGAGGCCGGGCAGGAGCGCGAGCCGCGGGTGTCGGTGTCGCGCAGCATCTTCGCGCTCACCACGGACCTCGACCACGCGTACTTCGGCGGTGACGGCGAGAGCACCGACCAGGTCGGGTTCATCGACGGACCGAACCGGGCGATCTTCGGGCGCTCGTACGCGGCCGAGCCGGACGTGCTGGTCGAGCAGCTGGCCGGCGACGAGGCGATCGCGGAGGCCGACACGCTGCTGCTGACCGTGCCGAACCAGCTCGGCCCGGACTACTGCGCGCACGTCATCGAGGACATCCTGGTGCACGTGGCGCCGGCGCTCGGCTGGCGCTGACAGTCCACTTCGGACAGCACGCGGCCGAGTCAGGCGGTGCGGCAGCCGGGAACCCATCGCGGTTCCCGCGCCGCGACCGCCGCCAGAACCGGCCGATCCGTGCACAGGCGCTGTTCCGCCGCCAGGACGTCGGCCTTGAGCTCCTGCAGGAAGAGGGCGCCCGGCATCAGCGCCACGATCTCCCACTGGCACAAGGCGCATCGCGTGCTGTGCCGCCGGAATTCGTCGGTCTCCTCGGTGGTGAGCAGGCCGAGCAGGTAACTGCCGGCGGACAGGGTGTGCGGACAGGCGTCGGGCACGGGCTTTCCTCCACGTCTGGTGCGGCGGGAAAGGGCGGACGAGCGGCGGCGTGAGGGGCAGGCCGCCGCCCGTCCCGGAGCAGGCGACCCGGTGGGGGAGAGGGCGGGTCGCCGGAGGTTCTGGTGCTGGTCAGCGGCTCGGGTGGGTGGGCTTGTCCGGCGCGTGGTCGGGCTTGTCCTGCGTGTGGTCGGACTTGCCCGGCTTGTCGGCGAGCAGGTCGGCGCAGAAGGCGGGGACCCGGTCCGCACCACCCGCCGCCGTGACGAGCGCGCTGAACGCCGGGTTGTCGTGCGCCTTGCCGTGCTCGGAGCCGGCGCCCGCGGTGTAGGCCTGGCACAGGCCCTTGAGCGACGGGGAGGGGGACGGGTTGTTGTCGTCCGGCTTCTTCTCCTGCGCCTTCGACGTCGCGGGGCCGGTGGCGGACGTCGTGCTGACGACGTTCGTGTTCACCGGGGTCGTGGGCTCCTCGCGGTGCTGACCGGGCAGCGTGCCCGTGGCGGCCGCCAGCGCGATGCCGCCGGCGGTGAGTGCCGCGGCACCGGCGATCTTCACCGAGAGCAGGTTGGCCAGGGCGATCTTGAGCATCCGAGGTCTCCGTCGCTGAGGGGCGGTGGCGAGACGAGCGTCGCGGAACGCCGCCACGGCGACCTGCTCACCGGCCAGTTCCCGGTCCCGGGCCGGGGCGGACGCCGCCGCGAGCAGGTCGCTCAGGCGGTCGTGCCCAGGGGCCGGCGCGCCGCGCAGCAGTTGCTCCGCGGTGGGCCGGTCGATGCGGCGGGAACGGTCGGTGCTCATCTCACGTCCTTCAGCGTCAGGACTCCGTTTTTTGTCACTCCGATGATGTTTTCCCTGGTGGGGTGAGGTGCTCTGCCAGTGCGCGCAGGCCGCGGTGCGCTGCCGTGCGGACAGCTCCCGGCCGCTTGCCGAGCACCTTGGCGGCGGACTTCGCGTCGAGACCGACGACGACCCGCAACAGCACGGCTTCCGCCTGGTCGCGCGGCAGCCGGGCGATCACGGCCAGCGCGGCGTCGGTGGCCGCCGAGTCCAGCGCCGCCTGGGCGGTGTCCTCAAGCCCGGCGGGTTCGGCCACGTCCTCGACGGTCGCGTGCACGACCGGCCGGCGCTGCTGTTTGCGCAGGTGGTCGAGGGCGCGGTTGCGGGCGATGGTGGTCGCCCAGCCGCGGAACCCGTCGAGGTCGCCGCGGAACGAGCCCAGGTCTCGCGCGATCTGCAGCCAGGCGTCGGACGCCACGTCCTCGGCGTCGGCTCCGACCAGCACCTGGAGGTACCGCAGCAGCTTCGGCTGGACGTCCCGGTAGAGGGCTCGGAAGGCGTCCTCGTCGCCGCGCCGTGCCGCGGCGAGAACCGCGTCCGCGGTGGGGATCTCCGCTCTCGTGCGCGGCGGTGACCACGCGAGACCGGACATCTCACCGCTGTCGCCGTACCCCGCCGCACTCTGCACGCGCGGCATCTTGAACGAAGCTTCGCGCTGTGCCAAGCCCTTGCGGTCGGACCGGATGTGTGCGATGGAAGCCCGAGCGCCGTCCACACCGGACGCAAACTCCGGTCCGGTGTGGACGGTCGAGGATCAGGGCAGGGTGACGAACGGGCGCAGGAAGTCCCTCGCTCCCGGGGTGCCGAGCCGGTAGACCACGTTCGTCGCGTAGCAGGGCGTGTCACCCGTGATCGTCGTGGCCGCGAGGGTCAGCCTGCCGTTGATCGTGGCGAAGTTCGGGCCGCCGGAGTCGCCGTAGCAGGCACCGCCGTTGCCCTGCGGAGCGGTCATGGCGAGCCGCACCCAGGCGTTGTTCAGCGCGTTGAAGGTCACCGGCGCCTTCATCCGGACGCCGCCGCCCGGGTGGGTCTGACCGCCGGGGCCGCGGCGCGCCTCCTGCGTGCCGTAGCCGGCGACCAGCCACGGCGTGTCGTCGAGTCCCTGCGGGCCGAGCTCGCCCAGCCGGTTCGCCTCGGCGAGGTTCGCGGCGGCGTGGATGAAGGGCTCCTTCATCCACACCAGGTGGAGGAAGGAGCCCTTCATCCACCTCACCCGACGGCGAGTTCCTCAGCCGATCAGCGCGTGTCGCTGTGCCGGATCGCCACCACCGCGATGTCGTCGGTCGCCGGCCGGTCGCCGACCATCGTGGCCATGATCCGGATGCACGCCACCTCCGGTTCCGTCGAGCGGACGACCCGGCGCAGCCGTTCCAGGCCCTCGTCCAGGTCCTCTCCCCTGCGTTCCACCAGACCGTCCGTGTAGAGGACCATCACGGTGCCCACGGGTACGTCGACATCGAGGCTGCGGCGACCGGTGCCGGCGAGGTCGTAGCCGATGGGCGGACCGACGGGAACCGGCATGAACCGGGCTTCGTCCCCCGGCGTGGCGAGGACGGGCGGCAGGTGTCCGGCCGAGGCGAGGCTCATGCGGTGGGTCGCCGTGTCGATGACCGCGTAGGCGACCGTGGCCATGGTGTCGGTCTCGAAGTGGCTGGCCTTGCGGTCGAGCTTGCCCAGGACCTCCGCGGGATCGGAGTACTCCAGCGCGTAGGCGCGCAACGCACTCCTCAACCGTCCCATCACCACAGCGGCCCGCAGTCCGTGACCGACGACGTCGCCTATCACGACGCCGATCCGCTCACCGGGCAACGGGAACACGTCGTACCAGTCACCACCGACACCGCTTTCCGCGCCGGGGACGTAGCGGGCCGCCAGCTCCCAGCCCTCGGTGCTCGGCAGGCGCGCCGGCAGCAGGCTCTCCTGCAACAGCGCGGCCGCGGCGCGTTCGGACCGCGTCCGGTCCATGTACACCGCCACCGCGAGACGGTCGGCGACCAGGTGGAGAGCGTCGACCTCCTCGTCGGTGAACCGGCGTGGCGTGGTGCTGCCGACGTGCACCACTCCGGTCAGCTCACCCTCGGCGATCATCGGCACGCCGAGCAGCACCTGCAGCCCGTGCTCCCACAGCAACGGGTTGACCACAGTGGACTTGTCGACGCGCTCGATCTGCACCGGCTCCCGCAGGTGGGCCACGCGACCGGCGAAACCCTTGCCGACGGGCACCCGCACGCCCTGGAAGACTTCCTCCTCCAGCCCCGAGGCCGCCCTGGCCACCAGCTGCCGGCCGCTGCGATCCACCAGCAGGACCGTGACGGTGTCGACCGCGAACAGGTCGCGGACGCGCCTGAGCAGGACCTCCAGGAGCTTGTCGAGCTCCAGCTGCCTGAGCGTGCCGTCGGTGACGGCGTTCAGGACCTGCAGACGGATCGACGAGCTTCGAGCCTCACCCATGTCGAACTCCGTCCACGCCGATCGTGCCCATGACATTACTTCGTGTGGCCGCCGGGTGGTGCACTCGGTACCGCGTGGTTCAGGCCGGATCCACCGCCACCAGGTTCCCCTTTCTTCCCAGCGGATCGGTGAGCTGCGCGTGGTACCTGGCCGCGCCGGGCGGCACGGTGTGGGTGAACGCGGGAGACGCGGGCAAGGTGGCCAGCTCGACCAGGGCGCCTGCCGGGGTCTCCGCCCACAGCTGGACGCTGCCGGGTGGCAACGAACCCGAGATCACGTCACCGGGGCTGAAGGTGAGCAGTCCGGTCAGGTCCGGGACCGTCGCGGGCACGCGCATCGCGGTGGCGGGCAACGAGATCCGGCTCCACATCGACTCGACGTCGCCCGCGGGAACGCCCGCCGGCGTGCTGACGGTGCTCGGGATCGGCAGCACTCCCGGCGGCAAAGCGGGTTCCGGGTCGTGGCGGGCTTCTGCCCAGTAGGTGGCGCGCTGGTAGTCCGCCAGCGGGCTGTCGGTCCACGTGCCGCGGACGGTGGCGACGACTGGCACGTAACGCGGTTCGGCGGTCATCACGCGGGCGCGCCGGATGCGCACCTCTCCGTCGAACTCGGCGTCGACGGAGACGCTGCCGTCGGCCGCCACGGCGACCCGCACGGTCGGCGGAGCAGGTCTTTCCTTGTGCGGCACGGCGACCGGAACCAGGCCGCACTGGGCGAAGTCGGGCTCGACGTTGCCGTCGGTCAGCGGCACGATCCGCACGAACAGCACGCCGCGCAGGCTGCCGGGGACGCTGTGCCGCCACGACACCACGCCCGCCGCGGAGGTCAGCGGTGGATCGGTCACCAGGCTGAAGTCGGCCTTGTCCCGCAGTTCCGCACGGCGTGCCCAGATCGCCCCGGCCAGCGAGGCGCGCAGCGGATCGCCGGGCAGCCTGCCGTCCACCAGGCCGATGCCCAGTGCCGCGGCGAGCCGGTCGGACGTGCTCAGGTACACCCGGTACCGCGCGTTGCCCGGCCAGGTCAGGGCGAGCTCGCTGGCACCGGTCGCGTCGCGGCGGCCCGACCACAGCAGCGCGGGCCCGGTGCGCACCACCGGATGCGGCCGCGGGTCGTGCACGGTCACGACGGAACTGGCCACTGTGGACTGCACGCCCGCGGTGTCGGTGAACACCGCGTCCACCACCACGTCCACCGACGAGGCCGGTGTGGTCGCGGGAACGTCGAAGAACTCGACCATTCCGGCCTGTGCCGCCACGGTGCGGGACGTCCCCGCGACGGTCAGCGTGAGGCTCGCGATCGGCAGCGCTCCGGTCTCGGTCCGCGCCGGAAGCTCCACGGAAACCCTGATCTCACCAGGAGATCGAGCGCTGGTGTCGGCCCGGTCGAGCGCGGCGACGAGGACGTGGTGCTCCGGCACCGGAGGCCGGGGCGCCGGTCGGGGAGGCGGTGACGCGGAGACCGCGGCGGGTGCGCTCCAGCGGCCGAACCGGTCCGCCTGCGCCACCTGCCACGTCGCCGGTTCGGGCGGCACCGCGGGATCGGACAGGGTGCTCGGCCGTTCCCCGGTCGTCGTGGTGGCCGGGGCGCCCTTCGGCACGCGGCCCGCGAACAACGCCACCGCCCGCCCACCGTCGAACCGGTGCCTGCTGAGAGCGCCTCGGGCCAGGGCGACCGGGCCGGCGGGCGGAGCGCCGTGCAGCAGGATCTGCTGCTGCCACGTGTCCTCACCACCGAGCCACCGTCCGGGTGGCGCCGACAGCGAGGGAGCGTCCGGGAGGTCGGGGGTCGCGCCGACTCCGGCGGCCAGCGGCAGGAAGCGGATCTCACGCGGGCCGGAGTACCTGTCCTGCACGGCAGTGAGATCGAACTCGGAGGCCGCCCGGTTGGCCAGGACCTGGCTGAGCGGGGTGTCCACCGGGATCACGTCACGCAGCCGCCACGGCCCGAGCCGCTTGGTGCGGTGGATTCCGAAGAACGCGCCGACCACCACGACGAACGGGCGGTCGCCGCGAGGTGGCTCGACCGGCAGCACCGTGGCGAGGCCCAGGTAGCGGGCCAGGCCCGGATCACCGGCCTGGATGGTCAGCGCCTGCACGCACGGCGTGGTGCTCGTCGTGTCACGCGGAACGCGGTGTGCTCCCGGCACCACGAGCGTGCCAGGAGGGTTGACTCGCTTGAGGATCGCCTGGTCGGGCACTTCCGGACCGAAGAACGCGGTGTCGATCCACGGGTGGATCGCCGGCTGCAGGTTCCGCACGCGGCCGGACTCGTCGCCGGGCCCGACCGGGGTGCCCGGCCCCAGCGGCTCGTCCGGCGGTCCCAGCCTCTTCGGCGCACCGGCCTCGACCCGGTCGAACGCCGGCCCCTCCCCCGCTCCGCCGGCGTACCAGGGCGCGTCGCCGATCGGCAGCCCGAACGGCCGGTGCCACTCGATCCGCTCGACCTGGCGGATCGCGTGCCGCGCGGAGAAACCCATGACGTTGCGGACGATCCCGCGACCGGACAGGCGCAGCCTCCGGATCGCACTGGCACCGAAGGAGTACGGCTCCTGCGAGCGCCGGGCGAACGGCCGGCCGCGGCCCACCGTGTCCAGCGCCTCGACCACCGCCGGCCCGTCGACGAGCACGATCACCCAGATCCACGGCTCGCCCGAGTCGTCGCCCAGGATCACGTCGACCGGGCCGTGCAGGTCGAGATCGACGGGTCCGGCGATCCGGTTTCCCCTGGGGTCCAGGAACTGCGCGGGCACGTCGAACAGCTGCTCCGGTTCGAACACCCCGCAGACGAACGGGTGCAGCGGCCAGCCGAGGATCGGGTGCACCGACAACGCCGCGTGCACGCCGTCCCCGGCGTCCAGGTCTCCCCGCACGCCGAGAGTGCTGAGCCGCAGCAGCGCTTCCAACGACTTCAGGGCCGTCATGACAGCTCCTCGGCGAACGCGGGTGAGGTGGGGACGACCGCGCGCACCACGAACGACGTCTGCGGCGGGGTGGTCGGCGTGACCGGCGACGTGGCGGCCGGATGTTCCAGCACGGTGAGCGACAGCAGTGGCGGCAGCCACGTGATCGGCCCGATCCGGCGGCGCCGCGGCACGACCGGAGTGCGGGTCAGGTACAGCACCCTGGTGCCGGTGGCGTTGCGGCGCACCACGTCGAACGGCACGCTCATGCAGTCCAGCGCATCCAGCCTCAGGCGGCCTCGGCGTTCCAGCGGCTCGGGGCTCTCCAGCAGCACCCCGGCCAGCCGCCACGGCCCGGCGTCCGGTCGTGACCACAGCAGCGTGCACGCGCCGTCGGGCTCCGGTTCCCACAGCCCCAGCCCGAGCTGGTCCAGGAACACCGCGAGCGCGGAGTCGGAGTCGGAGTCGGTGGCGGGCACGCCCGTGAGGTCAGGCGGCGGTACCGGCAGGTCACCTGTCGTGGCACCGTTCTGCGGCGCGGCGAACCCCAGCGCGGTGACCTGCTCGCGCGGGTTGCGGTAGCGGGACGTGGTGAACACGACGCCCGGCAGCGCGATGCCCAGGTCCGCGCCGGTTTTGGGCACCTGGACCGCCAGGTCGTAGGTCGCGCCCGGCACCAGTCCGGCCGGGCCGCCGAGCGTACTTCCCTGCTGCGGCACCGGGCAGCCGCTGAGCACGGCCATCTCCAGCTTGCGCTGGTCGGTGACGAGCTGCTGGTCTTTGGCGTCGGCCCAGAGCTCGGCCAGTACGGCCGCGATCGCGGCGGGAGGCTGCGGAGGTGAGCCCGGCGGGAGGTCGGTTCGCTGCAGCACCAACGAGATCCGGTGCTGGTACTTCTTCGCCAGCGCACCGGCGTGGTCGACGCTGAAGTGCGCGCCGACCGGATCGTCGGGGTAGTAGTTCGCCACCCGATCCGTTGGCGTGTAACCCAACAGGTAGCGCTGCAGGGAGCTGACGTCGAACTCGTCCTGCGCCACCAGCCTCTTCGCGAGGTGACCCGGATCGGTGGCACCGATCTCGGTCTGCCCCAGCGCCCGATAGCCCTTCGGCGGTGGCGGCGGGTCCGGGGGAATCGGCGGAGTCCGGAACCAGTAGGTGACCGGGTTGTGCGTGAAGTTCTTGGTGCCGACCACTTTCCCGTTGTCGGTGCGCTTGCCGGCACACGCCAGGGTGACCTCGACGCCGTAGGTCGTGCCGGGTTCGAGCAACGTCCGGCGGTCGCCCTTGGCCTTGCCCAGCAGCAGTCCCTTGTCCTTGCTCGCGGCCGCTGCCGCGGCGGCAGCGGCGGCCGCGTTGTCCCGCGCGGTCTTGCTCAGGCCGTGCAGGCCGAGAACCGCGATGTGGGCTCCGACCGGGTACTGGAGCACGATCTGCGAGACCAGCACACCGGCGCTGCTGGTGAGCACCACGAGGGTGTACCCGGCCGTGCCGGGCAGGTACGACGGCGCCCAGCCGGCGGCGGAGACCCGGTTGGCGGAGAAGTCGTCCACCAGCAGCACCAACGCATCCGGCACGATCTGATCGTCCACAACGGTCAGCGTCGCGTGTTGCAGGCCGAGTTCGTGCGCCAGGTATGTCGGCGCCACGAGCCCGGGAAGGCCCAGCGCGCCACCGAAGTCGTGGCCGCCGCCGTGCAGCGGCGCGGAGAACACGATCGGGCCGCCCGGCTGGTAGTTGACCTCGCCCGGCATGCCGAGCAACGCCGGGCGCACCGGCAGCTCGCGGAAGGTCACGTCGACGTCGACCCAGAACCGGGACACCAGCGGATCACCGGGACCGGCTTCCGGCGGCATCCGCCAGCCGTCGCCGACCGGTTTCGCCGGTGCGCCGAGCGCCCAGCCCCCGGCCGCCCGCGGCTGGACCTGACAGTGGCCGACCTCCGGTTCGAGCGGGTCGTGCGGCAGGCTCTTGCCGCCGTCGGCGAGCCGCGAGGTCCACAACGCGGTCTGCCACGTCAGCAGGGCCAGCTCGCCCGCGACACCGCCGGACGCCGCGCCACCGGACACCTTCGGTTGCTGCCACGCGGCTTCGAGGTCTCCGGCGACCGGCGTGCCGTCCGCGGTGATCAGCCGCAGACCGGTGAGGGCGAACTCGTAGCTCAGGTCGTCGGCGCCGGTCCGGCCGGTGCTCGTGGCGACCGCCGGGTAGGTGCTCTTCCACGTCGTCCCGCTCAGCAGCGCCTTGCCGAACTGCGCGGACGCGAACCCTGCCGGTCCCGGCAGCACCGGGAAACCGAGGACCGGGATGACGTCCGGCCAGACGAACGGCGGATCACCGGCCTTCACCGCCTCACCGGTGCGGCGGTAGGCGTGGTCGCACAACGTGACCTCGGGCAGCGGCCAGTCCCCGGGTTCGGGCACCGACTTGTCCTCGTCGCCGATGGTGATCGTGACGCAGCCGGAGATCTCGAAGAAGAACAGGTCGACCTCGCCGCACACGGAGAACTTGGCCCACCGCGCGTCACCCGGCCCGATCTGCGCGTCGATGTCCGCCGACGCCCCGATCGACACCGGTCCCAGGTGCAGCGAGCCTTCGAGATGGCCGTGGCCGCGCACCACGAGCGGCGAGGTGCCGATGCCGAACTGGGCGTCCGCCGCGAGCTCCAGCCAGACGATCCCGGCGCCGAACACGGCGTGGAAGCCGGCGCCGAACGCGACGGCGAACCCGTGGAGGTCGAAGTCGCCGCGGCCGCCGACGTTGAGGATGTCCTTGCCGTGCACCATGAGGAAGGCCTCGGCGCCGAGGTCGAGCAGGTCGGGCAGCACCCGGACCCGCACCGGTCCCGGCGTGCGGCCGTCCGCGCCGTCGGAGCCGATGTGGACGCGCCAGTCCGGGCTGTTGCCCGGGAACACCGCGTCGATCGGGACCAGGATCTCCAGCAGGGGCTTCAGGTCGAAGCTGCCGCGCAACCCGATCAGCACGCCGCTGCCGTCGTACACCAGCACGCCGGTGATCTGGTCCTGCCGCGGGTCCTGCGAGATCGGCTGGTCGTTGCCGGCGAGCTGTCTTCGCGCGCCGAGGAACCCGGCGTCGAGGCCGGCGCGGAAGGTGAAGTTCGGGGCGGTGAGCAGGATGCGGCCCGCCGCGCTGAACGCGAAGCCCTGGTCCGGCAACGTGCCCACCACCGCGGCGAAGCCGAACATGAGGTCACCGGCGGAGAAGTGGGTCCGCTGCGGCGTCCACGCGAGCTGGAACTCGACCGGGTCCCGGTCGCGCGGTGGCAGGTCCGGCAGGGCGTTGAAGCCGAACGTGCCACCGATCGAGTAGAGGCCCAGACCGGTGGGCCCCAGCGGGATCGCGCCCGGCAGGTCGACGCCGAGCTCCAGCACGATCATCTGCCCGAGGAGCTTGAGATGCGCCGCCGCGGCGAGGTTGAGCGGCACGATCCTGACACCGAGCGAGGCCTCGAAGCCGTTGCCCACCAACGCGAGCTTGCCCCTGCCGTCGATCACGCCGGGCACGGCGAGGCTCGCGTCGAGTCCCCGCAGCGTGACGTCCGGGACCGGGCCGCCGTCGAAGGTGGCCCTGACGGTGGCGCCGCTGACCTTCACCGGCCCGAGGTCGAGGGTGAACCGCAGGTCGATCTCGAACCAGGTGGACCCGTGCCCGGCCCGGTTCCCGGTGACGTCAAATGGCGCGCCCGGCACCCGCCAGCGTCCGGGGTCCTCGACGTCCGTGCTCGCCTGGTCGAACGACAGGTGGAACTTGCCGAGCCCGTCCGCGGCCGGGTCGATCTCCAGCCGGACGTCGCGGTGGCGCACCCGCATCGGCACGTCGTCCTGCATGCCGATGCTCAGCCCCGCGAAGTCGATCGCCTTGACCAGCACGTCGACGCTGTAGTCCAGCGCCAGCACCAGTGCCGGCGCACCGACGGTGCCGATCAGGGTCACGCCGTGCACGACGACCTTGCCCTGCTTGCAGAAACTCGACAGCACGGCCGCGACGCCGAGCAGCGACGCCAGCCCGGCGCTCGACGGGTCACCGGAGGGCGCGGTGCTGGCCGGGGTGTCCGCGAGCAGCGCCTCGGCCAGTGCCGCGCCCGTTACGAACACCCGCGCGGCCACGTTGCCCGCGAGCCCGTCGTCGACGGCGACCCGGATCAGGCCGTCCGGTCCGTCGCTCACCACCGTGACGTCGAACTGCTGCGTGGCGGCGCTCTGCCGCGTGTCGCGCGCATATCTGGCCCGGAGCTTCAGCGGCCTCCCCGCCGCGACCACCACACCGCCGACCGGGGTGTTGAGCGCACCGTCGACGTCGAACTCGGCACTCAGGTCGATCAACGTCGGCGCGCACGCGGCCAGCGACACCGCCCCCGGATCGTCCCACTCGACCACGCCGCGGATCCGCGGCCTGCCGTCCGCCGCGGGCACGTCGACCTGCGCACGCGCCTTGACCCCGGACGGCACGCCGAGCGCGAACGAGACCGGCGCGACCGTGCCGCCGACGTAGGGCACGCCGCGCGGCAGGAACAGCTCGGCCTCCACCGCGATGCCGTCGTCGATCACCAGCCCGTTCGGCACGTGCAGCCCGAACGCGCCGCCGGGCAGCACCATGAACGGAGGGTCCAGCGGCACGTGACCGTTGGGCAGCAGCCGCACGGTCGCGGCAGCTCCCGGCGTGCCCTCCAGCCGGAGGACCGCCGACAACAGGGCCTTCACCGGGGTGCCGGTCGGCTGCACCCACCGCTGCAGGCTCCGCCCGGCGCCGGAGCTCTGCGGGGTGCCCCCGGTCAGGCCGGGCACGGTGACGCCGGTGCCGGCGATCGTGATGTCCGCGCGGAACCCCGCGGACAGGGTGACGGTCACCGGCAGGCCGGGGTCGAGCTGCAGCGACGCGAAGCCCGGCAGGGTCTGCGCCGACTTCACCTCGGCCGCGGCCACGCCCTCACCGGCGGGCCACGCTTCGGACTGGACGGCGTCCATCACGCGCTTGACGTCGCCGGGGAGCGCGACCGAGGCCGTCCATCCCAGCAGGGCGAGGTGGTCGGTCAGCGAGGAGAAGGCCATGGCGGGCTCCCGTCGGTGGGGTCACCACCGGAGTCGCCGGGCAGCGGTACAACGTTAACCCGCGATCCCGCCGGTACCTTCGGCGAGTGACCACACCCGACTGGACCTCACCCGAGGAAAGCGTCGCGGCCTTCCTCGACGACTACGACCGCCTCGGCAGCGGCGGCGGGTTGTCCGGCGTGTTCGCCGCGACGTTCCTGGCACTGGATCCGCAGCGGGCGCTCGCCCTCACCCCGCAGCAGCTGGCAGCGGGACTGCCGGCCAGGCGCAAGATGTTCGACGACGCCGGTGTCACCGGGTTGCGACGGCAGTCGGCACGGCAGCAACGGCTCGACGACCGGCACGTCCTGGTGAGTGCCGAGTGGCACGCCGAACGGGCCGCCGGGCCGCTCACCCTCGCCTCGACGTTCCTGCTGCGGCAGGAGGGCGACCACCACGAGATCGTCGTCTACCTCAACCACACCGATCTCGCCCGGCTGCTCGCCGAACGGTCCTGATCAGCGCTTCCGACCGATGGCCGCGAGGCCGGTGAACCGCTCGGGATGCTCGTCGACCTCGTCGAGCGACTCAGGCCGCCACAGCGGCAGGTACACCACACCTGGATCGACCACGTCGAAGCCGTCCAGCAGGGCCTGCAGCTCGGCGCGCGACCGCATGGTCATCGGCGTCGCGGTGCGCTGGTACAGCTGCTGGTGCTCGTCCGCGCGCCGCGGCTGGCCTTCGTGCGTGGCGTGCGAGACCACGAGGAAGCTGCCCGGTGCCATGGCCTCGCGGTAACCGGCGATGACCGCGGCCGGGTCGTCCGCGTCCGGCACGAAGTGCAGCACCGCGACCATCATCACGGCGACCGGGCGGCTGAAGTCGAGCAGGCCGGTGACCTCGGGACGCTGCAACAGCAGGTCGGGGCGGCGCAGGTCGGCGTGGACGACCGAGGTGCGCGGGTCGTCACCGAGGATCGAGCGGCTGTGGGTGACGGCGACGGGGTCGATGTCGACGTACACCACCCGCGCGTCCGGGTCGGCCGCCCTGGCGACCTCGTGGACGTTGCCGACCGTCGGGATGCCGGAGCCGAGATCGAGGAACTGGTTCACCCCGGAAGCGACGCAGAACCGCACCGCGCGGCGCAGGAACGCCCGGTTGGCCTGCATGATCAGCGGAAGCTCCGGCCACATCTCGATGGCCCGCTCGGCCATCTCGCGGTCGGAGGCGAAGTTGTGCGCCCCGCCCAGGTAGTAGTCGTACACGCGGGCGGCACTGGGACGGTTGAGGTCGATGTCGCTGGGCATCGTGTTGGACTCCGACGGCATGGCGTTCCTCGCTTCCCGCGCCTGGTCGGGGTCACGGTAGCCGGACCGGGTGAACGCCCGCACGCCGGGCGGTCGTGGGGGGGGGGGGGCCCCCCCGGGCGCCCCCCCCCGCCGGGCCCCCGCCTGTGTGGCCTGCGCCCCCACCAACCCCCGGGGGGTTCCCCGCCCCCCCCCACCCCCCCCCCGCGGCAAGCGGCCTTCGCCGATCACACGG
>NZ_JBEXJN010000088.1:0-28150 GCF_040609115.1 Lentzea sp. NPDC004782
TGCGCCCCCCCCCCCCGGAGTCGTCTTCCACCCCCACCACCCCCACCCCCTTCTCCACCTCCCCCCCCACCCCCCCCCCCCGACGGGGCGCGCGTTGGCCGCCCGCCACTACACCCAGCGCACGTGCGTGCCGTCGCGCACGGTGCCCACGTACTCCTCGACCAGGTCCTCCAACGCCACCACGCCGCGCACGGAACCGTCAGCGGACACCGCGCGCGCGAGGTGTGACTGCGCGCGGCGCAACGCGGCCAGCGCCTCGTCCAGGCGGGCGTCCACGGGCACCTCGGGCAGCCCGCGCACCCGAGCGCGCGGCACGAGGGTCGACGCGCCCTCCAGGTCCAGCACGTCCTTGACGTGCAGATATCCGATCAGCCCGGCTTCCGACAGCACCGGGAACCGCGAGAACCCGGTGGCGGCGACGGCGGCCTCGATCTCGCCCACGGTCGGCGAGGCCGACACGGTCGTCAGCCGGTCCAGCGGCACCAGGACGTCCGCGACCGTGCGTTCGGCGGACGACAGGGTCTGCGCGAGACGACGGTGCTCGGAGTCCTCCAGCAGCCCCTCGGACCGGGACTGGCCGATCAGCAACGCCAGGTCGTCGGGCGTGTAGGCCGACTCCAGCTCTTCCACGGGTTCGACGCCGACCCGGCGCAGCACCCACCGGCCCACCGCGGTGAACAGGGTCAGCGCGGGCGCGATCATCCGCGAGAACGCGTAGTGGACGGGAACCAGCCACACCGCGGCCCGCTCCGGACCGGCGATGGCGAGGTTCTTCGGCACCATCTCGCCCAGGATCGTGTGCAGCGCGACGACGATGACCAACGCCGCCGCGAACGCCACACCGTGCACCACGGCCGACGGCAGCCCAACGGCGCCGAGGGGCCCCTCCAGCACGGACGCCAGCGCGGGTTCGGCGATCGCGCCCAGCCCCAGCGAGCACAGCGTGATGCCCAGCTGGGCGCCCGCGATCAGCAACGGCAGCTGCTGTGACGCCTTGATCGCGGTGCGGGCGCGCGAGGATCCCCTGTCCGCCAACGCTTCCAGCCGGTCACGTCGCGCGGTGATCACCGCGAACTCGGCGCCGACGAAGAAGGCGTTGCCCGCCAGCAGCAACAGAACGACGAGGAAGTTCACGACGACACCACCCGCAACTCGGCCACGCGGTGGCGGTCCATCCTCATCACGGTCACCCTCCAGCCGTCGACGCGGATCTCGTCGCCGACGTCGGGAATGCGCCCCAGCCGGGCCAGCACCAGCCCGGCCAGCGTCTCGTAGTCGCCCTCGGGCATGCGGAACCCGGTCGCCTCGGCCACCTCGTCGTCGCGCAGCAGGCCCGACACGAGCCAGCTGTCCTTGCCCAGCGACCGCACCGGCGGCGCCTCGCCCCGGTCGTGCTCGTCGCGCACGTCGCCGACGATCTCCTCGACGACGTCCTCCAGCGTCACCATGCCGGCGGTGCCGCCGTACTCGTCCACGACCAGCGCCGTCTGCAGGCCGGATGCCCGCAACCGGTCCAGCAGCGCGTCGCCCTCCAGCGTCTCCGGCACCGAGTGCACCGGCCGCGTGAGAGCCGAGAGAGGAGTCGTCCCGCGCAGAGCGGCGGGCACGGCGAACGCCTGCTTGACGTGCACCATCCCGCGCACCTCGTCCAACGAGCCGTCGTGCACCGGGAACCGCGAGAAGCCCGTCTCGCGAGCCTTCCGCACGAGGTCCGCGACCGTCGCGTCGGCCCGCAACGCCTCCACCCGCACGCGTGGCGTCATCAGCTCGCCGGCCGTCCGGTCGCCGAACCGCAGCGACCGGTCCAGCAGCACCGCGGTGCCCTGGTCCAGCGTGCCGTGCTCGGCGGACGTGCGGACGAGCGCGCCCAGCTCCTCTGGCGAACGGGCGGACGCCAGTTCCTCGACCGGCTCCACGCCCAGGCGTCGGACCAGCCAGTTCGCCGAGTTGTTCATCCAGTTGATCAACCAGCGGAAGACCGTGGAGAACGCCGACTGGATGCCCACGACCAGCCGCGCGGTCTCCAGCGGCTTCGCGATCGCCAGGTTCTTCGGGACCAGCTCGCCGAACACCATCGACAACGCCGTGGCGATCGCCAGCGCGAGTGCCAGCGACACCCCGGCGGCGAGCGCGCGCGGCACGCCCAGACCGGCGAGCCCCGGCTCGATCAGCGCGGCGATCGCGGGCTGCGCGATGTACCCGGTGATCAGCGTGGTCAGCGTGATGGCGAGCTGGGCGCCGGAGAGCTGGAAGGACAACGTGCGGTGCGCGCGGTCGATGGTCCGCGCCTTCGCGTCACCGATCTCGGCGACGTGCCGCTCGACCGTGCTGCGTTCCAGCGCGGTCAGCGAGAACTCCGCCGCCACCGCGATGAAGGTGCCCGCGGTCAGCGCCACGACGGCGAGCAGACCGAGCACGCTGAGAAGGACTCCGGTCACCGGCGTGCTCCAGCAGAGCAGGGGACCGGGCAACTATGCCAGCCAGGGCCAGACCCCATGGGGACGGCTCAACTCCTCGTGACTAAGTACGTGAACAGCCGGATGAGTCTAATTGTGAGCAGTCGAGGCCCTCAGCACCACCTCGCCCGCCACCCGAACGGTGCGGGCCTCGTCACCGCCCGCGTCCAGCACGAGACCTGCGGCGATCTCGCCCATCTCCTCCAGCGGCAGCCGTACGGTCGACAACGCCGGAACCGTGTCGCGCAGCGTCGGGATGTCGTCGAACCCGGCGATCGACATGTCCTCGGGCACCCGCACGCCACGTTCGCGCAGCGCCGCCATGGCGCCCATCGCCATCACGTCGGTCACGGCGAACACGCAGGTGGCGCGGGATTTCGACGCCAGCAGCTCCAGCGCCGCCTCGTACCCGCCGTCACGCGTGAACGCGCCGTTGATCACCGTCGGCGGTGCGACACCCGCGTCGGAGAGGCCCGCTTTGAACCCGGCGAGCCGGTCGCGTGCCACCACGAGATCGGAAGGTCCACCCAGAACGGCGAACTTCTTGTGCCCGAGCGCGGTCAGCTCACGCGCCAGCGCCCGGCCGCCCGCCCGGTTGCCGGGCACGACCGTGTCGGTGCCGAGCTTGGCCTGCGACACGCAGGCGACCCGGCCGCCCTGTTCGGTGAAGGCCTCGATCTCGGCGGCCAGCCGCGACTGCGACGCACGGTCCGTCGTGCGCGAACCGGCCAGAACGACCGCACGCGCCCGGTGCGCGCGCAACGTGGACAGCAGCTCCACCTCGCGCTCGGGACGGCGACCGGTCGTGCCGAGCACGACGACGAGCCCGGCCTCCTCGGCCACCCGCGTCACGCCCGCCGCGATGCACGAGAAGTACGGGTCGGTGATGTCGTGGACCACCAGCCCCACGAGTGAGCTGGAGTTGCGGGCCAGCGCCTGCGCGGACGCGTTCGGCACGTAACCGAGCTGCTCCGCGGTGCGCAGGACGCGGTCGCTCAGCTCCTCGCTGACCTGTCGCGTGCTGCCGTTGAGCACGCGCGAGGCGGTCGCCAGCGACACACCCGCCTGCCTGGCCACCTCGGCGAGCGTCACCTGTCGTGCGGACACGACCACCTCCGTCAACGTGCATGTGAGCGCTGAGACTAACTCGCGAGGAGGTTGACGGCCGTCAAGTACCGCGATTAGCGTGGCGGGAAAGCGCTTTCCAGCGCTGCTACCAGGGAGGTGCGATGGCGGTTCGGACCATTGGAGTGGCGGTCAACGGCGTCACCGGGCGGATGGGTTACCGCCAGCACCTGGTCCGGTCCCTCCTCCCGTTGCGCGAGGAGGGCGTGCGGCTGCCGGACGGGACCGTGATCAAGGTCGAACCGGTGCTCGTGGGGCGCAACGCCGACAAGCTCAAGGAGATCGCGGAACGGCACGACCTCGCGCGCTGGACCACGGACCTCGACGCGGCGCTGGCCGACCCGTCGGTCGAGATCTACTTCGACTCGCAGGTCACCTCGAAGCACGTCGAGTCGATCACCAAGGCGCTGGAGGCGGGCAAGCACGTCTACACCGAGAAGCCGGTCTCCGAAACGGTCGGGGAAGCGCTTCAGCTGGCCCGCCTCGCCGACGAGAAAGGCCTCAGGCACGGTGTCGTGGCGGACAAGCTGTACCTGCCCGGCATCCGCAAGCTCAAGCGGTTGATCGACGGCGGCTTCTTCGGCCGGGTCCTCAGCGTGCGCGGCGAGTTCGGCTACTGGGTCTTCGAGGGCGACTGGCAGCCCGCGCAGCGCCCGAGCTGGAACTACCGGGCGGAGGACGGCGGCGGCATCGTCTCGGACATGTTCTGCCACTGGAGCTACCTGCTGCACAACCTCTTTGGTCGCGTGGAGGCCGTCACCGCGAAAGCCGTGACGCACATTCCGACGCGCTGGGACGAGCAGAACAACGAATACGCGGCGACCGCGGACGACGCGGCCTACGGCATCTTCGAGATTGAAAACGGTGTCATCGCGCAGATCAACTCGTCGTGGTGCGTGCGGGTGCGCCGCGACGAGCTCGTCGAGTTCCAAGTGGACGGCACCGAGGGCAGCGCGGTCGCCGGTCTGCGCGAGTGCTTCGTGCAGCCCCGCGCCGTGACGCCGAAGCCGGTGTGGAACCCGGATCTGCCGGTCACGCACCCGTTCCGCGACCAGTGGCAGCAGGTGCCGGACAACGAGGACTTCGACAACGGCTTCAAGGTGCAGTGGGCGGAGTTCCTACGGCACGTCTACCAGGGCACGCCGTTCCCGCACGACTTCCGCGCGGGCGCACGGGGTGTCGCGCTGGCGGCCGCCGGTCTGCAGTCCTCTTCGGAGGGTCGGCGGGTGGAGATCGAGGATGTCTAGCCAAGATCGATATGACCGCATCGTGTTCGCCGCGGCACACGTCGTGGCGAAGGACGAGCGCACGGTCGACTGGGACGCGACGCTGAAGTTCCGGCACCACCTGTGGTCGCACGGCCTGGGCGTCGCCGAGGCGATGGACACGGCGCAGCGCGGCATGGGCCTGGACTGGCCGGCCGCCGCCGAGCTGATCCGCCGCAGCGCCGCCGAGAAGGCCGGGCGGATCTGCGCGGGCGTCGCCACCGACCACCTCACCGGCGAGGTCGGCCTGGACGACGTGCTGAAGGCGTACCTGGAACAGCTCGACGTCGTGCAGCAGGCGGGCGCGCAGCCCGTGCTGATGTGCTCACGCCAGCTCGCGGCGTGTGCGCGTGGACCGGAGGACTACCAGAAGGTCTACGGCACGCTGCTCGACAACGTCAGCGAACCGGTGGTCCTGCACTGGCTCGGCACCGCGTTCGACCCGGCGCTGGCGGGTTACTGGGGTGCCGCGGAGGTCGACGAGGCCACCGGCAACTTCCTCGCGATCATCGCCGAACGGCCGGACAAGGTCGACGGCGTGAAGGTGTCGCTGCTCGACGCCGACCACGAGATCGGCCTGCGCCGCAGGCTGCCGGCCGGGGTTCGCTGCTACACCGGCGACGACTTCAACTACCCGGAGCTGATCGCGGGCGACTCGGAAGGCCACAGCGACGCGCTGCTCGGCATTTTCGACCCGATCGCCCCGGTGGCCGCGAAGGCGTTGCGCAAGCTCGCTGAAGGTGACACCGACGAGTTCCACCGGATCATGGCGCCGACGGTGCCGTTGTCGCGCCACCTGTTCAGCACGCCGACCTACTACTACAAGACCGGCGTGGTGTTCCTCGCGTGGCTGGCCGGGCACCAGGACCGGTTCCTGCTGCTCGACGGCCTGGAGACCGCGCGCAGCGTCGAGCACCTGGCCGAGGCGAAACGGCTCGCGGAGATCGCGGGCGTGATCGAACCGGAGTTCGCGGAACGGCGGTGGCAGCAGTGGCTCGCCTCTCGCTGAACCAGGCGACGATCAAGCGCGCGACGGTCGCCGAGGCCGTCGAGGGCTGTGTGCGGCACGGGATCGAGTCGATCGGGCTGTGGCGCGAACCGGTGGCCGACCACGGCCTGGAACGCACCGCGAAGCTCGTCGCGGACGCCGGCCTGCGGGTGTCGTCGTTGTGCCGCGGCGGGTTCCTGACCGCGGTCGACAACCGCGCCGCCCTGGACGACAACCGGCGTGCGATCGAGGAAGCCGCGACGCTGCGCACCGACACGCTGGTCATGGTCGTCGGCGGCGTGGCGGGCGACAAGGACCTCATCGGCGCACGTCAACGGGTCGCGGACGCGATCGCCGAACTGTCCGCCGAGGCGAAATCGGCGGGCGTCACGCTTGCGCTGGAACCGATGCACCCGGTGTTCTGCGCGGATCGCGGCGTGTTGTCGACGTTGGCGCAGGCGCTCGACATCGCCGAAAAACACGAGTCGGTCGGTGTCGTCGTGGACGCGCTCCACGTGTGGTGGGACCCGGATCTCGACGCGCAGATCGTGCGCGCGGGGCAGCGGATCGCGTCGTACCAGGTGTGCGACTGGCTCACGCCGGTGCCGGCGGACGTACTGCTGGGCCGGGGTTATCCGGGCGACGGCGATATCGACCTCGACCGCCTGACCAGGCACGTTGCCGCGACGGGCTATGCGGGGGACGTCGAGGTGGAGGTCTTCAACGCCGGCATCTGGGCGGCGGACTTCGACGAGGTCATCGCAGAGGTTTCACGCAGGTACCACGCCATTGTGGAACCGGCGCTGTAGACAACGCGGGGAAGCCGGTCGTCGACGGCGGCGACGACCGACCCCGGCGTTGGTTATGTATATATCCGAAAACCAGCGGTCTTTGGTCCAGTTTTGGAGATGAATCTCGAAAATCAGCCGCCGTTGAAGAACGTGTAAACCTTTGCACGATGTTTCGGCTTCGTCGTCGTGATCTTGATGACCGCGTCGAACATCGACCGGCCGAGCTCGGCACGAGCTGCGATGGCCGGGTGCGTGGTGCTGAAGTCCTGGTCGTTCTGCGCCTTGTCGCCGGCGAACGTGCCGGACGCGAACATCGAGTAGATCAGGATTGCCCGATTGTCCTCGCTGAACATGATCCCGGCTTCGTTTCGGCCGTCCTCGAACCAGCCGGCCTTCGTCGCGACGCGCAGCCGCTCGTTCGTCGTCAGGTTCAGCCGCACGCCGTCGGTGAAGCTCGACGTCGACCGGAGGATGTTCAGCAGGTAGGCGGTCGACGCGGCGGACAGCAGCTGGCCGTCGACCAGCTTCTGCAGCAGCGTGTGCGTCTCGCGCGGGGTCGTGGTGCCGAGGTAGAACCGGTTCGGGTTCGCGACCGGCACGACCTTCGTGTGCACGAAACCCTTGTCCCGCAGGATCTGGTTCAGCTCCAGCGCCGGCACGACCAGGCCGCACAGGCGCACGGCGGTGTTGTCCGAGACCGTGAGCAGGTTCGCGAGAGCGTGACCAACGGTGACCTCGCTGGGGTACGCGCCGTCGAGCGCGAAGATCCCGTCGGTGTCCTGGATGACGATGCTCGCCGACACCGTGACCGTCTGGTCGAGCCTGATCAGCCCGCGGTCCACCTTGTCCAGCACGGCGACCGCGACGGCGACCTTGTTGACGCTGTAGGCCTCGACGACCTTGTCCGCGTCCTCCTCGACGGCGGCCTTCGTGGTGCCGTCGAGGTCGGCGATCGTGATCAGCGACGACCAGGTGCCCCGGGCCCGGCGAACCTGTCGCCGGTAGATCTGCGCCACGCGTTTGCGTGACCGGTCCGCGGTGGTCGGGGAACGTTCGATCTCGACCTCCGCGTCTTCCTGCGCCTGGGCTGCACCGGTGGAACCGAGCACTGCCGTCGCGGCCGCGACGGTTCCCAGCCCGAACACCGACCTGCGGTTCAAAGTCATGCGGGACATCAAAACAGGCGGCACTGACACTTCCCTGACTAGGGTTGCGGATCATGGAACACGTCTTCGTGGTGACCGGGGCGTCCCGCGGCATCGGGGCGGCGACCGCCGCTTTGGCAGCCGACGCGGGATACCGCGTGGTCAGGGCTTCGCGGTCGGCGCAAGAAGCTGTCGGCGACCGCGGCTGGGACGCGAAATGCGACGTTTCCTCGTGGGCTTCCGTGCAGGACCTCATGGCGCGCGTCGAATCCCGGTGGGGCCGGATCGACGTCGTCTTCGCCAACGCGGGCGTTTCCGTCGACACCTCCTTCACCACGTCCGCCGGCGCCGAGCCGGAGGAGTGGACGGACATGGTGGTGACGAACGTGTGCGGGCCCGCGTTCACGGCCCGTGCGGCCATGCCCGCGCTGATCCGCTCCGGCGGCCACCTCGTGCTGACCGGCTCGGCCGCCGGGCGCGGCGTGCGGCCCGGCAACCTGTACTCCGCGACCAAGTGGGCGATCACCGGTCTGGCACAGGGAATCCGGGCCGAGGCGGTGGGCACCGGCGTGCGGGTCACCGTGGTCCAACCTGGACTCGTCGACACGGAGGCCATTCCGGCGTCACGGGCGGACGAACCCAAACTCGCGCCGGAGGACGTGGGCAGGGCGGTGCTGTACGCGGTCTCGCAACCGTCCACGGTGGACGTCAACGAAATCCTGATCCGGCCCACCGGTCAGGCCGCGCACCGCTGAGACGCGTCATCCGTCCGTCCGGTGTGGACCTCGTGAGGAGATGGGATCTTGACACGCGTCGTGCTCTTCGCCGCCGGTGGTGGCGGCGACCCGGAGCGTCACCGGCCGCTGCTGGACGCCTTGGCGGACAGGGGTTTGCCGGTCATCGCACCCCGATTCGACCGCCTGCTGCCCCAGGCCGCCACCGAGGAGTTGCTGGTGCGGCCGCGCGGGTTGGTCGAGGCGCTGGGCGACACCGGTGCCGAGGTCGTCGTGATCGGCCACTCGATCGGTGCCTGGGCCGCGCTGTGCCTGGCGGGCGCGGTGCCGTGGGGGCGTGACGGCCGGCCGATCGAGGTGCCGCGCGAGCCCGGGGTCTCCCGGCTGGTGCTGTTCGCGCCCGCTGCCGGGTGGTTCGCGGCGCCTGGCGCGTTGGACGCGGTCGGCGTGCCGATGCTCGTGTTCGCCGGGTCGGCCGACGTCGTGACGCCGGTGTCGCAGGCCGAACTGCTGCGCGGGGCGGCCGGTCCGGTCGACCTGCGGGTGGTGCCCGGTGCGGGGCACTTCAGCTTCATGCACGTGCTTCCGCCCGGCGTGGCGGAGGATCCGGCGTTCGACCGCGCGGGTTTCCTCGCGGAGATGGTCGAGGAGACCGTCGAGTTCAGTCTGAGCTGAGCACTTCCGCACACCGCTGCAGGAGCGCGCGCAGCTGCGTGCGCTCCTGGGCCGTGAACGCGTCCGCCAGCTTCTGCTCCACCGCGACCGCGCCCTTGTCCGCCTCGCGGAACTTCGCGTAGCCGGCCTCGGTCAGCCGGTTCTCCAGGACGTTGCGCTGCCACTGGTGCGGTGTGCGTTCCACGAGCCCCATGGCGACCAGGTTCTGCAGGATCGTCGTCATGGTCTGCGGCGTGACCAGGCACAACCGGGCCAGCTCCGCCGCGGGGGCGCCGGGGTGGTCGCTCAGCGCGAGCAGGGCCGAGTACTGCGGCACCGTCAGGCCCGCCGGCTTCACCGCCGCCGCCTTCGCGGTCATCAGCTCCAGCTCGGCGCGCTTGATGTCTCCGCCGATCCGATCACCGCTCCGCATCCGTTCATCGTAGAAGTGTGGTAAGAGTATTGATAGATATCAGAACTCTGATAGCTATCAGTGCTCTTACTGAAGGGAACGACATGCGCATCGCGCTTGCTGTCATGGCGGCGTTGTTGCTGCTCACGGGCACGGCTTCGGCCACGCCCCGGCACATCTCGGGCGTGTCGCCGTCGCTGCACCCCGAGGGCGTGCAGTGGGACCCGACCCGCGGGCAGTTCCTGGTCAGCTCCGTGCGTCACGGCACGGTGTCGCTGGTCAGCTCGTCCGGCCAGGTCCGGCCGCTGGTCACGGACACGAAGATGGTGTCGACGTTCGGCATCCAGGTGGACCGCGGCCGGGTGCTCGTCGCGTACGGGGACATCGGCCTGGGCGAACGCTCGGTGCCCGGCCAGTCCGGGCTGGGGATCTTCGACCTGCGCACCGGGCGTGCGCTGAAGTTCGTCGACGTCCCGAACGGCGCCAACGACGTGGCGGTCGACCCGTTCGGCAACGCCTACGTCACCGGCCCGGCGGGCGACACCGTCTGGCAGGTCTCGCTCTCGGGCGAGGTCTCGGCGTTCGCCTCGGACCCGCGGCTCGCCGCGACCATCGGCAACAACGGAATCGTCTGGGACCCCAGGGGATTCCTCGTCACCGGCAACTACACGAACGGCACGCTGCTCAAGGTGACCCGCGGCCACGTGGAGCAGCTGCCCGCGCCGGCGCTGATCGGTGCCGACGGCCTGACGCTCACGCCGCAGGGCCTCGTCGTGGTGACGAACAGCCTCGGCGCGCCGGGGAAGAACGCCGTCACCGTGCTCGACACCCGCACGTGGCAGGTGAAGTCGCAGCGTTCGTGGCCGACTTCGCCGACCACGGCGGCTCGCACGCCGCACGGCACCTACGTGGTGAGCGGCCGCCTCGACGTGCTGCTGAAGGGCGGCACGTCCGACGAGTTCAGCCTCGACCGATGAACTCGACGAGCAGCCGGTTGACCTCGTCCGGCCGCTCCAGGTAGCCGATGTGCCCGCAGCCGGCGACCTCGACGTAGCGGGCACCGGGGATCGCGTCCGCCACCTCGCGGGACAGGCGAGGTGGCAGGACGAGGTCGTCCGCGAAGCCGACGACCAGCGACCGCACCGAAATGCGGCGGTAGGCGTCGAGGCGCGACCCGTAGTCGCTCAACGCGAGCTGCGCGCGCAGGCCGGGCCCCAGCGACGGGCCCGAGAACTCGTACATCTGCAACCAGTCGCGGGCGACCGCCGGATCGGCCAGCGTGGCGGGGGAGAGGTTCCTGGTCACCGACGCCGCCGCGTAGAACTGCACCGGCAGCTCGACGCCCTTGTCGTAGACGTCCATCAGGCTCCGCGACCAGGCCTGCTGCACCGGTTCGGGACGACCGGCGGTCGCCATCAGCACCGCGCTGCGCACCAGGCCGGGGCGGGCCAGCGCCAGCTCCTGCGTGACGCGGGCGCCCAGCGACGTGCCGACCACGTGGGCCGGGCCGCCGAGGTGCTCGATCAGCGCGGCGGTGTCGGCGACCATGTCGTCGATCGTGAAGCCGTCCGCGCACTCCGACGACGGCCGGATGCCGCGGTTGTCGAAGTACGCGACCCGGTAGCCCGCCTGGACGAGCGCGGGCACCTGGTAGGTGCGCCAGACCCGGCCGGGGCTGCCGGTGCCCATGACCAGCACGACGAGATCGCCGGAGCCCTCGGTCTGGACGTTCAGCTCGATGCCGTTGAGCGGGACAAGCGCCATGCTCAAGATCCTAAGCACCTTGTCTGCCGGGCCGTTACGTGGATGAAGGGCGCCTTCATCCACACCAGGTGGAGGAAGGCGCCCTTCATCCACCTCACCGGACGGCGAATGGGAACACGACTTCCGGCCACCTGCTCAGAAGCGACAGAGTGGTCTGATCTCCGCGGCGTGAGACGGGTAACGCGCGCACAGGTCGTCCGCGTGTCCGAACGACACGATGTCGTCGGTGTACGGCGGCACCACCACCGTGCCCACCAACGACCAGTCACCCGCGGGCGCGCTGCCCTGCCACACGCCCGCCGGCACGACGACCTGCGGGTTGGACGCGGACAGCAGCGGCCGAGTGACCGAACCGTCCGGGTGCAGCAGCAGCATCTGCAACGGCGACCCGGCGTGGAAGTGGTAGATCTCCAGGTGCTTCAGCACGTGCATGCCGGAGAAGTCGGGCCTGCGCAGCAGGTACGCGATCGCGGACACCTCGTCGGACCGGTGGGTCTGCGCGAAGAAACCGCCCTCGACGGGGAGTTCCTGCAGGCCGAGCTCGCTGATCAACTGCTCTGGGGTCACGTCATCTCCGGAAGCGGTGAACCGTGCACGACGACCATGCCCTTGCCGAGCCGTTTCGCCGTGTACATCGCGGCGTCCGCGGCACCGAGCACGTCGTCGGCCGCAACGGACGGGTCGTGCGAAAACCGTTGTGCCACACCGATGCTGGCGTGCAAGTGGTGGATCCTGCCGTGCACCTCGTGCGGGTGCGCCAGTGCGGCCAGCAGCCGGGCGCCGATCTCGTCGGCGTCGCCGCCGTCGACCAGCACGCCGAACTCGTCGCCACCCAGTCGTGCCACCGTGTCCTCGGGCCGGACGCTGTGCTGCAGCCGTGCCGCGACGTTGCGCAGCACGATGTCGCCCTCGGCGTGCCCGTAGTTGTCGTTGACCGCCTTGAAACCGTCGACATCGATGAACAACAGGATCAACGGCCGTGTGCGCTCACGGTCCCCCAGCGCGCGCTCCAGCCGTTCGCGGAACAACGAGCGGTTCGCGACACCGGTCAACGGGTCGTGCGTCGCTTCGTGGCGCAACTGTTCGCGGCTCACCCGAAGCTGGTCCACCAGCCGGACGTTGTCCATCAACGTGAGGAGCTGCCGCACGATCACGAGACACACGACGGCGAGACCGACGTAGATCTCGATAGGGTTGAGGCGGCCGCCCGTCGCGGTGTTCCACAGGATGAACAGACCGGTGATCGCGAGCGGCAGGTACGGCACGAACAGGTGCAGCAGGTCGGCCGTGCGCATGCGGCCAGACGTCGGTTCGAGGTTGCGCGCCGGGGCGAGCGCGCTGAGGAAGAACAGCGCGGGGCACAGCATGAAGCCGATGTCCGCGGTCGCCGGGATCGCCGTGATGCCTTTGGAGATGTAGTACGCGAACACCCAGCCCGACGACGACTGCGCGACACCGGCCAGTGCCACGAAAAGCATCGGCCACTGACGCACGGACTGATGCGTCCACGACATCACGACGATCGCCACGAGCAGCACGAGGTACGCGGCGGGATGCGCGACCACCGTGGCGAACCCGGGCCCCTCGGTGGCCCACGCGCGGGTCAGCGACTCCAGCGCCGACACCCACGTCAGCACGAACAGCGACCCGATCACGATCAACCCGTCGAGCACCACGACCGCGCGGCTGCGGTAGTTCGGCAGCAGGTCGTCCGCGCGGCGCTTCTGCGCCTCCACGACCACCGCCGCCAGGCACAGGACCGGCACGAGCGTGAACCCGAGCGGCGCGATCGTGGACGTCGGCAGTTGCACACCCAGGATCTGCTGCCCCCAGATCCACGCGGACAACCCGACCGCCAGGCTGGTCATCGCCGCGGTCATCCACCCGTTGCGGCGCCGCGCATAGGCCAGAAGAGCGGCCACGGCGAACACGAGTTGCACGACCTTGTCGATCGCGATGCCGGCCTCGCGGGGCAGGGCCAGCGCCGTGAGGATGGTGACCGCCATGAAGGTGCCGACGCACCCCACAACGAGCCAGAACCTCTTCACCGCGTCTCCCGTGATCGAAGCCCGACCACCGTAGTGATCCCGGCGTGGACTTGTCGAACTGCGTCGAATCGTGTCGGTGCGGGTCCCTCTTCGGTGCACCGGATATGGTTCGAACTGTTGTTCGTTCCGGTCGTGGGGAGCTGTCGTGCGGGTGTTCGGGGTGGACCCCGGTCTGACCAGGTGCGGCTTCGGCGTCGTCGACGGCGGGCCCGGCCGGACTGTGCGCGCGGTCGCCGTCGATGTCCTCCGCACGCCCGTTGACGCACCTTTGTCCGTGCGGCTGCACGAGTTGTACGTCGGCGTCTGCGAATGGCTCGACCGCTACGAGCCACAGGTCGTGGCCATCGAACGGGTCTTCGCGCAGCACAACGTCCGCACCGCGATGGGGGTCGCGCAGGCTTCGGGCGTGGTGGCTCTGGCGGCGGCGCAGCGGAACCTGCCGGTCGAGTTCCACACGCCGTCCGAGGTGAAGGCCGCGGTCACCGGGTCGGGGCGCGCGGACAAGGCGCAGGTGACCCTGATGGTGACCAAGCTGCTCGGGCTGAAGGTGGCGCCGAAGCCCGCGGACGCGGCGGACGCGCTGGCCCTGGCCATCTGCCACCACTGGCGCGCGCCGATGCGGTCGCGGATGGAGGAAGCGCAGGCGCGGGCCGCCGAACTGGCCCGCATCCACAAGGCCCGCCTGGCCGAAGCCGCCCGACGGAGCGGATCATGACCAGCCCCGCTCCCCGATCAACCCAGTTCGCGCGCCCCCCGCTGTGGATGAAGGGCTCCTTCATCCACCTCAGGTCGATGAAGGAGCCCTTCATCGACAACGGCGAGCGGACGGAGCAGCTCATGAGGTGGTACTTGCCGACGCACCCAGCCGGGGCTGCCGGAGAGTACGCGGGGAGCTTTCGTACTGTCGTGAGGTACGCGGGGGCCCCGCGTGCCCGAACCGGAGGAACCAGGTGATCTCGTCACTGCGCGGCCAGGTGCAGCACGTCGGCCTCGACCACGCCGTCGTCGAGGTGGGCGGGGTCGGGTTCGCCGTCCAGATGACGCCGAGCACGCTCGCCACGCTGCGCCGCGGCGAGGAGGCGAGCCTCGCCACCACGCTCGTCGTCCGCGAGGACAGCCTCACGCTGTTCGGGTTCGCCGACGCCGAGGCCCGCGAGCTGTTCGGCCTCCTGCAGACGGTCAGCGGCATCGGTCCGCGGATCGCGCTGGCGACGCTGGCCGTGCTGGAACCGGACAAGCTCCGCCACGCGCTGGCCGAAGGCAACATCACCGTGCTGACGCAGGTGCCGGGCATCGGCAAGAAGGGCGCGGAACGGCTCATCATCGAGCTTCGCGACAAGGTCGGGGCTCTGCCGACGCCGACGATGCCCGCGCACAGCCAGACGCGTGACCACGTCGTCGAGGCGCTGCTCGGGCTCGGGTTCCCGGCCAAAGCCGCGGAGGCCACGGTCGACAGCGTCCTCGCCGAGAACCCCGACCAGTCCACGTCCGCTGTCCTGCGCCGTGCGCTCGCGACCCTGGGGCGCAAGTGACCGAGGACGAGCTCAGCCCCTTCGCCGCGCCGGCCGAGCGCGACCTCGAGACGAGCCTCCGGCCCGCCGACCTGCACGAGTTCGTCGGCCAGCAGCGGGTGCGCGAGCAGCTGGAGCTGGTGCTGCACGGCGCGATGCGGCGGGGGACCGCGCCGGACCACGTGCTGCTCAGCGGTCCTCCCGGGCTGGGCAAGACGTCCCTGGCCATGATCATCGCCAAGGAGCTGAACAGCGCCATCCGCATCACCAGCGGGCCGGCCCTGGAGCGCGCGGGCGACCTGGCCGCGATGCTGTCCAACCTGGTCGAGGGCGACGTCCTGTTCATCGACGAGATCCACCGCATGGCCCGGCCCGCCGAGGAGATGCTGTACCTCGCGATGGAGGACTTCCGCGTCGACGTCGTCGTCGGCAAGGGGCCCGGCGCGACCAGCATCCCGCTCGACATCGCGCCGTTCACGCTGGTCGGAGCCACGACCAGGTCAGGAGCGCTGACCGGGCCGCTCAGGGACCGCTTCGGGTTCACCGGCCACATGGAGTTCTACAGCGCCGACGAGCTGGACCTCATCGTGAAGCGCAGCGCCAAGATCCTCGGCGTCGACCTCCACGACGACGGCGCCATCGAGATCGCGAGCCGGTCCAGGGGCACGCCCCGCATCGCGAACCGGCTGCTGCGCCGGGTCCGCGACTTCGCCGAGGTCAGGGCCGACGGCAGGGTCACGGAGGAGATCGCCAAGCAGGCGCTGGAGGTCTACGACGTCGACGAGCTGGGACTCGACCGGCTCGACCGCGCGGTGTTGAAAGCCCTGGTCAAGAGCTTCAACGGTGGACCGGTCGGGGTGTCGACGCTCGCCGTCGCGGTCGGTGAGGAGCCGACCACGGTGGAAGAGGTGTGCGAACCGTATCTCGTGCGGGCTGGCATGCTGGCCCGTACACCGCGCGGCCGAGTGGCGACGCCTGCCGCGTGGCACCACCTGGGTCTGGAACCGCCCGCCGGTGATCAACTGTGGTGACCTGGCACAATCGGTGAAAGCACCTGGACATATCGGACGTGCGTCGGAGCATGTCCAACTGATCGGAGAATGATGGGCGGCCTTGGCAATTTGATGTTCCCGTTGCTGCTGGTTCTGCTGGCGGTGCCGCTGTTCCTCAGCGCGCGCAAGCAGAAGCGCGCGATGGCCGAGCAGCAGTCTCTGCAGAACTCGCTCGAGCCCGGCGACAAGGTGATGACCACGTCTGGTCTGTACGGCACCGTCGCCGACGCGAGCCACGACACCACCATCGACATCGAGATCTCCGAGGGTGTTGTCACGAGGTGGCTGCGCGCCGCCATCCGCGAGAAGGTCGTCGACACCGACGAGACCGTCGTCGAGGAGAAGGTGGACGAGACCGAGGAGCCGGTGACCACCGCACAGGTCGCCGAGCCCCTGGACCACAACGCGAAGAAGTAACCCCATAGGCTCGCACTCCTGGAGTTGGCAACTGTGAACACCGCCAACTCCAGGTGGTGACGCCCAGCTCACGCGGCGCGCGTTACGCTGCGCGCTCGGAAACCATCGCTACTAGGAGACGGACGGATCGTGGCACCTCCGGCCGGGCAAATTCGCCCTGCGAAGTACTTGGCGAGTTTTGTCCTCATCGTGGTCGCGCTTTACGCCCTGGTGTTCTTCACCGGGAACGGTTCGGCCAAACCCAAGCTCGGTATCGACCTCCAGGGCGGCACCATCGTCACGCTGACCGCGCGTCAGGAAAACGGTGCCCAGCCCAGCGAGGACGCGCTGAACCGCGCACGTGACCTCATCGAGGTCCGCGTCAACGGTCTCGGCGTGTCCGGTGCCGAGGTCGTGCGCGACGGCAACAACCTGACGATCACCGTGCCCGGTGCGGACAGCGAAGGCGCGAAGGGCCTCGGCCAGACCGCCCGCCTCGCGTTCCGCAAGGTCCTCGGTCAGCCGATCCCGGCCGGTGCGGCGCCGAACACCCAGGCCCCGTCGTCGAGCACCCCGCCGTCGGGCAGCCCGAGCACGCCGCCGTCGACTCCGAACCAGACCGCGTCGCAGCCGTCGTCGAGCAACGCCCCGCAGGGCCGCCCCGCTCCGAACCTGGCCGCGCAGCCGTCGAGCACGCCGCCGTCCTCCAGCTCCGCGCCCTCGTCGAGCGCGCAGCCGAGCACGCCGCCCGCCCCCTCCAACGTCGACCCGAAGCTCGCGAAGGAGATCCAGGACGCCAAGGCGCTGCGCCAGAGCAGCGACCAGCAGGTCCTGCAGCAGGCCGCGCTCATGCTCGACTGCTCCAAGCCGGACCCGCTGCGCGGCAACGACGACCTGGACAAGCCGCTCGTCACCTGTGGTGAGAAGGGCACGTACAAGTACATCCTCGCGCCGGTCAACCCGCCGAAGGAAGACACCCAGGCCAAGCCGGACGACTACACCATGTACTCCCGCCTGACGGGTGAGGACATCGACAACGCCGCGGCGAACAAGAACCCGAACGGCACCGGCTACGTCGTCAACCTCAGCTTCAAGTCCGAGGGCGGCTCCAAGTGGGGCAAGTTCACCTCGGCCAACGTCCAGCAGGCCGTCGCGGTCGTGCTCGACGGCGAGGTCATGTCCGCGCCGACCATCCAGTCGGCCATCACGGGCGGTTCCACCGAGATCAGCGGCAAGTTCACGCTGAAGGAGGCCACGAGCCTCGCGAACACCCTGAAGTACGGCGCGCTGCCGCTGTCGTTCGACGCCTCCGAGGCGCAGACGATCTCCCCGACGCTCGGCCTGCAGTCGCTCAAGGCGGGTCTCATCGCCGGTGGCATCGGCCTCGCGCTGGTCTTCGTCTACTGCATGTTCTACTACCGCCTGCTGGGCGTGCTGACGATCCTGTCGCTGGGCCTGTCCGGTCTGATCATCTACTCCGTGCTGGTCCTGCTGGGCCGCTGGATCGGGTTCACCCTCGACCTCGCGGGCATCGCCGGTTTCATCGTCGCCATCGGTATCACGGCCGACTCGTTCATCGTCTTCTTCGAACGCCTGAAGGACGAGGTGCGCGAGGGCCGCACGTTCCGTTCGGCCGTGCCGCGCGCATGGGTCCGTTCACGCCGCACGATCCTCTCCGCCGACGCGGTCAGCTTCATCGCCGCCGCCGTGCTGTACGTGATCGCGGTCGGCCAGGTGAAGGGCTTCGCGTTCACCCTGGGCATGTCGACGATCCTCGACCTCGTGGTCGTGTTCCTCGTGACGCACCCGCTGGTCGCGATGGCCTCGAAGTCCAAGTTCCTGTCCAACCCGAACCTGTCCGGCCTGGGCGGTGCCGCGCGCGAGGGTGCGGCTCACCGTGCCGCCTCGACCGGCAAGACCGCTGCCGTGAAGGAGGCCTGACATGGGCAACGTGTTCACGCGCCTCTACGTGGGCAACGGCGCTTTCGACATCGTCGGCAAGCGCGTCCGCTGGTACATCACCTCGGGCATCATCCTGTTGGTCTGCATCGGCTCGATGGTGTTCAGCGGCTTCAACCTGGGCATCGACTTCAAGGGCGGCACGAAGATCTCGATGCCGTCGGTGTCGGAGACGAGCCAGGTGATCTCGACGGGTTCGGTCGAGGACTCCTACGCCAAGGCCCTGCCCGGCAAGAAGCCGAACGCCGTGCAGGCGGTCGGTTCCGGTACCAGCGCGACGATCCAGATCAAGTCGCCCGCGCTGACCATCCAGGAGGTCGCGTCCCTCAAGGCCGCGCTGGCGCAGGACACCAAGCCGAAGGGCGGCCAGGGCGCGATCTCGGACAGCGCCGTCTCCGCCTCGTGGGGCGGTGAGATCAGCTGGAAGGCCCTCTGGGCGCTGTTCTGGTTCTTCGTCGTGGTGACGCTGTTCCTGGCGTTCTACTTCGAGTGGCGAATGGCCGTCGCGGCGCTCGTCGCCGTGTTCCACGACGTCATCATCACCGCGGGCGTGTACTCGCTCATCGGGTTCGAGGTGACGCCGGCGACGGTCATCGGTCTGCTCACGATCCTCGGTTTCTCCCTGTACGACACGGTCGTCGTGTTCGACAAGGTCAAGGAGAACACCCGAGGCCTGCTGGGCCTGACCCGCCGCAGCTACGCCGAGGCCGCCAACCTGGCGCTCAACCAGACGCTGATGCGCTCGATCAACACCTCGCTGATCGCGTTGCTGCCGGTCGTCGGCCTGCTGGTCGTCGGCGTCGGCATCCTCGGCGTCGGCACGCTGCAGGACCTGGCGCTCGTCCAGCTCGTCGGCATGTTCGTCGGTGCCATGTCGTCGATCTTCATCGCGACGCCGGTGCTGGTCGACCTGAAGATGCGCGACCCGAAGTACATCGCGCAGGCCAAGCGCGTGGCCGCCCGCCGCGCCAAGGCCTCGGGCCCGCAGACCGCGGAGGGCATCGAGTCGGTCGACGACGAGGCGCTCGCCGCCGACCTGCGCCAGGAAGAGGCGCTCGCCGCCGCCGCGTCGGTGCCGCACCGCACCGCCAAGGCCGCGGACGCCCGCCGCCGGCCGACCGGAAAGCGTCAGCGTTGAAGCTCGACCGTGCTCTGGAACTGATGCGTGAGGTCCCGGACTTCCCCCAGCCGGGGGTGGTCTTCCGGGACCTCACGCCCGTCCTGGCCGACCCGGACGCCCTGCGCGCCGTGGTCGACGCCCTTCAGGACAAGATCGACGACAGCACCCAGGTGATCGCCGCCATCGAGTCGCGCGGCTTCCTCCTGGGTGCCGCGCTGGGCTACGGCTGGCGCTACGGCCTCGTGCCGTTGCGCAAGCCCGGCAAGCTGCCCGTGGTGGCCGACTCGGTGTCGTACGACCTCGAGTACGGCACCGCGTCGCTGGAACTGCCCGCGGATGCCGTTCAGCCCGGTCAGCGCGTTGTCGTGGTGGACGACGTGCTGGCGACCGGTGGTACCGCCGAGGCCGCCTGCAAGCTCGTGGAGCGGGCCGGTGGGATCGTGACCGGGGTGTCCGTGGTGATCGAGATCGCCGCGCTGGACGGCCGGTCGCGGCTGGCGGGCTACGAGGTCAGCGCCCTGCTCGCGGTCTGACGGCTCTTGAACTGAGTGGGGCGGTGGGGCGACAAGCCACACCGCCCCGTTGCGTTGTGTCACGCGGGTGGCGGCGGGGCCACGAACGCGGCGCTGATCGTCACGAACACCAGCGCCACGATCGACACCAGGACCGTCCACACCGCCAGCTGCCACAGCCGCGCCTCGGTGGCGTCGCGGAACAGCAGCCAGCTCGCCGCTGTGGCGAGCACCCAGGCGACCGCAGTGCCGGCGAGGGCGCGCGCGTCGAAGTGGGCGGCGTCGTCCAGGGCGAGGTAGGCCATGCCGCCGAGCCAGACGACGTTCATGGCGCCGCACCACAGCAATGTCCTCACGTCCGGTGAGTCTTCCAGGTCCCTTTCCGATACCCGGAGTCAAGCCCGGTAGTCCGTTCAGGGGCAAGTGAGAGGCTCTTGGCCAAAAGTCTCGTAATCACGCGCGATTCCCTTCAAGATCGGTCCAACGCAGTTACGAGAACCGATGCCGAAACGACACACGGGGTATGTGCGGAGAAGGCGGAACGCGGGGAGGTCGCGGAATCGGCCGGCTGTTGCTCTTCGTTCCGCTCCTGCTGACGGGTTGTGGTGCGGCAACGGAGATATCGGACGCGGCGCGCGTCTACTGCGCGTCACATCGCTCGGAAACCGTCGATGCCGCTGCGGCACTGGAGCTCGTGGATTCCGCATCGGCTGGAAACAAGGTCATCAGCGGCGGTGCTGCCCTCGGGTTCGACGAATGGCGTAAGGCACGCCCAACGGAATTCGACAGAGCCTGTGCAGCGGCCGCCGAACCACACATGCGGCCGTCGGCTCCGGCGTCGACTCCTGGCTGGGTGACCACGGTGATCACCGTGGCCTCAAGCCTGGCCTCCTTGTTCCTCGGCGCCTGGATCACGTGGGTGAGCACGAACCGGCGTGAGGACCGCAACCGGGCCAAGGAGCACGCCATCGCGCTGCGCAAGGCGGGCCGGGAGTTCGTGGACGAGGTGCGGGACTACTGCGACGCGCAGCTCAAGGACAACGGCTCGACGGCAGAGCTCAGGCGCAAGCGAGACCAGCTCAACACCCAACTGGCGGTGACCAGGCTGATGCGACCGGAGTGGACCGCGCCGGACGTGCTGCGAGCCGAACTCGACGCCTTCGACGGCTCGGTGGCGGAGGGCTGGTACTTCGAGGACGACAGAAGTGAGCGGCGACCACGTGCCGCGGCGGTCATCGAGGCCGTGGAGACGCTGGACCGCCGCATCGAAGTCGTCGTGCAGGCCTTGCAACGTCCTGGTGACGCGGACGACTTGCTCGGCGCCGAGTTCGGGCAGGTGGTCGGCGCGTGAACGATCCCGACGGGGACCCGAACCCGTACAAGGTGCCCGGCATGCGCTCGCACATCGGGCCGTTGTGTCCGCACGTGGATCCATCCCATGAGGATTACTACGTGCCGGTTGACCACACCGAAACGGCCTATGCGGTGTTCCGGGAGGCTCTGGGCGAGGACCTCACGACGCTGCGGGAGGAAGGCCGGCTGGCGGTCGCGCTGGGATGGGACGGGTGTGGCAAGACCTCGTTGCTCAACCGATGCGCCGCCTGGGTGAAGCGGAAGCTCGGCCAGGGTTGTCACATCGTGTCGTTCACCGGTACCGGCCGCGACAGCGAGCCTCGCGAGGTACGGGAGAACCGGATCTTCAAGCTCCTGATCCACGAGCTCGGTGATCGTGGCCTGCTGGAGCCGAAACAGCGTGACGAGCTGACGGATGCCTCGGACAAGGGTGATCTCGACTTCGGTTACCTGTATGCCAGCAGGTGGGTGCTCAAGCCCGGCAACATGGTCCTGGTGGTGCTGCTCCCGCGCACGGAGATTCCACGTGAAATAGAAAACTACGCCCGGTGGGCCCATCCGAACCTCGTGTTCCTCGCGGAGAGCCGCAAGGTCGAGAACGTCGACTCGCATTGGCCGGTGATCGAGAGCGCGCACAACTCGGCCGTGCCGATTCGGCTCGACGTCGGAACGCTGGCCAAGGATGATGGCTGGGCGTTCGTCCAGTCGCGCAAAGGGAACCGAACGGACGCACCCGATTACCCGTATGTCTCAGAAGAGACGATACGTCGCGTGACCGAGGCTCGGAGACTTTCGATCGGTGAGCTGCACAAGCTGCTCTACGGGGCTTACCAGGAAGTTCTAGAGAACGGCGCGAGGTGGCGTTCGAAGGACACCGGATTGAGGGGTGAAGTGACTTTCGAGGATCTCTTGAGCTTCTACTTCCGGCGGTTGGGGAGACAGCGATGAGCGAGCGTCCAGCACCCGCCCCCGTCGACGACAACCCGTTCTTGCCTATGGCCGTCGCGAACCCTCGGGAGTTCGACGACGCCACGGTGACGATCGTGACACCCGCCATCGCCGAGGCCGTCAGCCTGGTGGACGCGTTTCTCCGCCCGTCGACCAGCTCCGTCGGCAATGTGATCGCAATTGTGGGCGAGTACGGCACTGGCAAGAGCCATTTGGTGGGGACCTTGTTGCGCCGTGCTCGTGACACGTCGGAAGGAGTTTGGTCGCGGGTCGTCCTGCTGAAGGCCCGGCCGGCCACCTTCGTCGACCTGTACCGGCAGCTCATCGGGGACGAGCTGCGGAAGGAAGACGTGCGCGACCTTGTGCGGGAGTTCTACGCCGATGTGATCGCGGACGAGCTGAGCGATTCACCGTTCACCACCGACATCGCCGACTTGCTGCGCACCGGTCAGCTCGACCCGGTCGACGCCGTTCACCGGCTGCACCTGGCGGAGAGCCGGTACATGGACAGGCTCAGGCAGGTGCTGGAACGGGTGACGAACAACTCGGCGTTCGGCGTCGCGCTGACGTTGCTGCTGCGGCACGACTTCGCTGACGCCGCCTGGGAATGGCTCACCGGGCACCAACCCGATCAGGTGCTCGTCGACCGGGGGATCGACACCGCCATCGTCACCGAGGAGCTGGCGTTGGAGGCAATGGGCGTGCTGGCTCTGCTCTACGGCCATCGCGGGCGACGGTTCGTGGTGGCGATCGACGAGATGAACAAGGTGGTGTCCGGCAACAGGAAACCGACCGCGGATGCCATGGAGGCGTTCCAGCGGATGTTGGAGGTGTTCGCGGCAGCGCAGGCCCTGCTCATCCTCGCCGGCCTGCCCGACTATCTCGACGAACTCGGGAGCGCGGTCCGGCAGCGCATCGGCCGGATCATCGCGGTGTCACCGCTGACTGTCGAAAACACCGTGGAGTACATCAGGCAGAGCCAGGAGCGCCTCGGCCGAGGGCGGGTGCTCGACCCGTTCACCGTGGACACCGTCCGATACCTGGTGAACCTCACCGATGGCAACGCGCGCCGCATCATCAGGCTCTGCAGCCACCTGTACCGGCGGGCCGTGGACGCAAACCGTTATGATCCCGCGGGAGCCCAGGTCACTGTCGCGATGGTGCGCGAGGTCGCGAAGGAGCACACCGGCGCTGCCACGGCTGACCACGTGCGCAACGAGATCCGCCAGGTGCTCAATGGACTCGGGCTCACCTACGAACGCGATGTGTGGTTGACCTCGGAGACGGACTCCAGGGCGGACTACTGGGTGCCCTTCGGCTCCGAGGCGAACTCGGGTTGTGCCCTGGTGCTCAGCGAATCGGTGCTTGACCAGTCCGACTGCGACGCCCTGGTCAATCGGGCGACGTTCCTGTCGGCGGCCGGCGCGCAGGCGGGAGTCATCCTCGTCGTGGTGGGACTCGTGCACGCCGACTTCATGTCGCGGTTGACTGGGGCTTTCAGCGCCGAGCCGATTGTCTACGACCAATACGTGTTCAACGACACGTTGTCCACTGTGCTGGAAAGGCATCTTGGTCTGTTGGCCGATTCGGGCGACGACGTATCGTCCGAAATGCGAGAGCAGTTCACCAGGCTCGGCAGGCAGCAGTCGAACACCCAGCGGATGCTCGAACAGGCGATGAAGACGCTGACCGCGTTGCGCTCGTCGTCGGATCGAGCGCTCAGCCAACTTCAACAGGAGATGGCTGAACTCACTTCGCAGGCGAGTGCCCAGTCGACAGATCAACAGACGCCGACGCTGCGTCTACCGCCTGTGGTGCTCACTCAGTTCACGGATGCGAGGGCCTCGCTCGACGCAGTTGACCAGGTTGACGCGGCGTTGCGCGCCATGTTCGCCGCGACGGAAAGCGATCTGGTCAACGCCGTCGACGCCCGTGTCGCGGTGCGCGCGCAGTTGCGGTCACCGCTCGTTTTCTCGGCGCTCGGCGTTTCGACGATGCTGCGCATGTTGCTCGACACGTTTCAAGACGGTGTGAACGAGTGGTTCCGGACGTACGTGCCCGGTCCGACCGGCCGGCCTCATCCAGCCGACAAAAATCGGCTCGGCGCGCTGTGTCTGGCCTACGACACCGTCTACGAGTACATCCCGTTCTTCCGCCTGGAAGAGCTCGACCAGATCGCTCCGTATCTCGTCGACGGGAACCTCGCTGTGCTCGTGTCCCCACCACAGCTCGCCGAGGCTCGCGAGGTATTCAACGGACTCAGCCGCCGAGTCCATGCTGCGGTGCTGGAGTCGGTCGCGGACTGGCGGTGAGCTCGCGCCGTTTCGGCACGCGTTTCCACCCGATTGAGCGGGTTCTTGGACCGGGTTCAAGCCCTAGCGTCGGGTCGCATGACTGCGATGACCTCCACCGCCTACAGCCGCGACCTCGGTGACGAGCTGCGCCGGTTGCGCGAGAAGTTCACCGGGTTGACCGGCTTCGCGTTCGCCGAGCAGCTCGGGTGGGACCCGAGCAAGGTGTCCAACATCGAGAACGGCAAGGCGCGGGCGAGCGAGATCGATCTCGTGCAGTACCTGCTGACGTGCGGGCGGGACAGCGTCTTCTTCGAGCGCTTCCGCGACCGGTACCGCTACGCCTTCGACCCGTACGTGGTCCTCGTACCGGACAACCTGCGCACGCTCGCGAAGGCGGAGGCGCAGGCCAAGAAGATCACGACGTACGACGTGGTGAACGTCCCTGGGCTCATCCAAACGCCGGAGTACGCCCGAGCGTTGCTCGTCGCCTTCGGGAACAAGCCCGAAGACGTGGAGAAGTACCTGCGGTGGCGGATGGAGCGCCAGGCGATCTTGAATCGGGTGCAGAACCGGCCCGAGTGCCGCTTCTACGTGCACGAGCTCGCACTCCAGCTGCGCGTGGGCGATGACAAGGTCATGGAGGAGCAGTACCTGCGCATGCTCTTCAACACGCACTTCCTCCGGATCGTGCCGATGTCCGCTGGCCCAGCTGCTGCCATGAAGTCGGCTCGCATGCTGTTCAACTTCGAGAAGAAGATCCCGGTCGCGTACAGCGAGACCGATCTGGCGAAGGTCTTCGCGCACGATGGCGCGGCCATCGCCCGCAGCCGGGAGTTCTTCAAGTGGTTGGATGCCCGCGCCTTGGATGAGGGACAATCCCGGAGCTTGCTGGCGACCTACGTCAGCAAACTCCGAAAGGACCTCGATGAGCCACGAGCGGAGCTGGCGTAAGACCACTTACAGCAGCGGTGAGGGGGACAGCGCGTGCGTGGAGGTGTCGCTCGCTCACGACGCTCTCGTGCGTGACTCGAAGGCCACTCGCGGTGACGTGCTGGCGTTCTCGATCTCCGCCTGGCAGGCGTTCGTGGCGAGCGTCGCCTGATCGGCCCAGTAGAAGTCCGGGCGGCGTTCACCGTGTGAGCTGCGCCGCTCGGCGCGCGTCCGGAAGTTTCGTCAGCGTGAACGCGTTATCCTCGGTACTCGCGAGACCCGAGGAGCGTGGGGTTGAGTCAAGACACCGAACCCGCTGCGACGGTTGTTCAACCGTCGGCAACCCGGCGTGTGCGCGCCCGCCTCGCGCGGCGCATCACCGCCCAACGTGCGGCCCCGGTGAAGCAGGTCCTCGAACCTCTCGCCGCCGTGCACCGTGACCTCCATCCCAAGGCCGATCTGGCGCTTCTGCAGCACGCTTATGACGTCGCCGAGGAGAAGCACCGCCCGCAGCGCCGCAAGTCCGGCGACCCGTACATCACCCACCCGCTCGCCGTGGCGACGATCCTCGCCGAGCTGGGCATGGACACCACGACGCTGGTGGCCGCGCTGCTGCACGACACCGTGGAAGACACCGACTATTCGCTCAACCAGCTCAAAGAGGACTTCGGCGAAGAGGTCGCACGCCTCGTCGACGGCGTCACGAAGCTGGACAAGGTCAAGCTGGGGGCAGCGGCCGAGGCGGAGACCATCCGGAAGATGGTGATCGCGATGGCGAAGGACCCGCGGGTCCTGGTCATCAAGCTCGCCGACCGGCTGCACAACATGCGCACCATGCGGTTCCTGCCGCCGGAGAAGCAGGCCCGCAAGGCCCGTGAGACGCTCGAAGTCCTCGCGCCGCTGGCCCACCGGCTGGGCATGGCGACCGTCAAGTGGGAGCTGGAGGACCTCGCGTTCGCGATCCTGCAGCCGAAGAAGTACGACGAGATCGTGCGGCTGGTCGCCAAGCGCGCGCCGTCGCGCGACACGTACCTGCGGACCGTCGTCGAGGAGCTGAACGCGCAGCTCGAGGCGGCGCGGATCGTCGGGAAGGTCGAGGGCCGGCCGAAGCACTACTACTCGATCAACCAGAAGATGATCGTCCGCGGCCGGGACTTCGACGACATCCACGACCTCGTGGGTGTGCGGATCCTCGTGGACGAGGTCCGTGACTGCTACGCGGCCATGGGTGTGGTGCACGCGGCATGGCAGCCGATGCCGGGCCGGTTCAAGGACTACATCGCGCAGCCGCGGTTCGGCGTTTACCAGTCGCTGCACACGACCGTCATCGGTCCCGACGGCAAGCCTCTCGAAGTGCAGATCCGCACGCACGAGATGCACCAACGGGCCGAGTACGGCATCGCGGCGCACTGGCGCTACAAGGAGACCAAGGGCACGCACAACGGCAAGTCCGTCGAGATCGACGAGATGGCGTGGATGCGCCAGCTCCTCGACTGGCAGCGGGAAGCCGCGGACCCCGGTGAGTTCCTCGAAGGGCTGCGCTGGGACCTCGCCGCGCGCGAGATCTTCGTGTTCACCCCGAAGGGCGACGTGCAGACGTTGCCCGTCGGGTCGACGCCCGTCGACTTCGCCTACGCCGTGCACACCGAGGTGGGCCACCGCTGCATCGGTGCCCGTGTGAACGGACGCCTGGTCGCGCTCGAACGCAAGTTGGAGAACGGCGAGGTCGTCGAGATCTTCACGTCCAAGGCCGAAGGCGCGGGCCCGTCCCGCGACTGGCTGTCGTTCGTCGCGTCCCCGCGCGCCAAGGCGAAGATCAAGCAGTGGTTCGCCAAGGAACGCAAGGAAGAGGCGATCGAGCAGGGCAAGGACGCGATCACCAAGGAGGTCCGGCGCGTCGGGCTGCCGATCCAGCGCCTGGTCAGCGTCGACTCGATGCAGGCCCTGGCGAAGGAACTGCACTACCCGGACATGAGCGCGCTGTACGCGGCGGTCGGCGAGGGCCACACCTCAGCCCGCCACGTCGTGCAACGGCTCGTCGCGCAGCTCGGCGGCGTCGAGCACGCCGAGGAGGAACTGGCCGACCGCGCCACCCCGTCCACCGTCACCCGGCGCCGTCCCACCGGCGACGCGGGCGTGATCGTCAAGGACGCGGGCGACGTGTGGGTGAAGCTCGCCCGCTGCTGCACCCCGGTGCCGGGCGACGACATCCTGGGCTTCGTGACCCGCGGCGGCGGCGTGTCCGTGCACCGCACCGACTGCACGAACGCCGACGAGCTGCTGAAGTCGCCCGAACGCCTCCTCGACGTCGAGTGGGCGCCGTCGGCGTCGTCGGTCTTCCTGGTGGCGATCCAGGTCGAGGCGCTCGACCGGCACCGGCTGCTGTCGGACGTCACCAAGGTGCTGGCCGACGAGCGCGTGAACATCCTGTCGGCGTCGGTGACGACGTCGCGCGACAGGGTGGCGGTGTCGCGGTTCTCGTTCGAGATGGGCGACCCGAAGCACCTCGGGCACGTCCTCAAGGCCGTGCGCAGCGTGGAAGGCGTCTACGACGTCTACCGCGTGACCTCAGCCTCGTAATCCACCTGGCAAATGATGAACGGGGGGTTTTTTCACCTGAGGTTGTCAAAATAGCCCTTTATAGTTTTTATTTTTATTTTTTGACAAACGCCGAATATATTTAGAACGGGGGT
>NZ_JBEXJN010000089.1:0-19975 GCF_040609115.1 Lentzea sp. NPDC004782
GCTGCTTGGACGGCGTCTACGACGTATACCGCGTGACCACAGCCTCGTAATCCACCTGGCAAATGATGAACGGCGCTTTTGTCCACCTCAGGTGGACAAAAGCGCCGTTCATCGTGTGAAGAGTTAGTTGGCGACCAGCGCCGACTTGATGTCGACCGGGGTCTTGGGCTTGCCGTCGCCCTGGCCCGGCGTCTGCGAGACCGTGCCGGTCTTGGCGACCTCGTCGATCTTCTTCAGCGACTCCTCGTCGACCGTGCCGAAGACGTTGTACTTCGGCTGCAGGTTCGAGCCGTCGCCGTAGACGATGAAGAACTGCGAACCGTTGGTGTCCGGACCCGAGTTCGCCATGGCGAGCACGCCGCGGCCGTAGGTGAGCTCCGGGTAGACCTCGTCCTTGAACGAGTAGCCGGGGCCGCCCATGCCGTTGCCGCCGGGGTCGCCGCACTGCAGGACCTGGATGCCGGTCACCACGAGGCGGTGGCACGTGGTGTTGTCGAAGTACTTCTGCTTCGCCAGGTTGATGAAGTTGTTCACCGTGCAGGGGGCCAGCGACCGGTCGAGGTTGAACTTCAGGTCGCCGATCGAGGTGCCGAGCGTGACGCCGACCGTGCCGGTCGTGGGCTGCTCGCCGTTCGCGGGCGGGGTGTTCTCCTTCGCCGCCGGCTCCTGGCCCTTGGTGTACTCACAGTTCACCTTGGCCGGCAGCGGCTGCGGCCGCTTCGGGATCTGGTGCATCGCGGTGGGGATGTTCTCCGCCTTGTCCACCGACTCCTGCTTGGGTGTCTCCGAGGCGGCGGCGTCACCGTTGCCGAAGTCGTGGGTCGCGAGCCACCACACACCACCTCCGACGAGCGCAACAACGACGACCGTCGAGACGACGGCGATGATACGACGCTTCTTGGCCCGCGCCTGGCGGTAGACCATCTGACGCTCAAGCTTGCGCTTGGCTGCCGCGCGTCGCTGCTCGTTGGTGGGCACGTGCTCCCTCCCCAGGGACTCATGCGAAAAGGGCGGACGGCTCGGGAGTCTAGGGCCTGCGCATATGAGCTTTGTGTGGTGGTTAGGCTAGGCATGACCAGGGAGGTAGTTTTCGTGCTCGTCATCGGGTTCCCCACTGGTGCGCTCCAGGCGAACTGCTTCGTCCTGGCGGCCGGTGAGGGCGAGCCCTGCGTGATCATCGATCCCGGTCAGGACGCGGTCGAGCCGATCGAGCAGGCCCGGCGCAAGCACCGGCTCGCGCCGGTCGCGGTGCTGCTCACGCACGGGCACTTCGACCACACCTTCTCCGTCACGCCGGTCTGCGACGGCAACGACATCCCCGCGTACATCCACCCGGACGACGTCGAGATGCTCGCCGACCCGCTCAAGGGCATCAGCCGCGAGTCGGCCGCGTTCTTCGGCGGCAACCTGGAGATGCGCGAGCCGAGCGAGGTCCGGGAGTTGAAGGACGGCACCGACCTCGACCTCGCCGGGTTGAAGATCACCGTCGACCACACGCCGGGCCATACCGGCGGGTCGGTGATGTTCCGCTCCGGCGTGCAGGAAGGGGGTCGCCTGGTGATCTCGGGTGACACGCTCTTCGCCGGTTCCATCGGACGCACCGACCTGCCTGGCGGTGACCACTCGCGCATGCTGTCGTCTCTGCAGAACAAGGTCCTGACCTTGCCCGACGACACGGTGGTGCTGCCCGGCCACGGCCCGACGACGACCATCGGCCGCGAGCGTGCGACGAACCCCTACCTGCTCCAGCTGCAGGACGCACCAGCTGCCCCGCACCGAGGACTCTGAGAGACGTGTTTTCCGCACCCAAAGGCGTTCCCGACTACATCCCGCCGACGTCCGCCGCGTTCCTGCACGTCCGGTCGACGCTGACCCGTGCCGCCGAGCTCGCCGGCTACGGCTACGTCGAGCTGCCGGTCTTCGAGGACACGGCGCTGTTCGCGCGCGGTGTCGGCGAGTCGACCGACGTCGTGTCGAAGGAGATGTACACCTTCCTCGACCGCGGCGACCGCTCCATCACGCTGCGCCCCGAGGGCACGGCGGGCGTGATGCGGGCCGTGATCGAGCACAGCCTCGACCGCGGCCAGCTGCCGGTGAAGCTCTACTACGCGGGCCAGTTCTTCCGCGCCGAAGCCCCGCAGGCCGGTCGGTACCGGCAGTTCCACCAGGTCGGCATCGAGGCCGTCGGCGTGGACGACCCGGCGCTCGACGCCGAGGTCATCGCGGTCGGTGACGCCGGGTTCCGCGCGCTCGGGCTGACCGGGTACCGGCTGGAGATCACCTCGCTGGGCGACTCGAACTGCCGTCCGGCGTACCGGGGGTTGCTGCAGGAGTTCCTGGCGAAGCTGCCGCTGGACGAGGCGACCCGCCAGCGCGCTGAGCTGAACCCGTTGCGGGTGCTCGACGACAAGCGGCCCGAGGTGCGCGCGATGGTCGCCGACGCGCCGTTGATGGTCGACCACCTGTGCGACGCGTGCCGTGAGCACTACGAGCTCGTCAAGGGGTACCTGACCGAGCTGGGCGTGAAGTTCGTCGAGAACCCGCGCATGGTCCGCGGTCTCGACTACTACACGAAGACGACGTTCGAGTTCGTCCACGACGGGCTCGGCGCGCAGTCGGGCATCGGCGGCGGTGGCCGGTACGACGGCCTGATGGCGCAGCTCGGCGGCCAGGAGCTCTCCGGTGTCGGCTTCGGCCTGGGCGTGGACCGGGCGCTGCTCGCCGCGCAGGCCGAGGGCGTGCTGCCGGAGTTCAGCCGGGTCGACGTGATCGGCGTGCCGCTGGGCGAGGCCGCGCGGGCCCGGCTGGTGGCGATCGCGGGCGAGCTGCGCGTGGCCGGCGTGCGAACCGACCTCGTCTACGGCGGCAAGTCGATGAAGGCGGGCTTCAAGGTCGCCGACAAGTCCGGTGCCCGGTTGGCGCTGGTGCTCGGTGAGCGCGACCTGGAGGCCGGTCTGATCGGGCTGAAGACGCTGGCCACCGGCGAGCAGGTGTCCGTGGCGCTGGCGGACGCGGTCGGCGCGGTGCTCACCGCGCTGGACCCGGCAGCCGCCGACGTGGTGGCCGGGGTGCCCGGTGGGGCCGAGGCGCTGGCGTCGGACCTCGGCGCCGAGGCGGTGCGAGAGCAGCCGTGAGCTCCGACGACAAGCTCGTTCTCGATCTGCTGGACAAGGAGACGGTCCGCAAACGTGCGCGCATGGTGGCGATCGGCGGCCTGATGGTCGCCCTCGCCTTCGGCGCGATCGTCGGGTTCATCGGCGGCCGCTGGGCCGGCATCATCGCGTTCCTGATCGTGTCGCTGCCGGTCGTGCTGCTCGCGCTGTCCGAGGCCCGCCGCACGGTGTGGCTCGAAGGCACTGCGGTGCACGTGCGGGCGTTCGGTACGCGCACCGTCGACCTGGCCACCGCAGACTCGCTGGACCTGCTGGTCACGGACATGCGCGGCGCCCGGACCGTCGGCCTGTTCGTGCGCGGCGGCAAGAGGGCGATCAACATCGCGCTGTCGATGTACTCGGGTGTCGGTGGCCGGGAGATGGGCATCTACCAGCTGCGCCGGTTGGCCGACACTTTGGCGGCCCGTGGCGACACGCCGGGGCTGGTGTTCTCGGAGCTGCTCGTCGCCCAGCTGCGGGCCGAGGCGCGCGGGCTCGCCGCCCCGGAACGCCCGCTGTACCGGCTGGGCTCGCTGGCGCCGGCGGGCCGGATGGCCCAAAAACTCCATCCGGACGCCGTCTCCAAGTTCGTGACCTCGCTCGACTGACGCCCCACCCCGGCCAGCCGGGTGCTCGATGAACGGCGCATTCGTCCACCTCACGTGGACAAATGCGCCGTTCATCGAGGACGACCGGGCGGGGCTAGGTGCCCCAGAGGCCCGAAGGTGGCGCGGGGGAGAGGGTGGCGGTCGCGTCGGTGGTGACGGGTGCGCCACCGATGAACTTCGTCAGGCCCGTGCCGTGCTCGACGCGGCCGGGGAACGGGTCACCGGCCGTGGCACGGGTCAGCTGCTGCATCGGCAACCCGGTGTGCGAGCCGAAGATCACGAAGTTGCCGAACCGGCGGCCCCGGAACACGCCGGGCTCGGCCAGCACGCAGACGTGCTCGAACACGGCGCGGACGGTCGCGCACTGGGCCCGCGCGAACTGCAGTCCGTTGCCGTCGCCGATGTTCGCCGCGTAGACCCCGTCCTCGACCAGCGCGGCGGACGCCTGCCGGACGTACTCGACCGACGTCAGGTGCGCGGGCGTGCGGGCACCGGCGAAGCAGTCCGTGACGATCAGGTCGAACGACGCCGGACGGCTGCGGGCGAGCACGGCGCGGGCGTCCCCGGTGGTGATCTTCACCCGTGGCGGCGGCGGGAGCTCGCGGCGGATGAACGCGATCAGGCCCGCGTCGATCTCGGCCACCTGCTGAGACGACCGGGGCAGCAGGTCCGCCACGTAGCGCGCCAGCGTGAGAGCACCACCACCCAGGTGGAGCACCCGCGAAGGCGCGGTGAGATCGACGATGTGACCCAGCCGCCGGACGTACTCGAACTCCAGGTAGGTCGGGTCGTCGAGGTCCACATGCGACTGTGGGGTTCCGTTGACCCGCAACGTCCACGAGTTCCGTCCACCCAGGTCCGGGACGAGCTCGGCGACGCCGGAGTCGATCGACTCGGTGATCGCCTCTGTGTCGGGCCGTTGTCTTCCCACTGCTCTATTGTCTCACCGGACGTGTCAGTCCAGAGGAGGACCCAAGTGCAGGTTATCGCCAACATCCTCATCGCCTTGGTGGCGTTGATTCACCTCTACATCGTGGTGCTGGAGATGTTCCTCTGGACGACACCGCGTGGCCAGAAGGCGTTCGACCTGACCCCCGAGTTCGCGCAGGAGACCAAGACGCTCGCCGGGAACCAGGGCCTCTACAACGGTTTCCTCGCGGCCGGTCTGATCTACGCGCTGATCCGGCAGGACTTCGGCGCGGCCGTGCTGTTCACGGTGTTCGTGATCGTCGCGGGCGTCTACGGCACGTTCACGGCGAGCCGGAAGATCTTCTTCGTGCAGGTGGTGCCTGGCGCGCTGGCGCTGCTGTTCGTGCTGCTCGCGCACTAGGACGTTCCCACGGCCCCTTGTCGGGGTCGTAGCCGATGAAGAGGTCGCCCTCGATCCGGTTCCGCCGCGGCTTGGCCACGGGCTTCGCTTTGGCTTTCGCGGCGGGCTTCTCGGGCTCCGGCCCGGGTTTCGGTTCGGCGGGGGCGACCTCTTGGCGCACCGCGACGAGCGCGGCCAAGGCGGTGGTCACCGGCACCGCCGCCACCAGGCCGATGCTGCCGACCAGCGTGCGGACGATCTCCTGGGCGATCTGCTGCGCGCTCAGGATCTCGCCCAGCGACCGGCCCGCCAGCGAGATCGCGAGCAGCAACGGCAGCGCCGCACCCGCGTAGGCCATCACGAGCGTGTTGACCACCGACGACATGTGGTCGCGCCCGATCCGCGACCCCGCGGCGAACAGCTCGCGCCACGTCAGCTTCTCGTTGGCCCGCCGCAGCTCCCACACCGCGCTGGTCTGCGTCACGGTCACGTCGTCGAGCACGCCCAGCGCGCCGATGAGCGTGCCCGCCAGCAGCAGCCCGCGCGTATCGATGTCGGTGCCGAGCACGGTGACGAGGTTGATCGTGTCCTCGTCGAGCCCGGTCAGCTTCGACACCACCGAGAACAACGCGCCCAGCACGCCGATCAACGCGAGGCTGACCAGCGTGCCGAGCACCGCCGTGGACGTTCTCGCGGACACGCCGTGCGTCAGGTAGAGCACCCCGAACATGATCAGTCCGGCGCCGACGACCGCCACGAGCAGCGGGCTCTCGCCGGCCAGGATCGACGGCATCACGAACAGCACCAGCACCACGAAGCTCAGCAGCAACGCGCCGAGCGCCGCGAGGCCCTGCCACCGTCCGAGCAGGAGCACCGCCGCCGTGAAGAGCAGGGCCAGCACGACGAGCGACCACCCGCGCTGGAAGTCGACGATCTGGTACGACTCGGCGGCCTGCGGCTGGCTGCCCGAATAGGACAGCACCACCTCGTCGCCGATCTGGAAGTGCGGGGCGCCCGGGCCGTGCGCGGTCGGGATCGTGATGGTCTGCCCGTTGGCGTCGCCGCTGGTCATGCGCACGGTCACGGCGATGCACTTCTCGCCGCAGTTCTCCTGCATGCCGGTGACGACCGCGTTGACCGGTTTCTGGTGCAGCCCGACCGCGGCGCCGGTCTTCTGCTCGTGCCCGAACGGGTAGAGCAGCACCGCGCCGACGATCGTGGCCAGCGCCAACGGCACCAGCAGCCACATCAGCAACGTGCGGACGCGTTGCGAGGCGGGTTCTGCTGGCTGCGCGTGGCTATGCCCGTGACCGTGACCCACGCGAGACATCCTGCCCCATGAGCTGTTCGACGGCAGTGACGGCTGTGGTGAACCTGTCGTCCGTGAGTTTCCGCCACGGCACCCCGCGCCGCGCGAGCTCGCGTTCGAACAGTCCGGTCATCCACTCCCGCAGGTGCTCGCCGTCACGCCAGCCGTCCTGTTCGAACGGAACGCCGACGTGGTCGGTCAGCAGGTACAGGTCCGGTTCGGTGCCCTGGAAGACGTTCGGGCGGAAACCTAGGTAGCGCTCGCCCCAGACGGTCGCGGCGAACGCGTCGTTGTCCGCCACGACCAGCGGTGCGGTCTCGGCCTGGATGCGGCGTTCCTGTTCGCGGGCAACGTCTTCGAAGTCACCGAGCGTCCACACCAGACTGTCCACCGCGGCGTCCGCGCGGAACGCCCGTGCGGCGCGCAGCTTGTGCTCGGTGTGTTCGCGGCCGTACTCGGGGATCCACGGTGCGGCGAAGTGGTCGGCGAGCTGCTTCGAGAGCGTCGTCGTACCGGTGCTCTCGGCGCCGAGGACCACGACCTTCCACCCGAGTCCGCGCTGCGTCGCGGGCGCGAGGTGGTGCCAGTTCGCGAACGGGTCGTTCCGGACAGCGGTGCCGGAAACGGCGTGCGTGACGCGGTCCAGGTCGACGAGCACGTGCCGCGCGCCCAGCCGTCCGGCCAGTTCGTCGCCGTACTTCTCGCTGGAGAACACGACGTCCACAGGTGCCTGCGCGGGATCTCCGTCGGCGATGGCGCGCCGGGCGAGCACCGCCTTCGCCAGTTCGACGTGCAGGCTCCAGACCTCGTCGGAGTCGAAGTCCATCGGGTGGTCGTCGAGGTCGCCGATGATCCGCACGCCGGGGGTCGCGCGGTGCGTCTCGGTCAGCCAGCGCACGCGGTCGTCGAGCGGGATGGTCTCCGTCGACGCCGCGAGCACGGTGACGGTCGTGCGTTCGCTGCGGGCCGCCGCGGTCTCGATCAGGTGATGATGGCCGTTGTGCGGTGGGTAGAACTTGCCGAGCACCAGCGCGTGGCCGAACTCCTTCATACGCGCACCACGTCCTTGCTCCACGACCGCAGCCCGATCACGCACAGCACCATGAACCCCACGTACAACACCGCTGTCAGATAGAGGTCCTTGTACGCGTAGAGCGGCACGTAGATCACGTCCGCGGCGATCCACAGCCACCACGACTCGACCTTCTTGCGCGCCTGGCCCCACGTGGCGAGCAGTGAGAGCACCGTCGTGACCGAGTCCCAGAACGGCACGGTCGACTGCGTGAACGACATCAGGATCCAGTGCAGCAGGCCGGTTCCGAGCACGCCGGCGACCGCGAGCCAGGTCCACTGCTGGGACGTCGTGCGGGTGACGTGCAGGACGCTGTGCTGGTCACCGCCGCGCAACCACGCCCACCAGCCGTAGACCGCCAACGCGATGTAGACGACTTGCAGGCCGGAGTCCGCGTACAGGCCGCTGGTCCAGAACAGCACGAGGAACGCGATGTTGTTGGCGATGCCGATGGGCCAGTTCCAGGGGTTCTGGCGGGCGACGAGCCATACACACAGTGCGCCGGTGATGAAGCCTGCTACCTCAACGGGTGACACGCGCTCTCCTTGACCGATGTTCGAACATGTGTTCGAATCGATGATGTGCGATGGGACGGACAGAAACTCGAGGCAGAGCCGCAGCAGGCACTACCGGGGCTACCGGGACTGGTGCGCAGCGTACGAACTCCTGAGTTCGCGGACGTGGTGTTCCACGAGGTCCGCGCCAAATCCGTGCTCAACGGAGTGCCGGGGTCGTCGCTGCCCTTCTCGTGGACGGTGAACCCGTACCGGGGGTGCTCACACGCCTGCACCTACTGCCTGGCCGGTGACACCCCGGTCCTGATGGGCAACGGGCGCACCAAACCGTTGTCCCAGTTGCGGGTCGGCGACGAGATCTACGGCACCGAGCTGGTCGGCAACTACCGCCGCTACAAGCTGACCACCGTGCTGGCGCACTGGGAGACGCGCAAGCACGCGTACCGGCTGACGCTGGAGGACGGCACGTCGGTCGTCGCGTCCGGTGATCACCGCTTCCTGACCGATCGCGGCTGGAAGCACGTGACGGGCGAAACCGCGGGCACGGGCCGCCGTCCGCACCTCACGACCGGCAACAAGCTGATGGGCACGGGGGCTTTCGTCGAGCAGCCCGACGTGACCGACGACTACCGCCGCGGCTACCTGCGCGGCATGGTCGACGACGAGAACGAGTTCCGCATTCCGTTGGCCGACATAGAGGCCATGGACCGCACACAGGAGTACCTCGACTACTTCGGTGTGCGAGAGGGGAGGGGATTTCTGCACCAAGTGCGCGAGCTCGCGCACTGGCAGATAGCCCCGAACCCGGACTGGCTCAAGGGTTTCCTGGCCGGTGCGTTCGACTACTTGGGGACCTGCTCACGCAGCATCCTGCGGATGTCGACGCGCAACGCGACCGTCGTCGAGGCGATCTGCCTGGCGTTGAAGCACTTCCACTTCGACTTCGCGATCGAGGAGCTGCGCCGCCGGCGCGGCGTCCGGGTCGTGCGCCTGCGCGGCGGCCTGCGGGAGAACCTGCGGTTCTTCCACACCGTCGACCCGGCGATCACCCGCAAGCGCGACATCGACGGCGTGGCGATCAAGTCGCAGCAGCCGTTGGGCGTGGTGTCGGTGGAACCGCTGGACGAGATGACGCTGTACGACATCACGACCGGCACCGGTGACTTCATCGCCAACGGAGTGGTGTCGCACAACTGCTTCGCGCGCGGCACACACTCCTATTTGGATCTCGACGCCGGCCGCGACTTCGACAGCCAGCTGATCGTCAAGGTCAACGCGGGGGAGGTGCTGTCGCGCCAGCTGCGGTCGCCGAAGTGGAAGCAGGAGCACGTCGCGCTGGGCACCAACACCGACCCGTACCAGCGGGCGGAGGGGCGGTACGCCTTGATGCCAGGGATCATCGAGGCCCTGACCGCCTCCCGCACGCCCTTCTCGATCCTGACGAAGGGCACGGTGCTGGCCCGCGACCTGCCGTTGCTGACCGCGGCGGCCGAGGTCGTGCCGGTGGGCATCGGGGTTTCGCTGGCGTTGATGGACCGCGATCTGCACAAGTCGCTGGAGCCGGGCACTCCCACGCCCGCGGCCCGGCTGGAGCTGGTGCGCAAGGTGCGGGAGGCCGGTCTGCCGTGCGGGGTGTTCGTGGCTCCGGTGCTGCCCGAGCTGACGGATTCCGCGGAGCAGCTGGACTTCCTGCTGGAGCAGATCGCGGCGGCCGGCGCGACCGGGGTGACGGTGCTGCCGCTGCACCTGCGTCCTGGTGCGCGGGAGTGGTTCGCCGCCTGGTTGCGGCGCGAACACCCGGATCTCGTCGAGACGTACCGGTATCTGTACGGTTCCGGGTCCTATGTGGACAAGAGGTACCGTGCCCGGTTACGTGCGCGGGTGGTGCCGTTGATCGAAAAGCACGGCCTGGCACCGCGCGGCCGTGCCACCGACGCCGTCACCGGTGTGCCCGGCGACGACGACGGCGTGTGGCCCGACGGCAGCCTGCCGGTGGGTGTGCCGGCGCCGCGCGTGGACCAGGAACAGCTCACCCTGCTTTGATCCGGTCGAGCTCCGGAAGTCGTGTTCGCAACCCAGTGCCTGGTGAGGTGGATGAAGGGCGCCTTCCTCCACCTGGTGTGGATGAAGGCGCCCTTCATCCACGTAACTGCCCGGCTGTGATGAGAGTGCGAACGGCCTCGAGCGATCGGTGTTGCCGTCAGGCCCAGCCGCCCTGGACCATCGTCTGGAACTTCCACTCGCCGCCGACCTTCACCAGCAGGTCGCCGTAGCGCACGGTCATCCCGTTGATCGTGCCGTCGGTGATCACGAAGGCCAGGTTGTCGTTGATGAAGTGCGGGGTCCTGACGGACTCCATCTGCACGTCCCCGCCGAGCTGGGCTCCCATTTCCTCGATGAACCTCGCGCGGTCCCACGACGTGGCCGAACCGTCCGTGACCGTGTTGATGGGGAACAGGGCCATGTCGGCCATCTGCTCGACGTCGCCCTTCACCGCGAGCTCGTCCCACCGCGCGAACCACCGCATGATCTCGTCGTACGCCATACCGTACATCGTACGGACTTTAGGTCCTGCCGACCACTGCCGCGGCGTCTTCGCTGGTCACGAGCTTGGCGCCGAGTCCGGCCGCGGTGAACGCGGCGAGTGCTTCCGGTGCCTGGCGTTCGCTCGTCTCGCTCATGAGGTGGCCGCCGGGCCTGAGCCAGACCGCGGCCTGGGCGGCCACTCGTCGGAGGATGTCGAGGCCGTCCGTGCCGCCGTCGAGCGCGATGCGTGCCTCGAAGTCGCGGGCTTCGGGTGGCATGAACTGGATGTCGTCGGTGGGCACGTACGGCACGTTGGCGACCACGACGTCGATGTGGCCCTTTATGTGTGTTGGCAGCGCGTCGAACAGGTCGCCTTCGAACACGTTCGTGAGGTTCTTGCGCGCGCACTCGGCCGCCACGGGGTCGATGTCGGCCGCGTAGACCGTCGCGTCGGGAAGCCTGTGCTGGATCACCGCGCCGATCGCGCCCGAGCCGCAGCACAGGTCGACGGCGAGGCTGGGCTTCAGCTCGACGGCCAGGTCGACCAGCAGTTCGGTGCGGTGGCGCGGCACGAACACCCCCTGGGTGACCGTGATGCGACGGCCGCAGAACTCCGCCCAGCCGACGACGTGTTCGAGCGGCAGGCCCTGGACCCGTTGCGTGACCATCTCTTCGAGGTGTTGCGGGGACGTGGCGGCTTCGTGGAGCAGGGCGGCTTCGTCCTCGGCGAACACGCAGCCCGCGGCCCTGAGTCGATCGACTGTGCTCATCGCGCCGGACGCTAGCAGCGGCATTTACAAGCAGGCTTGACTGTTTGTTTGTGGGCCGGAACACTCGGGGCCGTGGAGACGAGGCAGCGCCAGGCCGACCGCACGCGCGAGACCAAGCGGAAGCTGATGGAGGCGACGGTCGAGTGCCTGGTGGAACGTGGCTGGTCAGGCACCACGACGACCGAGGTGGCCGAACGGGCGGGCGTGTCGCGCGGCGCGCAGCTGCACCACTTCCGGACCCGCGGTGAGCTGGTCGCGGCGGCCGTGGAGCACGTGGGCGCGGAGAGCGTCGAGGTGCTCAAGCGGCGGGCGGAGATCGCGGACAAGAGCACGCATGCCGTGGTGGAGCTGATCGCGGACTTCCACGCGAGCGACCTGTTCACCGCGGCGCTGGAGCTGTGGGTGGCGGCGCGCACGGATCCGGAGCTGCGCTCGCAGGTGCTGGAGCTGCAGGCGCGGCTGGGGCGCGAGGTGTACGCGCTGGCGCTGGAGCTGCTGGACGTCGACGACACGAAACCGGGCGTGAAGGACGCCGTGCAGGCGACCCTGGACCTGGTCCGCGGTCTGGCGCTGGCCAACCAGCTGGCCGACGACGGCAAGCGCCGCGCACACGTCGTGCGGTACTGGGCGAAGATGCTGGAGGAGCAGCTGTGATCACCGAACTGCTGGCCGATCTCGACGCCGAGTCGCAGGAGCTCGACGCGCTTGTCGCCGATGCCGACCTGACTTTGCCGACGCCGGCCGAGGGCTGGACGATCGGGCACCAGATCGGCCACCTCATGTGGACGGACAAGGCCGCGATCCTCGCCATCACCAACCCCGAGGCGTTCCAGGCGCAGCCGCTCACCGCGGACGTCGTGGACCGCACGGCCGCGGAGGCGGCGGTGCTGCCGGACCTGTTGCCGTTGTGGCGCAACGGCCGTGCCGTGCTGCGGGAACACCTCGCGACCGCCTCGGGGAAGATCGTGTGGTTCGGGCCGCCGATGAGCCCGGCGTCGATGGCGACCGCGCGGCTCATGGAGACGTGGGCGCACGGGCAGGACGTCGCGGACGCGCTCGGCGTGGTGCGGGAGCCGACCTCGCGGCTCCGGCACGTGTGCCACCTCGGGGTCCGGACGATGGGATTCGCCTTCCTGCTCAACGGGCTGGCGGTGCCGGAGGCGGAGGTTCGGGTCGAGCTGACCGGGCCCGGCGGCGAGCTGTGGACGTGGGGGCCCGAGGGTGCGGAGAACCGGGTTTCCGGGCCTGCGCTGGACTTCGCGTGGCTGGTGACGCAGCGGCGCAACCGCAAGGAGCTGGCCATCGAGGCGGTGGGGCCGGTGGCGGAGGAGTGGATTCCGATCGCGCAGGCCTTCGCCGGGCCGCCGGGAGGTGGCCGGTGATCAGGATCGGCAACGCCTCCGGCTTCTACGGCGATCGGCTGTCCGCCGTGCGGGAGCAGTTGGAAGGCGGTGAGCTCGACGTCCTGACCGGCGACTACCTCGCCGAGCTGACCATGCTCATCCTCGGGCGCGACCGGATGAAGGACTCGGGTCTGGGCTACGCCAAGACGTTCCTGCGGCAGATGGAGGACTGCCTGGCGCTGGCGCTCGACAAGGGCGTCAAGATCGTCGTCAACGCCGGCGGGCTGAATCCCGAAGGGTTGGCGCGCAAGCTCGACGCCAAGGTCGGCTACGTCACGGGCGACGACCTCAAGGCGCGGTTCCCCGAGGCGTTGACCGCCAACGCCTACCTCGGCGCGTGGGAGATCGCCGACTGCCTCGACCAGGGCGCGCAGGTCGTGGTCACCGGGCGCGTGACCGACGCGAGCCTCGTCGTGGGCCCCGCCGCGGCGCACTTCGGATGGGCGCGGGACGACTGGGACAAGCTCGCGGGCGCCACGGTCGCGGGGCACGTGCTGGAGTGCGGGACGCAGGCCACCGGCGGGAACTACTCGTTCTTCACCGAGATCGACGCGACCCGGCCGGGGTTTCCGATCGCGGAGGTCGACGAGGACGGGTCCTGCCTGATCACCAAGCACGACGGGACGGGCGGAGCGGTCACGGTCGACACCGTCACGGCGCAGCTGTTGTACGAGATCGGGGCGCCGGAGTACCTCGGGCCGGACGTCACCACGCACTTCGACACGATCGAGCTCGAAGAGCACGCCAGGGGCGTGAGGATCAGCGGCACCAAAGGCAGTCCGCCGCCGGACACGCTCAAGGTGTGCCTGAACACGTTGGGCGGCTTCAGGAACGCCACCACGTTCGTCCTGACCGGCCTCGACGTCGTCGCCAAGGCCGAGCTGGTCAAGCGGCAGCTCGAAGAGGCCATCGGTGCCGAAGGGCTGACGTGGACGCTGGCCAGGACCGACCACCCGGACGCCGACACCGAGGAACGGGCCAGCGCGTTGCTGCACGTCACGATCAAGACGCCGGATCCCGAGCGGGCCAAGGGGTTCGGCCGGGCGGCGGTCGAGCTGGCGCTGGCGAGCTATCCCGGCTTCCACGTCACGGCGCCGCCGGGTGACGGGACGCCGTTCGGGGTGTACCGGGCGGCGTACGTGAACCGCGACGAGGTCAGTGCGAAGGCGGTGTTGTTGTGAAGCGGCCGCTGGGAACGATCGTCGGTGCGCGCAGCGGCGACAAGGGCGGGGACGCGAACCTCGGCGTCTGGACGCGCACCGAAGAAGCGTACGAGTGGCTCAACGGCTTCCTCACGACGGAGAAGCTCAAGGAGCTGCTGCCGGAGGCGGGCGAGGTCAGCCGGTACGAGCTGCCCAACCTGAAGGCGCTCAACTTCGTGCTGCACGGGCTGCTGGGGGACGGCGTGGCGAGCAGCACGCGGTTCGACCCGCAGGCCAAGGGCCTCGGTGAGTGGTTGCGCGGCAGGGAAGTCGAGATCCCGGAGGCGCTGCTGTGATCACCAAGGATCTGTTCGACGAGCGCAAGGAACTCCGTCAGCTCGTCCGCGACTTCACGCGGAAGGAGATCGTCCCGCACATCGCCGACTGGGAGAACCAGGGCGAGGTGCCGCGCGAGCTGCACCAGAAGGCCGCGGAAGCCGGGTTGCTGGCCATCGGGTTCGAGGACGGCGACCTGCTCGACTCGGTCGTGCTGACCGAGGAGGTCATCCAGGCGGGCGGGTCGAGCGGGCTGATCGCGGCGCTGTTCACGCACGGCATCGCGATCCCCCACATCTGGCAGAGCGGGAACGAGGACCTGATCGAGCGGTTCGCGAAGCCGGCCATCAGGGGCGAGAAGATCGGCAGCCTCGCGGTCACCGAACCCGGTGCCGGATCGGACGTCGCGAACATCCGGACCAGGGCGGTCAACCAAGGCGATCACTACGTCGTCAACGGCACCAAGACGTTCATCACCTCGGGGTGCCGCGCGGACTTCGTCACGACGGCGGTGCGGACCGGTGAGCCGGGGTACCAGGGCATCTCGCTGCTGGTGATCGAGGACGGGTTCACGCGCCGCAAGCTCGACAAGATGGGCTGGCACTGCAGCGACACCGCTGAGCTGCACTTCGACGACGTGCGGGTGCCGGCGCGCAACCTCGTGGGCGCGGAGAACGCCGGGTTCGTGCAGATCATGCGGCAGTTCCAGGTCGAGCGGGTCACGATGGCCGTCGAGGCGTACGCGACGGCGCAGCGTGCGCTGGACCTGACCGTCGAGTGGACGCGGAACCGGGAGACGTTCGGCAAGCCGCTGATCAAGCGGCAGGTGGTCGGGCACAAGCTCGCCGAGATGGCGCAGAAGATCGACCTCGTGCGCACGTACACGCGGGAGGTCGCGGCGCGGGTCGCCCGGGGCGAGGACGTGATCACCGAGGTGTGCTTCGCGAAGAACGCGGCCGTGCAGGCGTGCGGTGAAGTGGTGGACGCGGCGGTGCAGCTGCACGGCGGCATGGGGTACATGCGGGAGTCCGAAGTGGAGCGTCACTACCGGGACGCCCGCATCCTCGGCATCGGGGGCGGGGCGACCGAAGTGATGACCGAGCTCGCGGCACGACGATTGGGGTTCGCCTGATGGGCAACAGGGAGGCGCTGCTCGCGAAGATCGCGGAGCTGGACGCCGAGCACGCGAAAGCGCTTGCGGGAGGTGGGCCGAAGTACGTCGAACGGCACCACAAGCGCGGCAAACTCCTTGCGCGCGAACGGGTCGAGTTGCTGATCGACGAGGACAGCCCGTTCCTGGAGCTGTCGCCGCTCGCCGCGTGGGGCACCGACTTCCCGGTCGGCGCCAGCGTGGTCACCGGTATCGGACGGGTCGAGGGCGTCGAGTGCGTGATCGTCGCGAACGACCCGACTGTCCGCGGTGGCGCGAGCAACCCGTACACGCTGCGGAAGTCGCTGCGGGCCAACGACATCGCGTTGCAGAACCGGCTGCCGTTGATCAGCCTGGTCGAGTCGGGTGGCGCGGACCTGCCGACGCAGAGCGAGATCTTCATCCCGGGCGGCCGGGCGTTCCGCGACCTCACACGGCTGAGCGCGGCGGGCATCCCGACGATCACGGCGGTGTTCGGCAACGCCACGGCCGGTGGCGCGTACGTGCCGGGCATGTCCGACCACGTGATCATGATCAAGGACCGCTCGAAGGTGTTCCTGGGCGGCCCGCCGCTGGTCAAGATGGCGACCGGCGAGGACGCGGACGACGAGTCGCTCGGCGGCGCGACCATGCACGGCACCGCGTCCGGGCTCGCGGACTTCGTGGCGGAGGACGAGACCGACGCGATCCGCCTGGCCCGTCGGGTGGTGGCGCGGCTGAACTGGCGCAAGCAGGGGCCGGAGCCGTACGAGGTCGAAGAGCCGCTGTTCGACACCGACAGCATCCTGGACATCGTCTCCGAGGACCAGCGCGTGCCGTTCGACCCGCGCGACGTCGTAGCGAGGCTCGTCGACGGGTCGAAGTTCGACGAGTTCAAACCGTTGTACGGCAACAGTCTCGTCACCGGGTGGGCCAGGATCCACGGCTATCCCGTCGGCATCCTCGCCAACGCGCGCGGCGTGCTGTTCAGCGAGGAGTCGCAGAAGGCCACCCAGTTCATCCAGTTGGCGAACCAGAGCGACACGCCGCTGGTCTTCCTGCAGAACACCACCGGGTACATGGTCGGCGCGCAGTACGAGCAGGGTGGCATCATCAAGCACGGCTCGATGATGATCAACGCCGTGTCGAACAGCCGGGTGCCGCACCTGACGATCACCATGGGCGCCAGCTACGGCGCGGGCAACTACGGCATGTGCGGCCGGGCCTACGACCCGCGGTTCCTGTTCACCTGGCCGAACGCCAAGTCGGCCGTGATGGGTCCCGCCCAGCTCGCCGGCGTGCTGTCGATCGTCGGACGGCAGGCCGCCGCGGCCAAGGGGCAGGAGTACAACGAGGAGCACGACGCCGCCATGCGCAGGATGGTGGAGGCGCAGATCGAGGAGCAGTCGCTGGCGCCGTTCCTGTCCGGCAAGCTCTACGACGACGGCGTGATCGACCCTCGCGACACCAGGACCGTGCTCGGCCTGTGCCTCTCCGCTGTCCACAGCGGACCGATCAAGGGCGCCGACGGCTTCGGCGTCTTCCGGATGTGATGACCCCAGTGATCAAGACGCTGCTGATCGCCAACCGCGGTGAGATCGCCCGCCGGATCATCCGCACGTGCCGGAAACTCGGCATCCGCACGGTCTCGGTCTTCTCCGACCCGGACGCGAACGCCCCGCACGTGCGGGAGGCCGACTTCGCGGTCAGCCTGCCCGGCGCGTCGCCCGCCGAGACCTACCTGCGCGGTGACCTGATCGCCGAGGCGGCGAAGCGGGCGGGCGCGGACGCCGTGCACCCCGGTTACGGCTTCCTCAGCGAGAACGCGGAGTTCGCGCGTGCCGTCGGCGCGGCCGGGCTGACGTGGGTCGGTCCCGCCCCGGACGCCATCGAGGCCATGGGGTCCAAGGTCGCCGCGAAGAAGCGCATGGCGGCGGCCGGCGTCCCCACCCTGCCGGAACTGGATCCGGAGACCGTCACCGAGTTCCCGGTGCTGATCAAGGCCTCGGCGGGCGGCGGCGGCCGCGGCATGCGGATCGTCCGCGAGCACGAGGAGTTCGCGGACGCGCTGGCCAGCGCGCGCCGGGAGGCCGAGTCGGCGTTCGGCGACCCGACGGTGTTCTGCGAACCGTTGCTGGAGCACGCCCGGCACGTCGAGGTGCAGATCCTCGCGGACGCACACGGCACGGTGTGGGCGCTCGGCGAACGCGAGTGCTCGATCCAGCGCCGCCACCAGAAGATCATCGAGGAGTCGCCCAGCCCGGCGGTCACCGACGACATCCGCAAGCGCTTGTTCGCGGCGGCGACGGCGGCGGCCGAGTCGATCGGCTACGTGGGCGCGGGCACCGTCGAGTTCATGCTGAAGGGCGAGGACTTCCACTTCCTGGAGGTCAACACCCGGCTGCAGGTCGAGCACCCGGTCACCGAACTGGTGTACGGCGTCGACCTGGTCGAATGGCAGCTCAGGATCGCCGAGGGTGCCGAACTCCCGGCAGCACCACCGGAACCGGACGGGCACGCCATCGAGGTCCGCCTCTACGCCGAGGACCCCGACCACGACTGGCGCCCGGCCAGCGGCACGCTGCACCGGTTCCACGTGCCCGGCGACGTCCGGCTCGACAGCGGCGTGGAGGACGGGTCGGAGATCTCGGTCCACTACGACCCCATGCTGGCCAAGGTGATCGCGCACGCGCCGACGCGCAGGGCCGCCGCCCGCAAGCTCGCGACGGCGCTGGAAAGCGCGCAGATCCACGGCCTGATCACGAACCGCCGGCTGCTCGTGGACGTCCTCGAACACGACGCCTTCCTCAAGGGCGAAACGCACACCGGGTTCCTGAGCGAGCACGCGTTCACCCGGACCGTTGATCCGCAACCGTTTGCGCTCGCCGCGGCACTCGCCCAGGCGGCCACCCGCAAGGTCGGGCACCTGCCGCTCGGGTGGCGCAACGTCCGGTCGCAGCAGCCGAAGGCGAGGTTCCTCTTCGGGGACAACGAGATCGAGGTCGAGTACGACCCGAAGCAGGCCACTCCGGACGTGGTCGTCCTGGAGCTGGACGGCGTGCGCACCCCGTTCCACGTGGCCCGGTACGGCGATCTGGTCGAGGTCGACTCACCGCGCGGCTCGGTGTCGCTGAAGGTCGTGCCGCGCTTCGGAGAACCGGAGACCAGGCTCGCGCCCGGCGCGACCGTCGCCCCGATGCCCGGCACGGTCGTGCGGGTCAGCGTGGCCCAGGGTGACGTCGTCGAGGCCGGGGCCGAGCTCCTGGTGCTGGAAGCCATGAAGATGGAACACCGCGTGCTCGCGACCAACGCGGGCACCGTCACCGAACTCCTCGTCGAGAAAGCCCAGCAGGTCAACGCGGGTGACGTCCTGGCCGTAGTGGAGGAACAGTGAGCTTCGTCGAGTCCGAAGAGCGGATCGCGCTCCGCAAGGCCGTGGCCGACCTGGGTGCCAAGTACGGCAACGAGTACTTCCTCGCCAAGGCCAGGTCGGGGGAGAAGGCCACCGAGCTGTGGGAGGAAGCGGGCAAGCTCGGCTACCTCGGCGTGGCCGTGCCCGAGGAGTACGGCGGCGGTGGCGGTGGCATCGGTGACCTCGCGGCGGTGTGCGAGGAACTGGCGGCGGCGGGATGTCCGTTGCTGCTCATGGTGGTCTCGCCCGCTATCTGCGCCACGGTGATCGCGCGGTTCGGCACGGAGGAGCAGAAGTCCAAGTGGCTGCCCGGTTTCGCGGACGGCACGCTGAAGATGGCGTTCGCGATCACCGAACCGGACGCGGGCTCCAACTCGCACCGGCTCAGGACGCACGTCCGGCGCGACGGCGACGACTGGGTCCTCAAGGGCACCAAGACGTTCATCTCCGGCATCGACGAGGTCGACGCCGTGCTCGTGGTCGCGATCCAGCAGACCGGCCCGGTCCTGGTGGTCGTGCCGACCGACGCAGAAGGCTTCACCTGGCACCAGATCGACATGGACCTGGTCGTGCCGGAGAAGCAGTTCACGCTGTTCTTCGACGACGTCCGGCTGCCGTCCGACGCCGTCGTGGGCTCGCCGGACCAGGGCCTGCAGCAGGTGTTCGCCGGCCTCAACCCCGAACGGATCATGGGCGCGAGCATGGCCACCGGTTCCGCGCGGCTCGCGATCGCCAAGGCCGTCGCGTACGCCCGGCAGCGGCAGGTGTGGGAGCACCCGATCGGCTCGCACCAGGGCCTCGCGCACCCGCTGGCGAAGATCCACATCGAGATCGAGCTGGCCAGGCTGATGACGCAGAAGGCGGCCGCGCTCTACGACTCCGGCCGCGACAAGGAGGCCGGTGAGGCCGCGAACATGGCCAAGTACGCGGCGGGTGAGGCCATCGCGGCGGCCGTCGACCAGGCCGTGCAGACCCACGGCGGCAACGGGCTGACGTCGGAGTTCGGCCTGGCGGCGATGCTCGGCATGTCCAGGCTGTCCCGCATCGCACCGGTCAGCAGGGAAATGGTGCTCAACTTCGTCGCGCAAAATTCGCTGAAGCTGCCCCGGTCCTACTGACACACTGCGGGGCATGGGGACTTTCCGCTCGTACGACGGCACCCGGCTCGCCTACCACGGCCCGGCAGGAGTGAACGATGAAGGGCGCCTTCATGCGGCGTCGATCGCGCCGGTGCGGACCGCGGTCTCCTGCAGCGTCAGGTCCTCGAACTGGACGACCTCGTAGCCGTACTT
>NZ_JBEXJN010000089.1:19985-25517 GCF_040609115.1 Lentzea sp. NPDC004782
CCCGGGCTCCCAACCCCCGCCCCGCCTGTAGTCAACTTTGAGGGGCGCCTTCATCCACGTGAGGTGGATGAAGGCGCCCTTCATCCGTTGATCTGCCTGCCGGGCGGGCCGATGACGGCGTCGTCCTATCTCGCGCCGCTTCCGCTGGACGACGCGCTCAGGCTCGACCTGCGCGGCACCGGTGAGTCCGAGGAAGCTTCGAGTGAGACGTACCGCGTGGACCGCCAGGTCGACGACGTGGAAGCGCTCCGGCGGCACCTCGGGCTCGACCGGATCAGGCTGCTCGGCCACTCCGCCGGCGGCACCCTCGCGATCCTCTACGCGGCGCGCTACCCGCAGCACGTCAAGGAGCTCGTCCTCGTCGCACCGAGCCCGCGCGTCGTCGGCATCGACGTCACCGACGAAGACCGCCGGGAGATCGCGCTGACCCGCAGCGGTGAACCCTGGTACGCCGAAGCCATCAAGGGGTTCGAGGAGATCTGGGCGGGCAACGTGACGGCCGAGGCGTTCGAGAAGATCACGCCCTTCTGGCACGGGCGCTGGGACGACGAACGGCGCGCGGCCGACGATCATCCGGCCAACGAGGACGCGGCCGAGGTGTACTACTCGGAGGGCGCGCTCGATCCCCACGCCACCCGCGCCGCGCTCAAGAACCTCGACGCGCCGACGCTTCTGATCGCGGGCGAGGTCGACGTCGCACTACCGCCCAAGCGCGCTCAGGAGTACGCGGACCTGTTCCCGCACGCGCGTTTCGTCGTGTTGCCCGGCACCGGTCACGCTCCCTGGCTCGACGACCCGGAGGCGTTCGCCGCCGCCGTCCAGCGCATGCCGTAAAGCCCAGGACCGAAGTCGAGTGCGGCGGCGTGCGCGTAGCCCCAGGCGTCCACCGGGGCCGGACGCGCGCCGCCGAACATTTCCGTCCCGGCCGGACCGGACGCGAATTGCTCGCACGAAGCGGGCGGGGACTCGACCGGGAATTTGATCTCCAGCACGTAGTCGTGCACCCGTCCGGCGAACCGGCGGAAATGCATGTGCTCGACCGTCGGATGTGGATAGATCAATTCGTACTCGATCGCGATCGAGTCACCGGCGGACATCGGTTCGTCGAACAACAACTCCGCGACGAGAACGCCGTTGGTGCGCTCACGGGCGACCCGGCCGACCCGGCACGAGCGGACCGCGGTGAGCGCGGGTTGGGTCGAACCCGTTTCCTGGCAGAGGATCCAGCGGTCCACCCCGGCCGACGTCGCCTGCATGACCTGACGTGACCGGACACCGCGCACCCCGCCGCAGGACGCGACGTCCACCCGGTCGTGCTGGGCGGTCAGCACCAGCCCGGAACCGTCCCACGGCGCCCGTGCCGGCAGCTCCCGCCTGCGCGAACGTCCACGCGGCCGGGGCGGGCCCAGCAGCCTCGACAACGCCGTCTCCGGCAGGCCGAGCACGTCCTCCAGATGGGCGAGCGCCATCAGCGACTCCGGCCGTTCGGGTCTGCGGCGCCCCGACTGCCAGTAGCTCAGCGCCGTCACGCTGATCGGCGCACCGCGCATCCGCAGCCGGTGCTGCAACCGTTCCAGACTGAGTCCGCGCACCTGGATCGCGACCCGCAACGCGTCCGCGAACGGACCCGTCACCAACAGGTCGGCGAGCTCCTCGCGCGGTGGGTAAATCGTCAGCATCACCCCTCCGTTTCCCGGGGTCAAGCTCGGAAGGCTATCGGCAGCAATCGGAACGCGGTACAGCCGATCGGCGGTTTCGGCCCGCGACGAAACCGGGAAAGTTCAGATCTCGGACCTATTACGCCGCCAAGGGTCTCTCGTTCTCCTGATCACCCCTGCGACGAACAGGACTACGCAATGCGCAAGACAGCAATCCTCGTGGGCTCGGCGGTCATGATCGCCGCCTTCGCGGCACCCGCCTCCGCGGCGGTCGGCGAGATCCGCACCTCTCCCGGCGAGAACATCGCGGGCAGCTTCATCGTCAAGCTCAAGGACAACAGGGTCACCGCGAGCGCGCAGACCCTCGGTTCCCGCTTCGGCGGTCAGGTCGGCTACGTCTACGACGTGGCGTTCAAGGGCTTCTCCGTGAAGATGAACGACGCCCAGGCGCGCAGACTCGCGGCCGATCCCTCTGTCGAATACGTCGAACGCGACCAGGTCGTGCACGTCGAGGCGACGCAGACGAACCCGCCGTCGTGGGGCCTTGACCGGATCGACCAGCGCAACCTGCCGCTGGACCAGAAGTACACCTACAACTCGACCGGCGCGGGCGTGAACGCCTACGTGATCGACACCGGCGTCCGGATCACGCACCAGACCTTCGGCGGCCGCGCCAAGAACGGCTACGACTTCGTGGACAACGACGGCGTCGCGCAGGACGGCAACGGGCACGGCACGCACGTGGCCGGCACGATCGCCGGCTCGCAGTACGGCGTCGCCAAGGCCGCGAACATCATCGCCGTGCGCGTGCTCAACAACTCCGGTTCCGGCACGATCGCCGGTGTCGTCGCGGGCGTGAACTGGGTGGCGGCCAACCACGTCAAGCCCGCGGTGGCGAACATGTCGCTCGGCGGCAGCGCCAACACCTCGCTCGACACCGCCGTGCAGGGCGCGATCACGCGCGGCGTGACGTTCGCGGTCGCGGCCGGCAACTCCAACGCCGACGCGTCCGGCTTCTCCCCGGCCCGCGTGGCCTCGGCGATCACGGTCGGTGCGACCGAGAAGACCGACGCGCGTGCCTCGTACTCGAACTACGGCTCGCTCGTCGACGTGTTCGCGCCCGGCAGCGGCATCACCTCGGCCTGGAACACCAGTGACACGGCCACGAACACCATCTCCGGCACCTCGATGGCGACGCCGCACGTCGTCGGCGTGGTGGCCCGCTACCTGCAGGGCAACTTCAACGTGACGCCCGCGCAGGTGGAGGCCGCGATCAAGGCCAACGCCACCAACGGCAAGGTGACCAACCCCGGTGCGGGCACGACGACCAGGCTCCTGTACTGGCCGCCGACCAGCTGACCACGCTCGACCCGCGGCCCCGGCTCCCTGCGAGCCGGGGCCGTTTTACCCTGCGATGGAAAGGAAAAGCACGTGAGATCCCTGCTGGCAGTCGCCGTCCTGGGGGCAGCGGTCGTCGTCGCACCCGCCTCCGCGGCCACCTCCTCCTACATCGTCGTCCTCAAGGACGGCACCGTGTCGTCGTTCAGCGGTGCGGTGGAGCACCGGTACACCAGTGTCTTCAACGGTTTCAGCGCCCGGTTGACGGCCGCGCAGCTGCGCGCGCTGAAGGCGGACCCCAACGTGTCCCATGTGGAACGTGACGGGATCGTGCACGCCAACAGCACGCAGCTCGACCCGCCGTGGGGACTGGACCGGATCGACCAGCGTGCGTTGCCGTTGGACCAGAAGTACTCCTACACGAGCACCGGTCTCGGTGTGAACATCTACGTGATCGACACGGGTGTTCGCGTGACGCACGCGGACTTCGGCGGCCGCGCGCGCAACGGCTACGACTTCGTGGACAACGACGGCGTCGCGCAGGACGACAACGGCCACGGCACGCACGTCGCCGGGATCGCGGCGGGCACCAAGTACGGCGTCGCGAAACAGGCCACCGTGTGGGGCGTGCGGGTGCTGAACGCCCAGGGCAGCGGCACGATCTCCGGCGTCATCGCGGGCGTCGACTGGGTGACCAAGAACGCGGTCAAGCCCGCCGTGGCCAACATGTCGTTGGGCGGCACCGCTTCCACGGCGCTGGACGACGCCGTGCGCAAGTCGATCGCGTCCGGTGTCTCGTACACGGTCGCGGCGGGCGGCAGCAACACCGATCCCGGGAACTCCTCGCCCCAACGGGTGTCGCAGGCGATCTGCGTGGGCGCGTTGACGCCGAACGACACGAAGTCGGGGTCGTCGAACTTCGGCCCCCTGGTCGACATCTGGGCGGCGGGCGTCAACGTCCCGTCCGCGTGGAACACCGGCGACACGGCCACCGCGACGCTGAGCGGCTCCTCGATGGCCGCACCGCACGCGGCCGGCGTCGCGGCCCGTTTCCTGCAGTACCACCGCGCCGCCACGCCCGCTCAGGTCGAGCAGGCGCTGGTTACCACGGGCACCCCCGGTACGCCACCCGTCACTCGTATCCTCTACTGGCCGCCAAGTCTGTGAATCGTCAATTGTTGGGCGCGGCAACCCTGTCCAAGCCTTAGGACCCCCTTGGCAGGAACCGGATCTCTCCATAGCGTCGAAAGTGTTCGTTCCCCTGCAAAGAACGGAATGCATGATGACGCGAAAGATCCGGTTCCTGGCCGGTGCCGGCGCGGCGACGCTCGCCATGTCGGTTCTGATGATCCCCTCGGCCTACGCCGCCGAGGGCGAGGTCCTCTCCCTCAACGCGCCCGAGAAGGTCACCGGCAGCTTCATCGTGAAGCTGAAGGAGGGCAAGGGCAACGCGCACTCGCTGGCGTCGCGGTTCGGTGCCGGTGTCGAGCGGGAGTACTCCACCTTCGGCGGCTTCAACGTGAAGCTGACCGAGAAGCAGGCCAAGCGCCTGGCCGCCGACCCGTCGGTCGAGTTCGTCGAGGCCGACCAGGTCGTGCACGTCGAGGCCACGCAGACGAACCCGCCGTCGTGGGGCATCGACCGCATCGACCAGCGCAACCTGCCGCTGGACCAGAAGTACAGCTACACCTCGGCGGGCGCGGGCGTGACCGCGTACGTCATCGACACCGGTGTGCGCATCACGCACTCCACGTTCGGCGGCCGTGCCTCCTACGGTCACGACTTCGTCGACAACGACAACACCGCACAGGACGGCAACGGCCACGGCACGCACGTGGCTGGCACCATCGCCGGCTCGCAGTACGGCGTCGCCAAGGCCGCCAAGATCGTCGCGGTCCGCGTGCTCGACAACAACGGCTCCGGCACCCTCGCCGGTGTCGCGGCGGGCATCGACTGGGTGGCCGCGAACGCGGTCAAGCCGGCCGTCGCCAACATGTCGCTCGGCGGCAGCGCGAACGCCACCCTCGACTCGGCCGTGCAGAAGGCCATCGCCAAGGGCGTGACCTTCGCGGTCGCGGCCGGCAACTCCAACGCCAACGCGTCCGGCTTCTCGCCGGCCCGCGTGCCCGAGGCGATCACGGTCGGCGCCACCACCAACACCGACGCCCGCGCCTCGTACTCGAACTACGGCTCGCTGCTGGACATCTTCGCGCCGGGCAGCAACATCACCTCGTCGTGGAACACCAGCGACACCGCCACGAACACGATCTCCGGCACGTCGATGGCCACCCCGCACGTCGCCGGTGCCGCGGCCCGCTACCTGTCGACCAACCCCGGCGCCACGCCGGCCCAGGTCGCCTCGTACCTGGTCGCGCAGTCGACGTCCGGCAAGGTGACCTCGCCGGGTTCGGGTTCGCCGAACCGCCTGCTGTACCTCGCGCCCACCGCGTGAGCTGATCGTTCGGGAGAAGGCCGCGACCTGAGGTCGCGGGCGGAGGCTGTGGGGGGGGGCAGGGGGGGGGGGGTGGTACGACGC
>NZ_JBEXJN010000089.1:25527-27249 GCF_040609115.1 Lentzea sp. NPDC004782
GGGGCTGCGGCCACCCCCACCCGCCTCCTCACCCCCCCCCCCAGCGGTTTTCCTTTCGGTTGGTCTCCCGGCCGCCCCCTGCGCACCCCCCCTTCTCCTGTTCTGGTGTCCATGCTGGAGGGTCTGGATCCCGTCGCGTGGCACGAGATCGACCACGCTTCGATCCGCGGGGTGGACATCCCGGCGGCGGGCTTCAACGTCCGTCCACCTGGAACACCGGTGACATGACGCGGTTAGCACGGGCACTCCCGGCACGCCACCCGTCACTCGTATCCTTCACTCATATCCTTCGGACGGCTCATTGTGAATCGTGAATCGTTACACGTTTGAATGGCGTTCGAATTCGTGGAACACCCTTGGCAGGAAAGGGATCTCTGCTTAGCGTCGTAGTTGTTCGTTCCCCTGCGAAGAACGGTGTGCACCATGACGCGAAAGATCCGGTTCCTGGCCGGTGCCGGTGCGGCGACCCTCGCCGTGTCGGTTCTGATGACTCCGGCGGCCTCCGCGGCCGAGGGCGAGGTCCTCTCCCTCAACGCGCCCGAGAAGGTCGCCGGCAGCTTCATCGTGAAGCTGAAGAAGGGCAAGGCGAACGCCGACTCCCTGGCTTCGCGCTTCGGCGCGAAGGTGGAGCGGAACTACTCCGGCTTCGGCGGTTTCAGCGTGAAGCTGAGCGACAAGCAGGCCAAGCGCCTGGCGGCGGATCCGTCGGTCGAGTTCGTCGAGGCCAACCAGGTCGTGCACACGCAGGAAACGCAGTCGGCCCCGCCGTCGTGGGGCCTCGACCGCATCGACCAGAAGAGCCTGCCGCTGGACCAGTCCTACAGCTACACCTCGGCGGGCGCGGGCGTGACCGCGTACGTCATCGACACCGGTGTGCGCATCACCCACTCCACGTTCGGCGGCCGCGCCTCCAGCGGGTACAACTTCGTCGACAACAACGACAACGCCGATGACGGCAACGGCCACGGCACGCACGTCGCCGGCACGATCGCGGGCGCGGACCACGGCGTCGCGAAGGCTGCGAACATCGTCGCCGTCCGCGTGCTCGACAACAACGGCTCCGGCACGCTCGACGGCGTCGTCGCCGGCATCGACTGGGTCGGCAACAACGCGGTGAAGCCCGCGGTGGCGAACATGTCCCTCGGTGGTGGCGCCAACGCCTCGATCGACACGGCGGTGCGCAACGCCATCGCCAAGGGCGTGACGTTCGCCGTCGCGGCGGGCAACTCCAACGCCAACGCGGCCAACTACTCGCCGGCCCGGGTGCGCGAGGCGATCACGGTCGGTGCCACCACCAGCACCGACGCCCGTGCCTCGTACTCGAACTACGGCTCGGTGCTGGACATCTTCGCGCCTGGCAGCAACATCACCTCGGCGTGGAACACCAGCGACGACGCCACGAACACCATCTCGGGCACGTCGATGGCCACCCCGCACGTCACGGGTGCCGCGGCCCGGTACCTGTCGACCAACCCCGGCGCCACGCCGGCCGAGGTCGAGGCGTACCTGGTCGCGCAGTCGACGCCGTCCAAGGTCACCGGCCCCGGTTCGGGTTCGCCGAACCGCCTGCTGTACCTCGGGCCCGACGCGTGAGCCCGTGCCGTGCTCGATGAAGGGCTCATTCATCCACCTGGTGTTTTAACCAGGATGCTCTTGACCTTTGACATGGGTACGGCCACCGCTTGATCATCTTTGGGTTCCTCTCACAGAGCTCAAAGACAA
>NZ_JBEXJN010000090.1:0-27140 GCF_040609115.1 Lentzea sp. NPDC004782
CTGCCGGGCAGTTACGTGGATGAAGGGCTCCTTCATCCACACCAGGTGGAGGAAGGAGCCCTTCATCCACCTCACCGGACGGCGAGTTGCGAACATGACTTCTGGCTGCCTGCTTAGTTCTTTCCGAAGGGCCATCGCTTGCCGTACAACGCGTTCACCAGACGCAGGAGGAAGCGGTAGGACGACGGATCGAACGGGAGCATGTTCAGGTCGCGGCGCATCGGGAACCGGTTCACGAAGACGGCCTGGGGCTTGGTGTACTTGAGGATTCCTTCGGCGCCGTGCCGGCTGCCGAGTCCTGATTCCTTCCAGCCGCCCATGGGCAGGCCCAGTGCCATGTAGTTGGTCTGGACGTCGTTGATCGTGACGCAGCCGACCTCGAGTTGTTCGGCAAGGCGGCGTGCCCGTGCGGTGTTCGAACTGACGATGGTGGCCTGCAGGCCGTACTGGCTGTCATTGGTCAGCCGCACCGCCTCGGCCGCGTCCGCCACCTTCATCACGGGCAGCGTGGGGCCGAAGGTCTCCTCACGCATGCACGTCATCGTGTGGTCGACGTCGACCAGCAGCGTCGGTTCGAAGAACCGGCCAGGCCACGGGCCGGGGTTTCCTCCGGCCAGAACCCGGGCGCCGCGGTCGGTCGCGTCCTCGACGTGTTCGGCCACTGTGGACAGTTGGGGTGGGAAGGTCATGGCGCCCACGTCGGTACTGCCCAGACCGGTCGGTCTCGCCTGCCTCAGTTCGCCGAACCGCTTCTCGAGCCGTGACACGAATTCGTCGTACACGGCCTCCTCGACGTAGACGCGCTCGACTGAGGTGCACATCTGACCGCCGTTGACGAGGGCGCCGTGCAGCGCGACGTTGACGGCCCGCTCGATGTCGGCATCCGCCAGGACGATCAGGGCGTCCTTGCCGCCGAGTTCCAGTGAGCACGGGATCAGCCGCTCGCCCGCCCGTGCCGCGACCGCGCGACCGGTCTTCGTCGAGCCGGTGAACATGACGAAGTCGGCGGTGTCCACCAGGGCCCGGCCGGTGGCACCCGCGCCGGTGACGACCTGGAAGACGTCCTCCGGCCACCCGCACTCGCGGGCCATCCTGACCATGAGGAGCGCGGTCAGTGGCGTGTACTCGGAGGGCTTCAGCACGACCGCGTTGCCGGCGGCGAGCGCGGGAATGGCGTCACCGAACGAGTTGATCAGCGGGTTGTTCCACGGCCCGATGACGCCGACGACCCCGCGTGGTACCCGGCGGGTGAACATGCCGCGCCCCAGGACGAACGGGGACAGCGACCGCACCTTCGTCGTGGCGAGCAGGCGCGGTCCCTGCTTGGCCCAGTAGGCGAAGGCGCTGACGCAGTAGACGACCTCGACGATCGCGTCCTCTGCCGGTTTGCCGTTCTCCGCCACGATCGAGTCCACGACCTCCTGGCTGTGGTCCAGCAGCCAGTGGCGGGCGCGGGCGAACAGCTTCGCGCGAGCGCGCCCGGTCAGCTGTGCCCAGCCCGGCTGCGCTCGCCGGGCCCGCGTGACCGCTGCCTCGACCTGTTCCGCAGTGCTGTCGGCGATCTGGCCGATCACTTCTCCCGTGGCGGGGTTGTCCACGGCGATGCCCGCAGCCGAGGCGGTGCCGAGGGTTCGAGGCTGGGTCACGAAATCTCCTGCCGGGCGTTGACTTCTGTCCACCCAGAATGAGACGGTCGCCCGTACAAGTCAAGCGTCCAATACAAGCGACCAACTCTGCATCACGGACAACGTTGCACGTCAAACCAGGGAGGAGTCGGTGTGAAGCGGACGGCGAAGATCGTCTTGACCGGATTCGGTGTGCCGGAGTCCCTGCGCTGGCACGAGGAGGCCCTGTGGTTCTCCGACCTCGCGCACGGCACCGTGCACCGCTGGGACACGCGCGGGGCGCCGGAGACGGTCATCGAGGTGCCCGGCGGTGCCGGTGGGCTCGGCTGGCTGCCGGACGGCCGTCTGCTCGTCGTGTCGATGAACGGCGGCTGCGTCTACCGCCGGGAGCCCGACGGCGAACTGGTCGAGCACGCGGACCTGCGGCACATCGCCGGAGGCCCGGTGAACGACATGCTGGTCGACTCGGCCGGACGTGCGTACGTGGGGAACTTCGGTTTCGACTACTACACGTTCGACCGCGAGCATCCGAACTCGATGCTCTACGCGCCGCCCGGTCCTCCCACGGCACCGATCGCGTGTTTCGCCTCGGACGGGGAGTTGCTCGGGCTCTCGCAACCGCTGCTCTTCCCCAACGGCTTCCTGCTGACCGCGGACGGCACGACGCTGGTCGCCGCCGAGACGCTCGGCCTGCGCATCACCGACTTCCCGGTGCAGTCCGACGGAAGGCTCGGCGTCGGGCGTCCCTGGGGCTCGCTGGTCTCGCCGCTGCTGTGGCGCCTGGTCAACGACCCCGGCCTGCGCGGCCGGATCACCAGGAGGATCTCGGCGCTGCTCGACCACCCGGCCATCGCGAAACGTTCCTCCTCACCGATCGCCCCGGACGGCCTCGCGTGGCACGTAGACGGAGAAACCATCTGGGTGGCGAACGCGCTGCGCGGTGAATGCGTCCGGGTGGCGCGCGGCGGCCAGGTCGTCGACCGCGTGGCCACCAGCCAGCACACCCTGAGCTGTCTGGTGGCGGGGGAGAACGGCAGGACGTTGTTCGCGGCCACCGTCCCGACCGACGACCCCGTCGAGGCCGCCGAGCTGGGGCAGGGCCGCATCGAGGTCTTTCCACTGTGAACCCGCTGACCCGACGACCGGAAGAGGGTCTGAGCCCATGAGCAAGAAGCCCGAGAACGACCTCGTCGTGCTCGTGACCGGCGCCGCCACCGGCATCGGAGCGGCCACCGCGGAAACCGCGATCGCGCGCGGCCACCGCGTGCTGCTCACCGACATCGACGCCGACGCCGTGCACACCACGGCCCGCCGCCTGGGCGACAGGGCGGCGGCCTTTCCGCTCGACATCCGTGACCCGGACGGCTGGGGTGCCGCGTTCGACACCGCCGAGGCCGAGTTCGGGCCGGTCGATGTGCTGATCAACAACGCCGGGATCATCCACACCGGCAACACCCGCGATCTCAGCCTGAAACAGCACCGCGAAATCGTCGAGGTCAACCTGCTCGGCACCATGACCGGCGTCTGCACGGCACTGCCGCGGATGACGGCGCGCGGCCGCGGTCACATCATCACGATCTGCAGCATGAGCTCGTTCCTGGCGCTGCCCGGATATGCCACCTACGGCGGCACCAAACACGCCGTCCGCGCCTTCCACCACGCAGTGGCGCTCGAGGAACGGCACGGCCCGCTGGACTTCACCATCATCCATCCGCCGTCCACGCGCACGAAGATGCTGGACCAGGAACTGGCCGATCCGACGTCGGCGATCGCCTTCGCCGAGAAGGCGGCCACACCACAGGCCGTGGCGAAGGTCGTCGTCGACGCGATCGCGACCAAGCCGGTGGAAGTGGTCTTCCCCGTGCTCGCGGGACGTGTTCAGCGACTCGCCGGCACGCTTCCGCTGCTCATCCGCTGGCTCATGCCGCTCGTCGAGGCGCGCGGAAGACGGCAACGGGAAACGCTCATCCGCACCGGAAGCGCCGGACTGTCCACAGTGGCCGGACGCGCCGAATGACCACGAAGGATCGGTCCATGAGCGCACCGCCGATGACATCTCTGATCACCACCGGGTCGAGCGAGGTCCGGATGGTGCAGCTCGCCAGCGCCACCGAGCACCTGGATCCACCGTTCGCCGTGGTGGATCTCGACGCGTTCGACCTCAACGCCTCCGACCTGGCGCGCCGGGCGGCCGGGCTCGCCACCATCAGGCTGGCCAGCAAGTCGGTGCGCAGCCGCGACCTCATCCAGCGTGCCGCCGGACGGCAGGGATATCACGGCATTCTGGCCTTCACGTTGCCGGAAGCCCTGTTCCTGGCCCAGGACCACGAGGACGTGGTCATCGGCTATCCCACCGCCGACCGCGACGCTCTTCGTCAGCTCGCGGCGGACGAACGCGCCGCAGCCCGCATCACCCTCATGATCGACTCGATCGACCACCTGGACTTCGTCGACGACGCCGTGGGATCGCGCCGACCCGACCTGCGCGTCTGCATCGACCTCGACGCGTCGCTGGAACTGCTCGGCGGCCGCATCCACCTGGGCCCCTACCGCTCCCCGACGCACACACCGCAGCAGGCTGCGGCTCTCGCGCGAACGATCACGCAGCGACCAGGATTCCGGCTGGCCGGCCTCATGTCCTACGAAGGTCAGATCGCCGGCATGGGCGACAACCAGCCCGGCTCCCCGCTCAAGCGCGCGGCGCTGCGGGCGATGCAGCGCCTCTCCGCGCGGGAGCTCGCCGAGCGTCGTGCCGCCGTGATCACGGCCATCGAGGCCATCGCACCGCTGGAGTTCGTCAACGGCGGCGGCACCGGCTCCATCGAACAAACCGCCGCCGAGCACGTCATCACCGAGATCGGCGCCGGGTCCGGCCTCTACGGGCCGGGACTGTTCGACTTCTACCGCCGCTTCAAGCCCCGCCCGGCGGCCTTCTTCGTCCTGCCCGTCGTGCGGCGTCCCACGTCGAAGATCGCCACTCTGCTCGGTGGCGGCTGGGTCGCGTCCGGTCCGATCGGCCCTGATCGGCTGCCCACCCCGACCTGGCCCCGCGGCCTTCGGCTGACCGGCCTCGAAGGAGCGGGGGAGGTTCAGACGCCGGTGCTGGGCCAGGCCGCGCACGGGATGCGGCTCGGCGAGCAGGTGTGGTTGCGGCACGCCAAAGCCGGCGAGCTGTGCGAACGCGTCAACGTCCTGCACCTGGTGTCGGGCCATCAGATCGTCGACCAGGTACCCACCTACCGCGGCGAAGGGCACGCCTTCCTCTGACCGAACCCCACCCCCCAAGAGGCCACATGTCCACCGAGTTCACGTCTTCCGCCGTCGCGATCTCCTCCCACGGTCCCGCTGCGCCGGTCTCCCGTCGCTGGACGGCCGCGTTCAGCCTGGTCTGGTTCGGCTACTGGATGGCCAACCTCGTTCCCCTGCAACTGTTGTTGCCGCAGCAGTTGCAGCTCATCGACCCCGAGCACAAGGTCACCGACTTCGCCCTCGTCAACGCCGCGTCCGGCTTGGTCGTCCTGATCGCCCTGCCGGTGTGCGGCGCGCTGTGTGACCGTTCCCGCAACCGCTTCGGACGGCGACGGGCGTGGCTGGGTGGCGGTGCACTGGTGTTCGCCGCGGGAGTGGTGATCACCGGCGAGCAGACCACCGTGCTCGGAGTGACCGTCGCCTGGTCGGCGACCATGCTCGGGCTCAGCGCCGCCACGGCCGGACTGACCGCCGTGATCGCCGACCGCGTCCCCGAACGCCAGCGCGGCCTGATCTCCAGCGCCATCTACGGTCCGCAGGCCCTCGGCGTCGTGGTCGGCATCGCCGTGGTCGCCGCCTTCAGCCTCTCCACCGCACGGGCCTACCTGCTCATCGCCGCCTTGCTGATCGTGTGCGCCCTGCCCTTCGTGCTTTTCTACCGAGAGGTGGCACACCAAGCACAACAGGTGCTGGGACTGCGGACGGTGGTCACGTCTCTCGGCCGATCGTTGAAGGATCGCGAATTCGCCTGGGCTTTCGGCGCGCGCTTGCTGGTCAACCTCGCCAACTCGCTGGGCACCTGCTACGCGTTGTACTTCCTCATCGACGGCCTTCAGGTCGCCGACCCGGAGACCAGCCTGCTGCTGATCACCGTCGTCTACCTCGTCGCCGGGCTGGTGGCCACCGCGGTCGCGGGCGTGCTGTCCGACCGCTTGGGCCGGCGGCGGATCTTCGTGGCCATGGCCGCGCTGCTCCAGGCGTTGGCCGGTTTCCTGCTCGCGGCGTTTCCCAGTCTGTCCATGGACATCGTGGCGTCCGCGCTGATGGGTGGTGGGTTCGGCGCCTACATGGCAGTCGACCAAGCCCTGATCACCCAGGTCCTGCCCGACGCCCACAGCCGCGCCAAGGATCTCGGGATCATGAACATCGGAGCGCTCGTGCCGCCGACGCTGGCTCCGCTGATCGCGAGCGTGATCATCACCTCGGGACTGGGCTATCCCGTCCTGTTCGTCACCGTCGGTGTCGGTGCCGCGGTCGGAGCGGTGCTCACCTACCAGATCCGTTCCGTCCGCTAGCTACGCGAACGGCACCACCGCCCAACCCACCGAGAAGGGAGCAGGACTTGGCAACGACCCGCTACGGCGCGCACGCGGGCGAGGACCGCGCGAACAGGAGTGTGTGGCGGAACTGGGCCGGGAACGTCACCGCCCGCCCGGTGAGGGATGTCGCACCCGCCTCGGTCGATGAGCTCCGCGCCGTTGTGCGCGAGGCGGCCGAGGACGGCCTGCCGGTGAAGCCCGTCGGCAGCGGCCACTCGTTCACCGCCGCTGCCGCGACCGAGGGCGTGCTGATCCGGCCTGACCGTCTCACCGGCGTTCGCGCTGTCGACCGGGAGGCCGCAACCGTGACCGTGGAAGCCGGCACACGGCTCAGGGACCTGAACGTCGCCCTGACCCGGGAAGGCCTGTCACTCACCAACATGGGCGACATCATGGAGCAGACCGTCGCCGGCGCGACCAGTACGGGCACTCACGGCACGGGCCGCAGCTCGGCCTCGATCGCGGCCCAGATCCGCGGCCTTGAACTGGTGACGGCGGACGGCTCGTTGCTCACGTGCTCCGAGAAGGAGAACCCGGACGTGTTCGCCGCCGCACGCATCGGGCTGGGCGCGCTCGGGGTCGTCAGTGCCATCACGCTCGCCGTGGAACCGCTGTTCCTTCTCACCGCGCACGACGAACCGATGACGTTCGACAGGGTCACCGCGACTTTCGACGAACTCCACGCGGCCAACGAGCACTTCGAGTTCTACTGGTTCCCGCACACCGACAACTGCAACACCATGCGCAACAACCGCAGCGCAGGTCCGCTCGCCCCGATGGGCCGGTTCAGAGGCTGGTTCGAGGACGAGTTCCTCTCCAACGGCGTTTTCCAGGCAGTCAACTGGCTGGGGCAAGCCGTGCCCGCCGCCGTCCCGGCCATGGCGCGGGTGTCGAGCCGTGCTCTTTCCGCCCGCAGCTACACGAACATCCCGTACAAGGTCTTCACGTCTCCCCGCCGCGTGAAGATGATCGAGATGGAGTACGCCCTCCCGCGCGAGGCACTGATCGACGCCCTGCGCGAGTTGAAGGCCGTGGTCGACCGTTCGAATCTGCGGATCAGCTTTCCGGTGGAAGTGCGTACGGCACCCGCGGACGACATCACCCTCTCCACCGCGTCGGGTCGTGAGAGCGGATACATCGCCGTCCACACCTACCGGGGCATGCCCTTCCATGAGTACTTCGCCGCGGCGGAGCGCATCTTCACCGCGCACGGCGGTCGCCCGCACTGGGGCAAGCTGCACACACGTGACGCCGACTACTTCGCGGCGACGTATCCACGCTTCGGTGAATTCACCGCACTGCGTGACCGCCTCGATCCGGATCGGCGCTTCGGCAACGCATACCTGCGACGAGTCCTGGGCGACTGACCCGGCCCGGTCCACAGCTCATCACCGAAAGGTGGTAGTCAACCCATGTCCTCCACACAGCTGACTTCGATGGCAGATCTTCCCGCCATCGAGGACTTGATCCCGTTCGACGATTTCTCACGCGACTTCGTGGAAGCGGCACGGGAGTTGCGGGGCCGAGAAAGGACCGACTTTCTCCGGGGCCCGATGGACAGTCTCGTCGTGCTCCGCAACAAGGACGCCAGGACGCTTGCGGCGAATCCGGCGCTGGGCAACGTGCCCGCGGACATCGTCCTGTGGATGGCCACCGAAGCGGATCTCGGCTCCGGGCCCGTGGTCAAACCGGATCCCGAACAGACCGAAGGGTACGGCAGGTTCCTGCGGAACCAGGTGTTCACCTCCAACCCTCCGCTGCATCAGCCGTACCGCAATCTCCTGGTCCGGCAACTGATGCCCCGGAACATCCTCCGTTTCGCTCCCGCCGCCGAACGCCTCACACAGGAACTTGTCGAGGAGTGCGCCGAGCGCGACCGGACCGACTTCTCCCGGGAGTTCGCCGGGCGGTTCGTCACCCGTTTCTGGGCCGAGCAACTCGGGCTGAGCAGGGACCAGGCGGCGGACGTCCAGCACCTCATGGAGGAGATGAGCCTGACGTTCCTGCTCACCCGCACGCCCGAGCAGTCGCAGCGCTTGTTCTCTGCTGCGGCGACGTACATGGACGTGGTCGGAGATGCCGTTCGGAAGACCTGGTCGGACGGAGGCAACGCGCTTCTCGACGGCATGGCGGCCGAACTCGCCACGATCGACATGGAGGGCAAGCCTGAGGACATCGGCTCGTTGGTGGCCTCGAACTTCTTCGACGGCTTCCACACGATCGGTGTGGCGATCGAGAACGTGGTCTTCCGCATGCTGAGCGACGGGACGGCCCTGGAGCAGGTCCGTGCCGACCCGGCGTTGGTCACCAGTGCCTTCTACGAGGGCACACGTCTGGAGTCCCCGCTGATGCTCAGCCAGCGACTGACGCTGCAGGACGTCGAGTACAACGGCGTCTCCATCCCCGCCGGCACGCCGGTCGTCATGATGTGGGCCTCGGCGAATCGCGATCCTGAGGTCTTCGACGACCCCGACAGCTACCGGCTGACCCGGCCGATCCAGCACGGCGCGACCTTCGGCGGCGGTGCCCATCTGTGCCCGGGCAGGAACGTGGCCCGGATGCTCACCGAGATCGCCGTGACCGCGCTGACCGCGCCCGATGTCGATATCGCACTGGTCGGGGACGATCACGAATGGGCGGCCCACACCATGATGCGGCAGCTGACGGCGTTGCCGGTCACCATCCGACGGGTGCACCGGTGAAGACCGTCGTCATCGTCGGTGCGGGACAGGCCGGCTCGGAACTGGCCGTGGCACTGCGGCAGAACGGTTTCAGCGACCGGATCCTGCTCGTCGGGGCCGAACGCCATCTGCCCTACCAGCGTCCGCCCCTGTCCAAAGCGTTCTTGCGCGGCGAGGTCGAGCAGGAGGAACTGCGGACCCGCGCCCTGGACACCTACACCAACGCCGGCATCGAGGTCGAACTCGACACCACCGCGGTCGGGATCGACCGCCGGACACGATCCGTCGCCTTGGCGGACGGGCGCACGTTGCGCTACGACAAGCTGGCTCTCACCACCGGTGGCAGTCCGCGTCCTCTCCGGTTCGGCTCCGGCCACGTCGCGGGCAGGACTCTGCACCACCTCGACGACGCGATCGCGCTGCGGCAGGAACTGCAGTCCGGTGGCACCCTGCTGATCATCGGTGGCGGATTCATCGGCCTGGAGACGGCGGCCGCAGCGACAGACATGGGAATCGCGGTGACGCTCGTAGAGGCCCAGCCGCGAGTCCTGGCCCGGACGTGCCCACCGGCCGTCTCCGCCTTCGCCGAACGCGAGCACCGCGATCACGGCGTCGATCTGCGCACGGGCGTGTCCGTCCGCAGCGTCGCCCAGCGCGACGGAGCCCTCCTCGCGGAGCTCAGCGACGACACCGTGGTCAGAGCCGACCTGATCCTGACCGGCGTGGGGATCGCTCCGAACGACACCCTCGCCGCCACCGCGGGACTGGCCACCGACGACGGTGTCCTGGTCGACGCCGTGGCCAGGACCGAGGACCCCGACATCGTCGCCGCGGGCGACTGCACGCGACAGCGGCACGGTTTCCTCGGCCGCAGCGTGCGCCTCGAATCCGTTCAAAACGCTACTGACCAGGCCAGAATCGCGGCCCGGACCTTGTGCGGAAAGCCGACCGAGCGCTTTGCGGCGCCATGGTTCTGGTCCGATCAGTACGACCACAAGATCCAGATGGCCGGCCTGCCGCAGACCGGCGACACAGAGGTCGTCCGCGGCGACCCGTCATCGAACTCCTTCAGCGTGGTGTACCTGCGCAACGGCATCATCACCGGCCTGCACGCGGTCAACCGGCCGCGGGATTTCACGGCCGCCCGCCAACTCGTCACGGCGCGGGCCGCCATGACCGGGGAGGAAGCCGCCTCCGAAGACCTCCCGCTGTCCGAACTGATGAAGCGACACCAATCCACCGCAGAAAGGAGTGCCTGACGTGCCAGAGATCAGGTTCATCGAGGCCGACGGAACACCGCACCCCGTGGAGGCCGTCGTCGGCCAAAGCCTCAAGCAGGCGGCACTCGACCACCTCGTGCCCGGCATCATCGGCGACTGCGGCGGCTGCGCCTCCTGCGGAACCTGTCACGCCTACATCGACGAGAAGTACCTGCCGCTCCTCCCGCCGGCTGATGAAAACGAGGAGATGATCCTCGAGGGGGTACCGGCGTCACGCACCTCCAACAGCCGCCTCACCTGCCAAATCCCCGTGACAGCCGACATGGCCGGGATGGAAGTGCAGATTCCCGACACTCAGTTCTGAGGGACGGGCCATGTCTCGAGTGCCTGGGTGGCTCGGGCAGGCTCGGTGCCGGGCTCACCGAGCTGAGCAGGCGGGTCGACGAGCGGCGCGCCGGCCTCAGTCCTGTGTGGACTCCCGGTGAGGCGTTGTCCCGACACGGTTTCACGATCGGGCGTCACGTTCAGGGCCCGCGGGACATGATCCCAGCGGTCACAGTGATCATCGCGGCGGTTGTGGGGCTGGTGTTTCTGTTCGGTTTCGGCAGCGTTCTGAGTCTCGTGCCGCGGCTTGGTGTGCCGTGTGGGTGGCCCCGCTCACTGTCGATCACGAGCGACGCGGTGTTGCCGAACCGCTCGACCGGCTCGGCGACACCGCACGCATGTCGTCGACGCTACAAGGCTCAGGCTCCGAGTCCGCGGCGCAGGTCGTCCAGTTCGTCGGCTGCCATCCGCTGGGTCACTGCGGCTTTGGTGATCGCGGCCGAACCGTGAAACGTGCCTGGGTAGCCGCGGAGTTCGGTCGGCACGTTGGCCTGTGACAGCCGCCGGGCGTACTCCATGCCCTCGTCCCGCAACGGGTCGAACTGGCACACCGTGACGACGGTCGGTGGCAGCCCTGACAGGTCCGTGGCACGCGCGGGCGCGGCGTACGGTGAGACGTCCGCGGTGCCTCGCTTTCCTTCGCCCAGGTAGCTGTCCCAGCTGAAGGCCGCTTTCGGTGAGTTCCACAGTGGAGTGTCCGCGTACTCGCGCATGGACTCGGTCTCCAGCCGGTCGTCCAGCTCGGGGATGCCGAGGTGCTGGAAGACGATCGCGGGGCCACCGCGGTCGCGGGCCAGCAGCACGGTTCCCGCGGCCAGGCCGCCGCCCGCGCTCGCGCCCGCGACCCCGATCCGAGCAGGGTCGACACCGAGCTCGGTGGCCTTGTTGGCGGTCCACACCAGCGCCGCGTAACAGTCCTCGACCGGGCCGGGGAACGGCGTCTCGGGCGCCAGCCGGTAGTCCACTGACACCACGACGATGCCGAGTTTGTCGGCGTAGGTCAGGCAGAAGGTGTCGGTCGTGTCGATGTCGCCGCTGACGAACCCGCCGCCGTGGATGTACACGAGTCCAGGCCTGGGTTCATCGGCGGACCGGGGCGTGTAGATCCGGACGCGGACGTCGGGTGCGCCGTCGGGGCCGGGGATGAGCTCGTCGCGGACGTCGATCGGCTGGCCGGGCTCGTACACGGGCATCTGCACGAGGAATTCCGACATCTGCGCGCGGGTGGCGAGCAGCTCTTCGTAGGTGCGCATCGGGGCATCGGGCAGCACGTCGATCCACGGAATGAGCTCCGGGTCGAAGGCGTAGTCGGTCATGGTGCAGACCTGCTTTCACTGTCGGGTCCGGGACTGGTGCCCAGAACGGGTGGCTGCTGGCGGGCGCGTGGCCACAGCCGGCGTAGACGAACGGTTCCTGATGGCGAGGCGTGGCAGCCGGCGCGCGAGGCGCAGGTCCGGGTGGAAGCCGTGGTCAGGCATTGCCGCCCTCCACCTGCAGCTTTCCGCAGGACCGCGGCGTGGGGGCCGCCGTGGCCCCGCGGGCAGTCCTGCGGGCCGGATTCACCAGGTCACCGGGAGTTCGTAGACGCCGTAGACGAATCCGTCGTGTTTGAACGGGATCTTGTCCAGGTCGGTGGCGAGCCGGAGGGTGGGGATGCGGCGGAGCAGGGCTGGGTAGACGACCTGGAGCTCCAGCCGTGCGAGTGGTTGCCCGGCGCAGGCGTGGATGCCGTGGCCGAAGGTCGCGTGCTGGCGGGCGTCGCGGTGCAGGTCGAGGTGGTCGGGGTCGGCGAAGACGGCGGGGTCGCGGTTGGCGGTCTCGTTGACCACGAGGATGCCGTCGCCTTCGCGGATCGTCTGGCCGCCGAGCTCGATGTCGGCCAGTGCGACACGCTGCAGCCCGCCGTGGGTGATGGTCAGGTAGCGCAGGAGTTCCTCGACCGCGTTCGCGATCAGTTTCGGGTCGTCGGTGTCGCGCAGCACGGCGAGTTGGTCGGGGTGCTGGAGCAGTGCGAGGGTGCCGAGCGCGATCATGTTCGCGGTGGTTTCGTGGCCGGCGAACAGCATCAGCACGGCCATCGACACGGCTTCCTGCCGTTCCAGGTCACCGGACTTGACGCGTTCGGCCAATGTGGACAGCAGGTCGTCGCCGGGGTTGGCGAGCTTCTCCGCGAGCAGTTCGTCGAGGTAGTCGCCGAGCTCGAGCTGGGCCTGCATGCGCTGCAGAGCGGTCGAGGCGCGGTTGATGATGATCTTGCTGTTGTGCTGGAAGAGGTCGTGCTCGTCGTAGGGGACGCCGAGCAGTTCGCAGATGACCAGTGAGGGCACGGGGAGCGCGAACGCCTCGACCAGGTCCACCGGCTTCGGACCGGCGAGCATCGCGTCGATGAACTCGTCGACGATCTTCTGCACGGCCGGTCGCATCGCCTCCATTCGCTTGATCATGAACGTGGCGGTGACCATCCGCCGCAGCCGGGCGTGCTCGGGGTCGTCCATCATGATGAAGCTCAGGCCGGGCGCGGGCCGGTCCTTCAGCACCTCCATCAGCTGAGCCATCTCGGCTTCGGTCGGCCTGGCGCCCTGGGTGACCCTCGGCATGCCGGGGTGTGAGTGGTCGACGCTGACCCTCGGGTCGGCCAGCAGTGCGCGGTGCTCGGCGTGGCCGGTCACCAGCCAGGGAGTGCTGCCATCCCACAGCCGTACCCGGGTCACCGGGCCTTCTGCGTGGCGTGCGTGCATGGCGGGCGCCGGGTCGAACGGGCAGCCCGGCTTCCGCGTGAGGTCGTATTCCGGAATCGCGCTGGTCACTGATCTCTCCTTCGAGCCGGCCGACGGACAGCGGCTGTCGAGGTGGGACGAGCAGATAGGGGGTGAAAGCGCCCTTGCGGGACCGCTTCTCGTGGTGGGTGAAGACGAGCGTGGAAGGCACCGCGTCACACGGGCAGCTGGACCTTGCCCGCGACCACGCCGCCGTCGACGCGCAGCGGGGTGATGTCGTGGCCTTCGCCGCGCAGTGTGTCGGCGGTGGTGTGCAGGGTGGTGTCGTTGAAGTCGGCCAGCAGCACGGACTTCCCGGAACCTGGGCGGCGGACGATCGCCTGGCCCATACCGCCGACGCCGATGACGACCAGCACCTGTCGTGTCATGGTGATTTTCCTCTACCAGGTGACGGGGAGCTTGTGGACGCCGTAGGTGGCTGAGCCGTGGCGGGACTCGATCTCCTCGATCGGCACGGCCAGCCGCAGGGTCGGCAGCCGGCGCAGCAGGCTGGTCAGCGCGATCTGCATTTCTGCGCGGGCCAGTGCCTGCCCGAGGCACTGGTGGATGCCGAAGCCGAACCCGACGTGCGTGCGGGCGTTGGCGCGGTCGATGTCGAACGTGTCGGGGTCGGTGAAGACGGAGGTGTCCCGGTTACCGGCCGGCAGGCTCATGATCACGCCTTCGCCGGCGCGGACGAGCTGCCCGCCGACGGTGACGTCCTCTTTGGCCACTCGCACGAGCGCGTCCTGGATGATCGTGAGGTACCGCATCAGTTCCTCGACCGCGTTCGCGACCAGCTTGGGGTCGTCGGTGTCGCGCAGGCGCGCGGCCTGATCGGGGTTCTCCAGCAGGGCCAGGGTGCCGAGGCCGAGCATGTTGGCGGTGGTCTCGTGACCGGCGATCAGCAGGATCATGCCGGTCATCGCCACGGCTTCCCTGGTGAGCTCGCCGGTGGCGACGTGTTCGGCGAGCAGCCTGCTGATGATGTCGTCGCCCGGCTCCTTCTCCTTGCGGCCCACCAGGTCGAGCAGGAAACCGAACAGGGCCGCCTGCGCGGCGCCCTTCTCCTCGGGCGTGGCGGTCGTGTCGTTCACGGTGTGGCTGTGCTGCTGGAAGAACGGATGGGCCTCGTAGGGAACACCGAGCATCAGCGAGATCACCAGCGACGGGATCGGCAGTGCGAAGTCGTGCACCAGGTCCGCCGGCGCGCCCTTGTCGATCATCTGCTCCAGGTGCGCGTCGACGATCTGCTGGATCTGCGGCCGCTTCAGCTCGACCTGTTTGACAGTGAAATCCTTGGTGAGCATGCGCCGCAACCGGGCGTGCTCGGGATCATCCATCCGAGGGAAAGTCGGCGGCTGGTGCGCGCTGGCCGGTGTCCAGCCGGGGAAGTCCGGGCGGAGGAAGTCCGCGCTGAACCGCTGATCGGCCAAGACCTCCCGGATGTCCTCGTGCCGGGTCACCACCCACAACGGTGAGCCGCTCCACACCGCCCGTCCCAGCCCTTCGCCCTCCTGCCACTGCGCCTGCTGGGGTGGCGGGTCGAACGGGCAGCGCGGGTCACGCGAGCCCGGGAACTCCGGCAGCTCGACCACGTCGTTCGTGTTCTGGGCAGCAGTCATCGTCACTCCTTGAGTGGGTGTTCTGGCGAAGCTGGTGAGGATCAGGCGGCGGCGCTCGTCATGGCCGCGTCCCAGGTGCTGCCCGCGGCGATGAGGGCGCGCCACCCACGCAGGAGCTTCGGTGACACGCCGGCGGCGATCACCCCGGCCAGGCGGTCGCCGCGGCGGTAGGCGACGAGGAACCGCCGCGAGTCCGAGGCGCCGGACAGATCGCCGTCGATGACGGCGGTTTCCTCGTGGTCGCGCAGGTAGCCGTAGATCTGGATCTTCATGTCGTACTGGTCCGACCACACGTACGGGACCGGTGCGAACGGGTGCGGCCGGCCGGGGTCGAGCAGGGTGCGGGCGACGGCCATGCCCTGCTCGGCGGCGTTGGTGCGGTGCTCGATGCGCATCGCGGTGTCGAACAGGGGGTTGTGCCAGCGGACGACGTCCCCGACCCCGTACACCCCGGGCCCGGCCGCGCAGTACCGGTCGGCGATCAGTCCGTCGTGGACGGTGAGGCCGCTGCCGGCCAGCCATTCGGTGTTGGGCACCGAACCGATGGCCACCAGTACGTCGTCCGCCGCGATGACGCTGCCGTCGGCGAGCTCCACACCGGACACCTCGCCCGCCTCGCCGAGGACGCGGGCGACCGAGACTCCCGTGCGCAGTGTGATCCCGTGGTCGAGGTGGACCCTCGCCAGGAACCTGCCGACGTCGTCGCCGACAGCCGGTCCCAGCGGTACCGGGGCGGCTTCGAGCATCGTCACCTCGACGCCGAGGCCCTGGGCGACGGCGGCGACCTCGGCGCCGACGAACCCGGCACCGACGATCACCAGCCGGCGCCCCGGCCGCAAGCGGGCCTTGAGCGCCATCGCGTCCTCAAGGGTGCGCAGCGTGTGCACCCCGGTCAGACCATCGGTGCCCGGCAGGCGGCGGGGGCGAACGCCGGTCGCGACGACCAGTGCCTCGTACGGCAGGTGGTCGCCGTCGGCCAGCGCCACCGCCCGCCCGGCCACGTCCACACCGGTCGCGGCCACACCCAGGCGCAGGTCCAGGTTCAGCGCGTCGATCTCCGCCTGGCCGCGCAGGGCGAGCCGGTCCGGCGTCCACTGCCCGGCCAGGATCTGTTTCGACAGCGGCGGCCGGTCGTAGGGCGGATGGACCTCCTCACCCACGAGCGTGATCACACCGGCGTAGCCCAGCCGGCGCAGCGCCTCCGCGGTGGCCAGGCCACCCGCCGAGGCGCCGACGATCACCACCCGGTTCACGGCTCGACCAGGCGAATGGCCGCGGCGGGGCACACCAGCGCCGACTCCCGGACCGCGGGGTGCGACTCGGTCGCGGGCTGGTCGTCCAGCAGCACCACGATGCCGTCCTCGTCGCGCTGGTCGAACACCTCCGGTGCCAGCAGCACGCACTGCCCGGCGGCGACACACTTGACGTCGTCGATCTCAACCTTCATCGGCTTTCCTCTCCACAGTGGACGAATGTGAGGTGACCGGGGCCCGCCACAGCGCGACGATCACATCGACCAGGTCGGCGGTGAGGGCGTCCCAGCTCACCGGAAAGCCAGTGGCCTGCCGGTTTCCCTCCGCAAGAGCACGTTCCTGGTCGACACACATCTGCAGGACCAGGTGACGAGCCATGGCCCATCGCTGCGCGCGCACCACGGCCGGAAGATCTGGCATCGATCCGTTCAACCGGTCCAGCAGTAGTCGCAGCGAGGGCGACGCGAGCGACTCCTCGACCGTGATGTCGTGCAGGGCGGGATCGGAGGCCACCTGGGCGAGGAACCGGGCGTACCAGCTCGGGCCTTCCAGCGCCGCCAGGTGCTCGGTGAAGGGGCGCACCAGGCAGGCCACCCAGTCCCGCAACCCGGCCGAGGCCGTGACCTCGGCCATCATGTACACCCGCAGGTGCTCCATCTGGTCGGTGTGCTTGCGGGCGATGGCCCGCACCAGGTCGGCTTTCGTGCCGAAGTGGTAGCCGACCGCCGCGGTGTTGCTCTGCCCCGCGGCCTCGCCGATCTGCCGGTTGGACACCGCGTGCATGCCGTTCTCGGCGAACAGCCGCTCCGCCGTGGCCAGGATCAGCTCCCGCGTCGCACCGCCCCGTTCGGGCCGCACCGTCCTGCCCGCCACGGTCACCACCCCGCCAGCGCTGCTCGCGCAACGCCTCCGGCGATGCTTGCCCCGTTCTGGTGCATCACGTCCTCCATCCAGTCGAACGACCTGCTCGACCAGTTAAGCGCACTTCTGGCGCGAGGTCAAACAGCTGATTTAATTCGCTGTCATGCTTGAGTGATTCGATCATGCTGAGGAGTCCTCGTGTCCCATGCCCCGCTCATCGACGCCCAACCTGAAACCCCGCCGAGGACGAGCGGCGTCGTGATGGTCCTCGCCTTCGCCGGGATCGTGGTCTCGCTGATGCACACCCTGGTGATCCCACTGGTCCCCGACCTGCCGCAGCTGCTCAACGCGAACCCGGCCGACGCCACCTGGGCGGTCACCGCCACACTGCTCGCCGCCGCCGTCTCCACCCCGGTGATGGGACGGCTGGGCGACATGTACGGCAAACGCCGGATGCTGCTGGTCAGCCTGACCGTGCTGGTGGCCGGATCGGTCGTCGCCGGCCTGGCCGGTTCCCTGGTCCCGATGGTCGTCGGCCGGGCACTGCAGGGCCTGTCCGGCGGCGTCATCCCGCTGGGCATCGGGATCATGCGCGACGAGCTGCCACGCGAACGACTCGGCGCGGCGACCGCGACGATGAGCTCCTCGCTCGGCGTCGGTGCCGCGCTCGGCCTGCCGGCCGCGGCCCTGATCGCCGACAACCTCAGCTGGCACATGCTGTTCTGGACCTCGGCCGCCGCAGGCGGCATCGCCGTGGTGCTCGTGCACGTGTTCGTGCCGGAGTCCCCGATCCGCACCGGCGGGCGCTTCGACCTGACCGGCGCGGCGGGGCTGTCGGTGGCGCTGGTGTGCCTGCTGCTGGCGATCTCCAAGGGCGCCGACTGGAACAGCCGGGTCGTCATCGGGCTGTTCATCACGGCGGCCGTCGTGCTGCTGGCGTGGGGTTGGTGGGAACTGCGCTCCGCCCGGCAGCCGCTGGTGAACCTGCGCACCGCCGCACGCCCTCAGGTGCTGCTGACCAACCTCTCCGCCGGCACGCTGGGCTTCGCCACGTTCGCCCTGTCACTGGTGCTGCCGCAGCTGTTGCAGCTACCGGTCGCAACCGGCTACGGCCTCGGAGAGTCGATGCTGGTGGTCGGACTGGTCATGGCACCCCAAGGCCTGGTCATGATGTTCGTCTCCTCGCTGTCCGCACGCATCTCCCAGGCCTGGGGCCCCAAAGCGACACTGATGCTCGGCACCGCGGTGGTCGCCGCCGGCTACGCTCTCGGCATCCTGCTGATGTCCGAGATCTGGCAGCTCGTGATGGTCTCCTGCGTGATCGGCGCCGGCGTCGGATTCGCCTACGGCGCCCTGCCCACCCTGATCATGTCGGCGGTGCCGGTGTCCGAGACCGCCGCCGCCAACAGCCTCAACACCCTCCTGCGCGCCATCGGCAGCTCCGTCTCCAGCGCCGTCGTCGGCGTCGTCCTCGCCAAGATGACCACCACCTTCGGCGTTCCATCACTGGCCGGTCTGCGCACGGTGCTGGCGATCGGCGCCGGCGCCGCCCTCGCCGCCTTGATCATCGCGTCCTTCCTGCCGCGCGCAGACCACCGCGCTACGCCTTCCACCACATCAGAAGCAGGATCGCCGACGGACGGGTGACGTCGTGGTGGACGTGTTGACCCGCGGAATGCAGCACGCTGGCCGCTGAACCGCGAGTCTCACACCTTCGAGTGCGCATCCTGCATCGTGCAAGGACTCCAGCGGGGCCTGCCGATGATCTGGTGCGAGATGGCTGCCCAGCGGGTGAGCACTTGGCTCGTTCGGAGTTGGTGAGTCCTGCCCGGGGTTCGTGCGCCTGCTGGTGGCTGGGGGAGTGACCGCTGAAGGGATGTCGTGCCGCACCTGGCGCTTGGTGCGAGCACTTGACCATTGGCTGCCGGCGTTCTCCCGATGTCGTTCAGAAGTGAGTGGGAGGTGTGTGGCGTGTTGTTCGTCGGTGACGACTGGGCTGAGGGTCATCACGACATCGAGATCATGGATGAGAGTGGACAGGCGTTGGTGAAGGCCCGGCTACCTGAAGGAGTGGAGGGGATTGGCCGTCTGCACGCGTTGATCGCGGAGCGCCTCGGGCCGGATGCAGATCCGCAGCGGGTGTTGATCGGGATCGAGACTGATCGTGGTCCGTGGGTGGCGGCGCTGGTGGCGGCTGGCTATCGGGTGTTCGTGGTCAATCCGCGGCAGACGTTCCGGTTCCGTGAACGGTTCTCGCCGTCCGGTGCGAAGAGCGACGCCGCAGACGCGCACGTGCTGGCGGACATGGTGCGCACTGACTCCCATCAACTACGTCCGGTCGCAGGCGACAGCGATCTGGCAGAGGCGATCAAGCTCCTGGCTCGCGCCCACCAAAGCCTGATCTGGGACAGGCAGCGGCTGGTCGCACGGTTGCGGGCGCAGCTGCGGGACTTCTTCCCCGCGGCGCTGGCCGCGTTCGGCGAAGAACTCGCCGCCGCGGAGGCGCTCGACCTGCTGAAGCAGGCACCCGATCCGGACAAGGCGATGAAACTGTCACTCGCGAAGATCACCACGACGTTGCGCCGAGCGGGTCGGCGCAAGATCGACGAACGTGTCCGGAAGATTCAGGACGGACTGCGGTCAGAACAGCTGCGCCTGCCGGTGACCGTGCAGCGGGCGTATGCCATGACCGTGAACTCGCTCGTCAACTCGCTCGTCGCAATGATCGCCACGACCGTCGAACAGATCGATCACCTCGAGCAGGAACTGACCGAGCGCTTCCACGAACACCCGGACTCGGCGATCTACCTCTCCCAGCCCGGCATCGGCGTTGTCCTGGGCAGCCGTGTGCTCGGCGAGTTCGGCGACGACCCCGACCGCTATGCCGGGCCGAAGGCGCGCAAGAACTACGCCGGGACCAGCCCGGTCACCATCGCCTCCGGCTGCAGAAGCACCGTCAACGCCCGATACGTGCGCAACACCAGACTCATCGACGCACTGATGCGCCAAGCGATGACCGCGCTCGCGGGCTCACCCGGCGCGCGGGCCTACTACGACCGCCAACGCGCACGAGGGCTCCCGCACAACGCCGCGCTGCGGCACGTCGGTAACCGCTTTGCCGGGATCCTCCACGGTTGCCTTGCTACCCACACGACGTACGACGAGGCCACCGCCTGGAGCCACCACACCGCGGTTTCAGCGGCCTGATCCCTTAATCCCAGGGATGTCCTCGGGCTCGCAAAGCAAGATCCACAAGGTTGAAGAGGAGCGCAACAATGGGTACGAACAATGCAAAGAAGCAGGTAGAGACGAATCTCTACCTGCTTCTCCGGAGTACGCCGCCAGGGACTCGAACCCCGGACCCGCTGATTAAGAGTCAGCTGCTCTAACCAACTGAGCTAGCGGCGCCTGTTCAGCGTCGGAGCCTTGCGTTTCCGACACGAAGAACGTTAGCACAGGGCTGCCAAGGGGTTTTCAGGCGGGGTCCCCAGTCCGTTCGAGCCCGGTGTGGATCAGCCACTGAGCCGCGGTGTAGGTGGGCATCACGCCGGCCGACGCGACCTGGGCCGCGCGTCCTCTGAGGACGAAGCGGCTGGCGCCGAGGAGTGCGTCCGACACCGCGAAGAGCGCTGCACCACCGGAAACTCGCCGCGCGCCTGGACCGCGAACGGTTGAGGCGGCGGCCATCGGCACGACCGCCCTGCGGGCGCCCGCCCACGAACCGGCCAGGCCGATCGCCGTGCCGGGGTCGCGGGGAGGGGTGGCGACGGCCAGGAGGGGGCAGGGCTCCGGCAAAGTCGCTCGGCCGTCAACCAGGTTGTGAGGTTGGCGATTCGATCAAGAGCCGGAACTGAGCCCTTGTCGTGGTGGATGAAGGGCTCCTTCATCCACCCCAGGTTCAGGAAGGGTCCCTTCATCGACGACGCTCGCCGCGTGGGCGCGCTCTCATCGGGTATGTCGGGCGGGCTGGGCGACTTTGCCGGGGCCCTGGCAGGGAGGGGCATGAGGGCGGTCTTCGTCACGGACCGCACGGGCCACGCACGGTTGCCGCGATCGAGTCCACGATCGCGGCAACCGCGTAGGCCTGCTTCTTCATGAGCACCTCTCGCTTTCGAGGTGCTCAGGTCAGACCGGTCAGCTCAGCGTCAGGGCCGTGTCGTCGATCACGAACGACGTCTGCAGCGAAGCGTCCTCCACGCCCGTGAACTTGATGGTCACGGTCTGGCCCGCGAACGAGGACACGTCGAACGTCTTGAGGACGTAGCCCGAGGCCGCGTTCGCGTTGGAGAAGGTGCCGAGGGTGGTGCTGCCCGCGGTGACCGTCAGCTTGTCGTAGACGGTGCTGCTGGTCTCAGCGGTGTCGATGTGCAGGTAGAACGTCAGCGACGCCTTGCAGCCGGCCGGGATCGTCACCGACTGGGACAGCGAGTCGGTGTGCGACGAGCCGTAGCCGTTCAGCCAGGACGACCAGGTGCCGCTGTGGGAGGGCTGGCCGTTCGAGTCGTGCTGGCCGATGACGCCGGAGGTCGCCGTCCACGAGGTGGCGCCGGACTCGAAGCCCGGGTTGGCGAGCTTCTGGCCGGAGCAGTTGCCGCCGCCGGTGCCGACGGTCCAGCTGAACGACGCGGAGCCGCTCTTGCCGGTGCTGTCCTGTGCGGTCACCGTGACGTTCGAGGTGGCGGCGGTGGTCGGGGTGCCGGAGATGGTGCCGGTGCCCGAGTTGATCGACAGGCCCGCGGGCAGGCCGGTCGCGGACCACGTGTACGGCGCGGTGCCGCCGCTCGCCGACAGCGGCAGGCTCACCGCGGTGCCGACCGTGCTCGACTGGTTGCCGGGGTTGCTGACCGTGACGGTGCCGGTCGCGCTGCAGGTCGGGTCGGCCGACTGCGCGGGCACGCTGATCGCGTCCCAGGCCGCCTTGACCGTGTTGAACTCGGTGCAGCTGCCGGGGAAGAGGTTCTTCGCGGCGGTCAGCGTCCAGGTGCGGTACTTGAGGTACGAGCTGCCGGACGTCTTGAGCAGCATGGCGTTGTAGAAGATCTTGATGGCCTTCTCGACGCCGAGGCCCGTGATCGTGGTGTTGTTGCAGGTGGTGCTGGTCGGCTGGCCGTTGGTCGGGTTCGTGCCCTGCGAGAGCAGGTAGAACCAGTGGTTGCCGGGACCGGCGGCCGCGTGGACCTCGGTGCTCGGGATCGAGCTGGAGTAGCAGTTCGCGTGGCCGAGCGCCGACGGGTTGTACATGTTGCGGATCGGGCCGTTGCCGACGAGGTTGATCGTCTCGCCGACGAGGAAGTCCGGGGTGTCGTACGGCGACGGCTCGTTGGCGAACCACTCGGTGGTGGCGCCGAAGACGTCCGCGACGAACTCCTGCGTGCCGGAACCGGAGATGCCACCGGGGGTGTGGTCGTCGATGCCGTGGCCGAGCTCGTGCGCGACGACGTCGATCGAGCCGATCCACTGGCCGGCGGTGTTCTTGCCGATCTGGACCTGGCTGCCGTCGTAGTAGGCGTTCTGGTCGTTCAGGCCGACGCGCATCGGCCAGCCGCCGCCGTTGCCGTCAAAACCGTTGCGGCCCAGCCACTGCGAGAGCATCTTCGACTCGGTCTGCGCCGCGAAGAGCACGTCGACGCAACCGGTCTCGCGGTTGGTCTGGGTGCCGTTGCCCCACGTGTCGGTGGACTTGGTGAACGTGGTGTTGTTCGCCGCGTCCTGGCAGCTGACGTTGGTGAGGTTCGGGTCCTTCATGGAGTACGTGCCACCGGACTGCGTGGTGGCGATGGTGACGGGGTTCGGGCCGTTCCAGCCGCTGGTGCCGGTGCCGTGCAGGACGTGTTCCTGCTTGTGCAGCACCTGACCGGTGGCGGCGTCGACGATCACGTCGAGCTTGCTCGGGCCCTCGTCGTCCCGGCCGACGACCGAGACCTTCCAGGCGAGCTTCGGCGTGGAGTCGAGCGCGTAGACGACCTGCTCCGCGGCGCCAGTGCTGTCCACCTTGGACAGCGCGGACTTGGCGGTGGCCTCGGCCTGGGCCTTGGTGACCTTCGCGGTGGTGTCGGTGAGGTTGATGGTGTCGCTCTGGCCGACGGAGGTGTGCAGCACCTGGCCGGTCGCGTTGGTGACGACGACGAAGTCGCCGCCCACCACCGACATCCCCTTGTAGGTCCGCTCGTACGGGATGTACTTCAGCCCGTTCGTCGACGAGATGACGCCGTGGCGGACGAACGAGTCGTTCGCGCTGGCGTGCAACTGGGACGGTCGGCTGTCGACGAGGCTCGCGGCCGCGTCCACGGCCATCGCGTCGGCGGTCTGCGCCGGCGGCTGGGCCACGGCGCTGTGCGCGCCGGTTTGGCTGAGAACGGCTGCGACAAGTGTTCCTGCCGCGGCCAGCACGAGAGAGCGTCTCGCTTGCATTGGTTCTCCTCGTTGCAGGGCGAAGACACCGGCTCGCGGTTGCAGGGGAGCCGGTGGTTCGTCTGAGGTGAATGTGTGGCGGAGCAGGGAAAGAATGAGTTCCGAAACCTTCGTTAACAAGTACTAACTTATTCACACACCACTATGCGTCGATTTTTGTACGATTTGCTGCCGCGCTTTCCTCTGATGGGGCAGATGTCCGTTCTGTCGCAAGTAGCCTGCGCAGAGCGGTTGGGGTGTGTCCGAGGTGTTCGCGCACGGTCCGGCACAGGTGCGCCTGGTCGGCGAACCCGAGGTCGGCGGCCAGTGCGGCGAGGCCGGATTCGCCCTGTTCCAAACGATCCAGGGCACGGGTGACGCGCACCCGGTTGCGGTAGCGGGTCAGCGACACCCCGAGCTCACGGGTGAACGCGCGGCTCAGCCGGTAGGGCGAGACGCCGAGCAACGCGGCGAGCGGAAGGAGCCCGGCCGCGGCGGGGTGGTCGTCACCGATCACGCCGCGCGCCCTGGCCACCAGCGCCTGGTCGGCCGTGCCGTCGGGAACGGTCGTGGTGACGACCCGCCGCACGATTTCCCCCACGAGCGCGACCAGTTCTTCGGACGGGTCGGTGCGCGCGGCCGCCAGCAGCCTTCGATGGGCCAGGTCGAGCCTGCCGTCCACGTACAACGACGACCCGCGCACCCGTGGCGCGTCACCGGCGATGGCGTGCCAGAGCGCAGGTTTCAGCCCGATCGACGTGCACTCGTCACCGCCGGCGGGATGGGCGAACTGCTCCTCCTCGCCGGGCAGGCCGAGGTAGCCGACGGTGCGGTCGAGATCGGCCGGCACACCGCGCACCCGGCGGCGGAACCCGCCGCGGCGCACGAGCACGAGCCGCACGTCCTGCCGCGGCGGCTCGGCCGACCAGCCGCGGTGGTCGTCGCGACAGTCCACCGCGGACACGGAGAACTCCGGCCGCACCACGAGATCGACGAACGACAGCACCTCTGCAGGCTAGGCCGGGGGTCTGACAATTTGGTGCAAGGATCTTCAAGACCTCCGGGGTGACCGTGGCCGAGGCTGGTGCGCAACGAACGAAGGAGAACACCATGCCCGCACTTGCCCGACTCACCACGGTCGTCCTCGACTGCGCCGACCCGCAGGCGCTGGCCGAGTTCTACCGCGCCGTCACGGGCTGGAAGATCACGTCCAGTGACGCGGACAGCGCCTACCTGGGCGAGGACGGCGTCCAGCTCGCGTTCTTCCGCGTGCCGGACCACCGGCCTGCCGCCTGGCCGGGCCCCGGCAAGCAGGCGCACCTGGACTTCCAGGTCGACGACCTCGACCTGGCCGTCAAGCAGGTGCTCGAACTCGGTGCTACGAAGCCGGAGTTCCAGCCCGGCGAGGGCCGGTGGACGGTGCTGGCCGACCCGGAGGGCCACCTGCTGTGCCTGTGCGCCTGACCGGCGTGAACTCGTAGTCCCGCAACGGGAAGCGGCCGGCGGCCCGCTGCGCGCTGATCGTCGAGGTCGGCCGCAGCAGGGTCGCTTCGCCGTGCTGGTTGAAGTAGTAGCTGTGCGCGGTGGCGCACCGGCCGAGCGAGAACACCGAGTTCCGCACGACCTTCCCGCGCATGCGGTCGAGGAACTCGTCGTTGGCCCGCTGGGTCACCTCGAAGACCTCCGCGCCGCGCTGCCGCATCCCGGTGAACAACCGCCGCAGGTGCGTCATCTGGCACTCGATGGTCGTGAAGTACGAGAGTCCGCTGTAGGAGTAGGGACTGTTGAGCGACAGGTAGTTCGGGAAGCCCGGCACGCTCACGCCCTCGTAGGCCTGGAACCGGTTCTGCCGCCACCACGCGCCGAGGTCCCTGCCGTCGCGCCCGATCACCTCGAACGCGGGGAAGTTGGTGTCCCACAGGTCGAATCCCGTGGCCAGCACGAGGACGTCGATCTCGGTCCGGCCCTCGGCGGTGATGACACCGCCTGCGTCGATCCGTTCGATGGTGGAGGTTTCCAGGCGCACGTGCGGTTGGGTGAACGTGCGGAAGTAGTCGTTGGAGAACGTCGGGCGCTTGCAGCCGAACGAGTAGTCCGGCGTGAGCTTGCGGCGCAGCACCGGGTCGCGGACCTGGCGGTGCAGGTGCGCGCGGCACCACCGTTCGGCCAGCCGGTTCGCGAGGCGCAGCTGCCGGTAGTGGACCACGCCCGAGATCATCATCAGTTCGAGGATCGAGCTGCCCAGCCACCGCACGGCCCGCTGGACGAAAGGCAGGCGCGCGAACAGCTTCCGCAACGGCACGGGGATCGGGTGGTCGGGTTTCGGGCTGACCCAGATCGGCGTGCGCTGGTAGACCGTCAAAGCAGCGGCGGACCGGGCGAGTTCCGGGATCAGCTGCACGGCCGTGGCGCCGGTGCCGATGATCGCCACCCGCTTGCCGGTCAGGTCGGCGGGTTGCCACGCGGCGGTGTGGATCACCTCGCCCTGGAACGAGGAGATGCCCGGGATGTCGGGCATCTTGGGCTGGGAGAGGAACCCCGTGGCGGTCACGAGGTACCGCGCCGTGACGACCGATCCGTCCGCGGTCCTCACCTCCCAGTGGTCGTCGCGCCACCCGGCCCCGGTGACGGCGGTGCCGAAGCGCATGAACCGGCGCAGGTCGTACTTGTCCGCCACGTGCGCGGCGTACCGCTTGAGCTCCTCGCCCGGCGCGAACAGCCGCGACCAGTGCGGGTTCGGCTCGAACGAGTAGGAGTAGGTCGGGGACGGGATGTCCACGGCAAGGCCCGGATAGCGGTTGACGTGCCACGTTCCGCCGAGGTCGTCCTCCCGTTCCAGGATCAGCAGGTCGTCCAGCCCGAGCCGCCTGAGTTCGACCGCCGCGCCCATGCCGCCGAACCCGGCACCGACGACGACCGCGTCGTACTGGGGGAACTTCTGGTTCACGCCGACCTCCTCCACCGAAACGGAATCGCATGTCAGTTCCGGAACGGTATGTCAGTTCTCGGGTGATCACAAGAGTCCGCAGGTCATAGACTTGGGCGCATGACGTCCAGTGCCGAACCCGTCAGCCGCGCCGAGCGCAAGAAGCAGGAGCTGCGCCGCGAGATCATCGACGCGGCGTTCGACTGCTTCGCCGAACGCGGCTACCACGCCACCGGGATCGCCGACGTCGCCACGCGCCTGGGCATCGGGCACGGCACGTTCTACCGCTACTTCCAGAACAAGCGGGACATCGTCGACCACGTCGTGGACGACCTGGTCGCGCGCATCACCGGCGCCCTCACCGCGGAGAACGCGCCGGACGCGGTGTCGACGCTCGCCGAGTACCGCGAGCAGTCCGCGCGCATCGGCGAGGCGCTGGCCCGCATCTTCGGCGAGGACCCGCGCGTGCCGCGGCTGCTGCTGTTCGAGGCGCCGGGCATCGACCGGGCCATGGCGGAACGGATCCTCGACCTGTTCGACCTGGCCGCCGCGCTCACCGCCGCCTACCTCTCGCACGGCGTCGAGCTGGGCTACCTGCGCGCCGACCTCGACGTCGGCAACACCGCCAGGGCCATCAACGGCATGATCCTCGGCTCGGCCATCGCCTCGCTGCGCACGCCGGAGGACCAGACCGCGCTCAGCGAGGCGATCCGGCGCGTGATGTACGACGGGATCGCCGCCGAGCACCCGGTGCGCTCGGTGGTCGATGAAGGGCTCCTTCCTCCACCTGAGGTGTAGGAAGGAGCCCTTCATCGAGCACCCGGCTAGCGGACCGCGCGGACGCCGTTCTC
>NZ_JBEXJN010000091.1:0-26848 GCF_040609115.1 Lentzea sp. NPDC004782
TCGCGGGCGACGAGGACTCTGCGGATTCCGGCGGGGAAGCTGCGGGTCTTGCGGCCGATGTCCATCGGCTGCGACCGCTCCCCCAGCACCAGCGGGATGATCCCCGCATCGCAGGCCAGGCGACGCACCTGCTCGACCGGAACACGCTCACCGTTGTCCAGCAAGCCTTGACCCACCTGCTTGGCCAGGTCCTCGTAGCGCACCGTCACCGTCAGCGTGACCGGCTCACCACCGTGCTCGGGCAACTGGTCGGCGCGCAGCATGAGGTCCACCAGCTCGGCCAGTGCGTCACCTTCACGTTCGGCGCGCGAGCGCGGGTCCGGGCCTTCCTCGGCCGTGGTGGGGCGTGGCTTGGCCAGCGGGTCGAGCAGGGCCTCGTACTTGGCGCCGGTGACCTTGTCCAGCCTCGCCCGGATCTCCAGGCAATCGTCCTTCCAGCGCATCACGTGCTGGTTGACCTGCCGCTCGGGTTCGGCATCGAGTGGTTCGGGGTCGTTCTGAAGGAGCGCGTAGACCAGCTTGCGGCCCAGCGTCCGCAGCGCGGCCGGATCGTGTTCGCGGGCGAGGTCGACCACGGTCTGCTCGTACTCGGCGGGCAGCTGCTTCATCACCTCGGCCACCACCGCGACATGCTCCATCGACAGCGCGCCCCCGGCCGCCGCCGACGCGGTCACCGGAAGAGCGGGCGCGATCTCGCTACCGGTCGGCGTGATCCCCGGCCCCAGCGGCCCCGCATTCGCCACCCACTGCTTGGCGGTATTCCGGCTCCAGCGGAGCGCGTGCTGCAACAGCTGCGGCAAATCCTTATAACCGAGTTCGCTCGCCGCGCCACGCCGATCCAGTTCGGCAATTTTGCGCAGAACCGCGTGCTCACGAGCCCGAATTTCCGTCACCTCATCGACGAGGCTGCTCAGCAGCTCACCGGTGGAGAGAAGGGGAAGGTCGGATTCGCTCACGTGTTCTACTCTACCGCAAGATCACGAGACAATAACGGATAAATCATTACACGAAGGTGTGAACCGCCCGTCCGCAGCCCTGAAGTGACGGCGAAGCCGAGCCCGAAAAGGCCTGATGCCGACCCGGTAAGCGGTATTGACGTGACATACCCGCCCAACGCAACCACGCACGACTGCGATTGGGGCTTGACTTCGGGTGCGAGGTGCTACCGTGCTCGGATCGGCCGGGCTCTTTTCAGCCCGGCTTTTGAAGGCCGACCAGCGCCTCGCAAGGGCCCCGAAGTCAAGTCCCGATCGCAATCGTCGCGAAGCGGCGATGACGCAACCAAAGCTCGTCAGGTTGCCTTGGGCGGCAACGCGGTCATGTGCCGGGGTTCTCCGAGGCCAGCGGCAGGAAGTAGACGAGGGCCTCGTCCACGCCGTCGAGCCCGATGACGTCGTGGGCGAGGTCGTCGTAGAACCCGCCGACCAGCCCGGTCCTGATGCCCAGGTTCGCCGCCGTGACGGTGAGGTTCTGGGCGAGGTGCCCGGCTTCGGTGAACGCGAACCTGAGCGCTCTCAGGCCGTAGGTCTGCCGAAGGGAGCCGAGTCTCACGTGCAGCGCGAGCACGGCCGGGGTGTTGCCGAGCTCGGTCCTGCCCGGGCCGAACCACATGGAGGTGGCTTCGAGGTCCTCGATCGACGGGGCGTCCGCCAGGCGGATGAGGGTCCGGTCGACCTCGTTGACCTCGTAGCGGCCGGGTGCGAGGCCGTCGACGCGCAGCGCCAGGAGTCTGAGGCGGGCGCAGTACTGGGCTCCGGCGCTCGGGTACGGCCACCTGCCGTCGTTCGGTGACATCGCGGTCCACAGCAGGGTGCCGAGCTGGTCGGCGGTGAGCGTGCCGTCGAGGTTCCGGCTGGTCCTGCGGGCTCTGAACGTTCCGGCGAGCGCTTTGTCCACTGTGGAGCGCAGTGGTGTGCCGGGCAGCGTGAGGAACGGTTGGGGTGTGGTTTCGCGGGGGAGTTGGTCGCTGAAGCCCGGCAGGAACTTGCTGGCTTCGAGGTAGCGGCGGTCCGGGGCCTGGGCGCCGTCCTCGTGGAAGTCGGTCAGGCCGGTGGGGGACAGCGCCGCGGCCGCGGCGGTCCAGCAGATCAGGCGTTCCTCGTTGGGGCTGATGCCGAGGCGGTTGAGCAGCATGTGCAGCTGGGAGGCCCACACGTACGGCAGCCAGGTGCCGATTCGCTGCTGCGCCTCGCGGACCGACGTGACCCAGTGCGCGGTGGCTCCCGTCGGTTCGCGGTGCCACCTGGCGGCGAGGTCCCGGCCGCGCTGGGCGATGAGCTGGTGGGCGGCGTGGTGGGAGCCGGTGGTGGGTGCCGGGGCGCGCTCGGCGACGGTGCGCCAGCCGGTGCCGAGGCTGCGCAGCCAGGAGGCGGCCTGCGGGAGGCCGAGGCCGAGCGCTGTGGCCGTGGCCATGGTGAGCTGGATGGCGGCGGTGAGTCTTGCGCTGTCGGTGCGGGCGGCCTTGAGGACGGCGATGGCCACTTCCGTGCTGCGGCAGAACACTTCTTCGGCGACGGGAAGCGCTTGCGGGCCGCCGTAGCGGTCGGTTTCCGGGACGTACTCGACTTCGCGGACGTCGCCGTGCGGCAGCCAGCCGGCCTCGTCCGGTTCCGTGGCGAAGTCCTGCTGCGCGATCAGGGTGTGCAGTGTCCGCCGCAGTTCGGTGGTGTCGCCGGCGTTCCTGATCCGGACGCGCAGGTGCGGGCCGGTTTCCCAGTACCGCAGGAAATACCACTCGTGGGACGCCATCACGGGGGCGAGCGTGTCGGCGACGAAGGTGTCGACGTCCGCTCGTTTCCACGAGACCCTGCAGTGCAGGCCGGTCCAGGTCACTGCGTGCTCCTAGGGGAACGGGTGGGGGTGCGGGTTCAGCACTTCCCCGAGCCGGGGAAGGCCCTGGGTGCGGCGCAACCGGTGGCCGAAGGTCATGGGCAGGGTGCCCGGCACGATGACCTTGGCCGAGTGCAGGCCGAGTTCCTTCGCGGTGTGCGGATCTGACTGGTCCACCGCGATCACTTCGAGCCGGTCCGCGTAGGCGGTCAGCAGTTGGCGCAGGTCCGTGTGGTTTCTCTGGTCTTCCAGGGTTTTCGGCTCGCCGTCGCGGACGAGGAAGGCGAAGCGCTCTGCGGCCTCGGGCAGGGTGTTGACGGCGACGTGGTCGTTCATGGACCTGACCTTGTCAGGATCGTCCAGGAGTTCTCGCAGCCGTTCTCCGCCTCTGAACGACTCGACGTCCACCACTACTTCCACTGCGGCTGACCGCATCGCCGCGACGGGGTCGGGGCTGGCACCGGCGGCGAAGAACGCCTGCGGGAGGGCCGGGTTCTCGGTTCTGGCGAGGGTGAGGACAGCCGGGATGCCGAGGTCGTTGGTGGCGTCGAGGAACAGCAGCTCGTAACCGAGCTCTTCGAGACGGTCCGTGCAGTGTTGCAGCAGTGCGTCCTCCGGGAGCCGGATTCTGGTGAGAGGCGTTTTGGCGTACCAGGCCATCAGGAACGCGTCGCGTTCGGCCACCTCGAACAGGCCGTGCAGCACCGCTTCGGTGAGGCTGTTGCCGAGGCCGCACCCGTTCGAGGTCTCGTAGAGGAACCGCTGCTCCGGTGGTGTCGGGGCGTCCCAGTACGCGAGCTGTTCCGGCACCAGGATGGTGGTGTTCCGGCTGTAGGACCAGGCTTCGACCCAGCGCATCCTCAGGTCCGGGGTGTATCGCTGGTCGTCGTCGCACAGGCCGAGGCGTACCGGATCGAGTGCTCGTTCAGGGCCGAGTTCGGCGAACGACGCCTCGATCGCGGGGTGGTGCTTGCGGGGACGCATTCCGTTGTACCGCTCGACGGCCTCGAAGAGCGCGACCCGTTCGGCGTCTTCGAACGTCGCGGTGCGGCCGTGCCCGGCGGCGTGGCCGGTGAGCTGCGCGGTGACGGTGGGCAGCGGCAGGTGGCCCGAGCGGTGCAGCGCGGTGACCGGGCCGTGCCGGAAGTCGACCACCACCTCTCGGAGCTTGTCCACTGTGGTCCGTTCGTTGACGGACCGCAGCTCGTTCCTGCTGACCGGGACCGAGGTTTCCTCCGGTGGTGTGTAGTGCCGGTGGCAGCGCGACGTGACCCGGTGGGTGGACACCACGGCCAGGTCGGTGCGGATGGCGACCACGGTGTCCTCGTGGTCCTGCTCGCGGAGTGCGTCGACCAGGGGCGCGAAGGCGGGGGCGATCAGGCCGCCGAGCCGCACCTCCTGGATTCCCGTCGCTTCCAGGCGTGCCTGTTCCGCGCACCTCGTGCAGACGCCGCTGGTGGGGCCGATCAGGGTGAGGCCGCCGTCCGCCCTGAGCACCGGGGGATCGCCGAGGGTGTAGGTGATCATCGTTCGTCCAGTGCGGCCAGGGCCTGTTGGAAGGCTTCTTCGGTGGTGCGCACGCCTGCGGGCCAGCGCCATGCGCGGGTGGCCCAGCCGGGGTGGTCTCCGGCGTGGTGCGGGGCGGCGCCGTTGAGGTGTGCGGTGCCGTCGCGGCCTGCCTGGGCCTGTCCGGTGGCGGCCAGGGCGGCGAACGCCACCGCGTCCTGGGGCGTGGCTTCGACGGCCCAGGACAGGAGCCGGTCGCCGTGGTGGATTTCCGCCTTGTGCACGCTCGGGGCGAGTTGCTCGACCCGGAGGGTGGCCGGGACGGCGAACCGCTCGGTCAGCGCCTTCCACCACCTGCGGGCGGTCGGGTCCGCGGTCCAGCTCCGCACGGGGCGGCCGGTGCGGTGGCGGACGGCTCGGCGCAGGGCGGTGCCGCGGGCGTGGAGGTCGTCGACGCCGTCGGCATCGAGGGCGTTGAGGGTGGCGTTGAGACGGGCGGCGTCGGCGGTGGTGCCGATGCCCAGGGCGTCGCCGCAGGTGGCCAGTTTCGCCGGGACCTGGGGGAGGGTGCCGAACTCGGGCGGGCCCACCTCGCCCAGTTCGGGGTCTGTCAGGGCGTCGAGCGTGTGCCACGGATCGGGGTGGCGTGGGCCGGTCAGCATCGGGTGGTAGGTGGCGCGGAGGGGACCGGTGCGGGCGACCAGCGCCATGGGGTAGCTCGTCTTGAACTCGGTGGCGGGATCCGGGAGACCGGCCAGCGCGCAGACCAGTCGGTGCACGGCGGCGGACCCGATGAGAGCCGCCAGGACCCCGGTCGGTTCGCCGGTGACGCCGAGTCGAGCGGTGACGTGCATAATGACTTCAGTGTTGAATAAAACAAGTCCTTCGGCAACAGGCAGGACATAGCCGACTTCGGCACCACAACCCGCAGAGACGCTGAAAGCTCCGGCGGAGACCACGAGTTCGTCGGTGTTTCCGTCGCTGTACGAGTTCCTGAGCCCTACAGCGTCGGCTGCCCGTGCGGCCATTTCCGCCGGCAGTCCGCTGCCCGAGATCACGACCGCGGCCGAGCGCAGCCGTCCCCAGGCGCCGACCGGATCCGGGGCCACCGACGCCAGCCAGTCCGCGACCTCCGCCGAAGGCCCGTCAGGACTCTGTTCCGCGGGCATCGAGACCAGCATGTCGTGCTCCCGCAACTGCGCCAGGATCAGCTCGACCGCCGCCCGCACCGCCGGTGCCGTCCCGTCCGGCACGCCGAGCTCGGCCGCCGGAACTCCCGCGGTGAGCTGCGGCGCCAGGCGTTGCCACACCCGCCACAGCGCGGCGCCGCCGGTGATCGTGCAGTTCGACGACCAGCCGCGCAGGTGCAGGCCGTCGGCGGTCGGGGTGGCCTGCACGACCGGGCGCAGTCGCACCAGCACGGACGTCACCCCACCTTCCGCAGGGCGGCGAACTGCTCGGACCAGGTGGTGCCGAGGATCTCCTGGGCGGCGCGGGCCAGCAGGTGTCCGGCGGCGTAGCGCTCCATCGGCGTGACGTCGAGGATGGCCAGGAGCTGGTAGAGGACGTTGGTGCCGCAGCGGTAGACGGTCATGTTGCGTTCGATCGCCGGATCGGAGAGGTCGGCGTTCCACAAAGCCGTGTGGTACTCGCTGAAGGCGGTGCGTTCGGACGGGTTGTGGCGGCGGATCGCCGCGGGATCGCCGATGTCGAAAGCACGCGAGCCGTGGCGCGGGTTGGGGCCCGGTTCCAGCAGGCCCGCGTCGTAGGACTGCTCGGCGGCCAGGCGCATGGCGATCGTCCAGGTCTGCCAGGCGGCTTCGGTCGCGGTGGTGGGGTGGCCCCAGGCGACCCGGGACACCAGCTCGCGCGCGGCCGGGGCGTTGGCGGCCCAGATCCTGTCCAAAGTGGAGCGAACGGCGCCGGACGGGTCGCAGGCGAGCAGGAACTCCTCCACGTGTGAGAGGAACGAGTGGTAGCCGTACTGCAGGCCGGCCGGGTAACGGCCGGCGTGCACGGCCATCGCGGTCAACGCCAGTTCGGCGCGCGGGAGGGAGAACGACTCGCGCAGAGCCGGCAGGCCGAGGCGCAGGCCCTCGAAGCGCAGGGCGATGTACGCGTCGGGCACCAGGTCGCGCAGGCGGTCGAGGGAGGTCGGCTCGATGCGGACGGAGTTGTTGGGGTACAACGGGGTGAAGGGCGGCAGGAGCAGTTCGGCGACGGCGGCGGACGACGCGTGGGCCAGCTGCTCGTCCTCGGACAGTTCCACTGTGGACGGATGGGCGGTCACGTGGGACCGCAGGAGCGAGGCCACCAGCAGTGCGGCGGTGTCGGCGGACGGGCCGAAGAGGCGGACGCGCACGTGCGGGCCGTGCAGCCAGTGGCGTTCGACGTGGCCGGTGACGTCGGGGAACGCGGAGGTGGCCGCGGCCAGGGCGGGCAGCACGCCGTCGCGGACCAGCGGCACCTTGACCGGGTCGTGGTAGTGGCAGACGACGTCGGTCATCCGGCCCTCCGGTAGGTCTCCGCGAACACCTCGAGGACCTGGCCGGACGGCACCGGCAACGCCTCGGTGAGCTGCACGCGGTGGTCGCGGTAGCGGGACAGCAGGCGGGGCAGGCAACGCAGGTGCAGGGCGTTGGTGAGGTCGACGTACTGCGGTTTCGGGCCGTTCAGGCGGGCCAGGTAGTCCTCGCGTGAGGACACCGTGCCACCCATGCCGGCGAACAGCTGCGCGGGCAGGCCGTGGGCGGCGCGGAACCGGGTGATGCCGGCGACGTCGGTGAAGGCCGGCGGCGAAGCGGAGAACTCCCAGGAGCGGCGGGCCAGCAGCACGTCGCGGTAGCGCAGGCGGTCCGCGAAGAGCACGCCGTCCGAGTCGATGACACTGCGCAACGGCGACAGGTCGGGGGCGCCGCACGCGAGGTCTGCGTGCAGCGCGGCGACCCGGCCGGGCAGCGAGATCGGCATCAGGTAGCCGAGGTACAGCACGTCGACGAGGACGCCGGTGTCACGGCGCCGCAACCGCAGCTCGTCGCGCTCCTGGTCGTGGCACAGCTCGAAGTCGTCGGGCGTGTGGTCGGCCCACCGCGGGTCCTCGCCGACCTCTGCGCGGCTCAGCAGCGGGTGCAGGTTCGGGGTGAAGCCCTGCACCGGCCGGTACTCGGCGAAACCGCGCGGGAACACACCGTCCAAAGTGGTCCGGACGGACGCGTACGCCTCCGGTGCCATCAGGTCCAGGAACCGGCTGGGGAAACGACCGAACCCGTCGTAGATGTGGTTGACCACCAGGCCCTGAGCAGACGGCTGGGCGAAGAACCCGTACGAGACGGGCCGGGTCTTCATCCACGACGGCAGCAGGTCGGCGGCGGCCTCGACGGCCTCGTCGGTGATCACGCCGTCGCGCACCAGATCGGCCACCTGGGCCCGGCTCGCACCGAGACCGCCGGTCGGCGCGGACGCCAGCGCGTCCAGCAGCATCGGGGCGCACTCGGCGAGCCGGGCGGTGCCGCCGCGGCCGAACCGCACGACGAACTGGTCGCGGATGTGCCGGCGGACGGCCAGCTGCCGGTCGAACAGCATCAGCAACGGGGTGAGAGCCGCGAGCGAACGGACGCCGTCGTAGCCGTACGCGCGACCGAGCCGGACCGGCCGGGGCAGCACGACGTCCTCGCTCAGCGGCACGATGCCGGTGAGGTCGGCGCCCGCGTTGCGGCCGAGCTCCTCCCACGCCGCGGCCAGCGCGGCCAGCGCGGCGGGGCGTTCGGCGGCGGGGAGCTCACCGAACGCCGTGGTGGCGCGGTGGATCGCCAGCACCCGGTCGGCGAGCTCGGCCCGTCCGGTGTCGCGCAGCCAGGAGGCCAGCGAAAGGCAGGCCGCGGGGTCCTGCGGGTCGACCGGCAGCACCGGCACCAGCAGCTTGATGTCCAGCAGCAGTGCGACATAGCGCTGGGCGCGGTCGGACTCGCCGTCGGGCAGCCGGGTGGCGAGGGCGGCGGCGAGCTCGGTGGGGCTGATGCCCTTGGGGTTGGCCGCGGTGAGGCCGACGAGGAACCGCAACGGCGGGCTGGACGCCAGCTCCACGTTCTCCTCGGCGCCGACGGACGCGCGCAGCGGGCCGGACGCGGGGACGTCGCGGAGGAACTTCATCCGGCCGTCGTCCTCGTGCACGTCGGGGGCGAGGCGGTGCGGGTGGTCGCAGAGCCGGGTCCGGTCGGCGACCAGGGCGGCGACCAGCCGGGTCAGCAGCACCTGGTTGACCCGCGTCACGGCGACCGGCGTGCCCCAGTCCGGTGCGGGCGCGTCGGGGGACCAGGTGCCCCAGCCGACCGAGGCGTACCAGGACAGGGGACTGGTCTTCGAGGTCGCGCGCAGGGCGTAGCGCAGCACGGTCGGCTCGGCCTTGCGGGCCCGCCGGTCGCCGGAACCGGCCCGGGCCAGCCCCTGCCAGAGATCGCGTCCACTGAGGACAGCCGCCCTGCGCAGCGGTTCCGAGGCGCACACCGAGGCGAGCACCTCGCGCTCGGCGGCCAGCGCCGCGGGTTCCAGCTCCGAGACCTCGGCCTCCAGCGCGGCGCGTTCGTCCATCAACGCGAACCACGCGTCCAGCCGGGGAATCCGCAGCGACGCCGCGGCGGCGCGCACGGAAGCCCTGGGCATGCGCCGGTTGTGCACGTCACGGCGCAACGGCAGCACCACCCGGCGGTGGAACTCGGCGGAGTGGGCGCTCGCGCTGTCGTGCAGCAGGTCGCTCAGCGGGCCGGTCAACGCGAGCAGCTCGCTCTCCGCGTCCGCCAACGCCTGCACGGCCCGCCGGAACGGCGCCGCGGCCGCGGCACCGTCCGGGTGCGGCAGGGCCGCCAGACGCACGAGTGCGTACGGCGCGGCTTCTCCCTGCACGCGATCGGTCATGCGGGGTTGTTGGGAAGCTGGGGCTGGGTGCAGCTGCTGCACGAGCCGCTGCTGCACGAGCAGGACGAGGGCCCGCCGGACGCGCCGGACTCGGGCAGCGCGACCGAGTCGCGCATCGAGGTGACCGCGAGCTCACCGAGCTCGAGGTCGTCGAGGTCGAACGAGAGATCCTTCATGCCGTAGGTCCTTCGCATTCAGTTGTGGTGGAACTGGCCGTTCGGCCACGGTCGCAGAGCGCGATACGGCACGGATCGCACTCTGCTTGATCGCGACCACTACATGCGGCCGCGCACCTCGTCGGCCCTGGGTTCGCCCAGTTCCTCGAACAACGTCGCGGACTCCAGCCAGCACTTCTCCGCGCCCCGCCGGTCACCGAGGCCGTCCAGCGCCAGCCCCAGGTTGTCCAGCGCCTCGGCCTGCCCGTAGAGGTCGCCGATCGCGCGGAACGTCTCCAGCGCGCGTTCGACGTGCGACACGGCCTGCGGGAAGTCGAGCAGGCCCCGGTACACCTCGCCGATGTTGTTGAGCAGGATGGCCTCGCTGTACGGGTCCTTGATCTCCTGCCGGATCTCCAGCGCCCGCCGGTAGCGCTCCAGTGCGATGCCGAACCGTCCGGCGTCGGCGTGCACCAGGCCGATGTTGTTCACCAGCACGGCTTCCGAGTGCACGTCGCCGAGCTCGCGCGCGATCTCCGCGGACTGCTCGTAGCACGCCAGCCCGTCGTCGATCCGGCCCAGCACCATGTACGCGATGCCGAGGTTGTTCAACGCCGGCAGCTGCCGCGACTTGTCACCGGTCGCGCGGAAGATCGCCAAAGCCTGCTGATAGCACTCGATCGCCTCGTCGTGGCGCCGGACCTCGCGCAGCCCGATGCCGAGCGTGATCAGCATCCGGCCCTCGGCGCTGCGGTCGCCCACCGACCGGGCGGCGGCCAGCGCGATGCCGTGCGTGTCGATCCAGTCGGCCCAGTGCTTGCGCAGGTTGAAGAAGTCCCACAGGCATTGGGCGAGGCTCCAGCAGTGTTCCGGCAGGCCGTGCTCGGCGGCGTCGCGGACGGCCGCCACCAGGTTCGCGCGTTCCGTGTCGCACCACAGCAGCGCGGAGTCGCGGTCGGCGAACGTGCGCGGGTGCACGGCCGGGTCCGCGGTGCCGATCTCCAGCTTCCGCACGGGGTTCAGCTGCAGCTCGGCGTTCCACGACGTGTGCAGGTACCAGTCCAGCACCCGGCGCCGCGCCAGGTCCCGAGCGGGAGGTGGTTCCGCGGCCATGACCTGTTCGACGGCGTACGCGCGCAGCAGGTCGTGCAGCCCGTAGCGGCCGGGCGTGTGCTGCTGCAGCAGGTGCTCGTCGAGCAACGTCTCCAGCAGGTCCTCGGTCTCGTACGCGGTCAGCCCGGCCAGCGCGGCGGCGGACTCGGCGGTGACGTCCTCGCCGGGGTGCAGGCCGAGCAGCCGGAATAATCGGCGCTGGTTGTCCGGCAACGCCTGGTAGGAGAGGTCGAAGACGCCTCGCGCGCCGAGACCACCGCCTCGTTCCAGCTGCGCCACCAGGTCCCGTACCGTCCACTGTGGACGGCGGGCGAGGCGTTTCGCGGCCAGCGCGACCGCGATCGGCAGGTGCCCGCACAGTTCGGCGACCCGGTGCGCGGCCTCCCGATCGGCGTCGATCCGGTCCGAGCCCGCGATCCGCGCCAGCAACGCGACCGCCTCGCCCGGCGTGAAGACGTCCAGGGCGAGCGACTTCACCCCGTCCAGGCGCAACAGCGTGCGGCGACTGGTGATCAGCACGAGACACGACGCGCTGCCCGGCAGCAGCGGCCGGACCTGGTCCTCACCCGCCGCGTTGTCCAGCAGCACCAACGCCCGTTTGCCCGCCAGCCGGTCGCGGTACAGCGCGGCCCGCGCCTCCAGCGACTCGGGGATCTGCCCGCCGGGCACGCCCAGCAGGCGCAGGAAGCTCTCCAGCACGGCGGCGGGCTCCGCGGGCAGCTCGTCCGCGTCGAACCCGTGCAGGTCGGCCCACAGCTGCACGTCCGGATACCGCTGCACGAGCTGATGTGCCGCCCGCACGGCCAGTTTCGTCTTGCCGACCCCGGCCATGCCCTCGATCGCGGAGATCACCACGGTCGTCTGCGGCCCCGGTTCGCACAGCTTGCGCAGCTCGGCCTCGCGCCCGGTGAACTCGGCGATGTCCATCGGCAGCTGGCGGTGCGCGTTCAACGCGGCGGGCGAGGGCACCCGGCTCTCCAGGATCACCTGCTGCAGCTGCCGCAGCCGCGCGCCCGGTTCGACCCCGACCTGCTCGACCACGTGCCTGCGCGCGGTCGCATAGGCCTCCAGCGCCTCGCCGCGGCGGCCGGAGCGGTCCAGTGCCAGCATCAGCTGCGCCCACAGCTCCTCGCGCAACGGGTGCTGCGCCGTCTCCCGCCGCAGCCGGTCGATCACGTCGTCGAACCGGCCCAGCTCCAGCGCCGCCCTGGCGTACCGCTCGACCGCCGTCAGCCTGCGTTCCTGCAACCGCGTGAACTCCGCGCGCAGCAACGGTCCCGCGCTCAGCTCCGCGGTCGGCACGCCCTGCCACTTCGCCAGCGCCGCGCCGAACAACTCGATCGCTGCCTCGACGTCGGCCTCCTCGAGCGCCTCCTCGCCCTGGCGCACCAGCGAGTCGAACTCGTCGAGGTCGAGCTCGCCCGGTTCGACGACGAGCTGGTAGCCGTGACCGGGCCGGGTGATCAGCCGATCGCCGAGCACCTTGCGCAGCCCGGCGACATAGGTGCGGAGGTTCGACTCGGGCGAAACGGGCGGCGAGTCCCAGACCGCCTCGGTGAGCTGTGCGACGCTGACGGCCTGGTTCGCGCGCAGCAACAGCATCGTCAGCACCGCTCGCTGCCGGGGTCCGCCCAGCTCCAGCGGTATGCCCGCCCGTCGCGCGGTCAGCGAGCCGAGCAACAGGAACTCCACTGGCGCATCTCTCCTCAACGGTCTGTGCGGCGCCTGGGCGAAATCTGTGCGCGCCGCCTGACATCTTTGTACCCAGATCCGGTACCTGCGCCGCCGGGACCCGAAACCCGGGACAGGGGGTCGGCGCAGTTGCCGGGTCCGGTTCCCCCAAGAACCCGGCCGGCGTGTGAAAGTCACCGCGCACGTCGGCCACCTTTGACCGGTGGCCCGGTCAGGTCCCCCAGACTGCGCCGGGCCACCACCCTTCCGTACCGCTGAGCGGTCGACTTCTCGTCGGCGTGACGCCGCGGCAACGAAGCAGGGCTACGAAGGGTCCATGGAGACCGCCCTGAAGCATCCGGTCGACGAGGTGCTGCCACCCGCGCGCCTCGGGTTGCTCGGTTTGCAGCACGTCCTCGCCATGTACACCGGCTGCGTCACCGTGCCGCTCGTGTTCGGTGCCGCCGCGGGCCTCGACACCCACACCATCGGGCTGCTGGTGAACGCCGACCTGGTGGTGGCGGGCCTGGTCACGTTGCTGCAGGCGCTCGGCATCGGCACCGTTCTGGGCGTCCGGCTGCCGGTCGTGGCCGGTGCGACGTTCACCGCGGTGACGCCGATGATCCTCATCGCCGGGCAGTACGGCGTGCAGGCCGTCTACGGGTCGATGCTCGCGGCCGGGCTGTTCGGCATCCTGGTCGCGGTGCCGTTCGCGCGGGCCGTCCGGTTCTTCCCGCCCGTGGTGACCGGATCGGTGATCACGGTGATCGGGCTGTCGCTGATCGGGGTCGGCGCGGGGCTGATCACCGGCCGGGAGTCGGCGCCGGACTACGCCTCGCCGCCGAAGCTGGCGCTGGCGTTCGGGATCGTGCTGGTGATCGTGCTCGTCGGGCGGTTCACGCGCGGGCTGGTGCGGCAGCTCGGCGTGCTGATCGGCCTGGTCGGCGGCACGATCGCGGCGATGTTCCTGGGGATGACGGACTTCTCGAACGTGGGCGGTGCCGCGTGGCTCGGCATCGCGCAGCCGTTCCACTTCGGCGCGCCGCAGTTCCCGTTGGCGGCCGTGGTGTCCATGTGCGTGGTCATGCTGGTGACCTTCACCGAGTCGACCGCCTCGATGCTCGCGGTCGGCGAGATGACCGGGCGGCCGGTCACGTCACGCGACCTGGCGCGCGGGCTCGCGGCCGAGGGCGTGTCCGGAGTGCTCGGCGGGATCGTGAACGGGTTCCTGGACACCGCTTTCGGGCAGAACGTCGGGCTGGTCGGCATCACGAAGGTGCGCAGCCGGTACGTCACGGCGGTCGCCGGCGCGATTCTGGTGCTGCTGGGCCTGATCCCGAAGCTCGGCGAGGTCGTCGCGGCCCTGCCCGGCCCGGTGGTCGGCGCGGCCGGGCTGGTCATGTTCGCGACAGTCGCCGCGCTGGGCATCGGGATCCTGCGCACGGTCGACTTCGAGAACACCGGCAACCTGCTGATCATCGCGGTGACGATCGGCGTCGGGCTGCTGCCGGTGGTGGCGCCGAAGATCTACCACTCGTTCCCCGCGTGGGCCCAGGTGATCGCGGGCAGCGCCATCACCAGCGCGGCGCTGACCGCCTTCGTGCTCAACCTGCTGTTCAACCACACGCGATCAGCGGCCGAGTGACCTGGCGACGAACCCGTTGTCGCGCAGCTCGGCGACGGTGTCGCTGAGGAACCGCACGGTCTCGGGCCGCCGCGACCTCGTCGTGCCGACCGCCTGCCGGATCTCCATGAACCGGTCGCCGAGCAGCCGCACGTCGTCGTTCGCGGCCCCGAACGCGGTCATCGGCTCGCGGATCCCGGCCGCCACGTCGAGCTCCTGCTCGCGGAAGACGTCGACACCCTCGTCGCCGCGCACGACAGTCGCGTGCTGCAGGGTCCGCGTGAGGTACAGGTCGTAGGCGGAACCCTGCTTCACGCCGATCCGCACGCCGGGCCGGTCGACGTCGGCGACCGTCGTGATCGGCGAGTCCACCGGCACCGCGAACACGCCCTCGATCACCACGTACGGCTCGGTGAACGCGACCTCCGCCTCCCGCGCGGGCTCGATCGCGAGGAAGCAGATGTCGGCCCGCCCGTCCTTCATCGCCTCGAACGACTTGCGCGCCGCGTCGAAGCACACGAACTCCACCGGCAGGTCCAGACGGGCCGCGATCTCCCGCGCGAGGTCCACCGTGACACCGGCGGGGTCGTCGGGCGTTCCCCGTGCCAGCACGGGGTTACCCAGGTTGATCGACGCCCGCAGCACGCCCGTCGGGGCCAGGTCCTCGGCAACGCTCATGATCACGAGCCTAGCCTGGTGGGGTGGATGAAGGGCGCCTTCATCCACCTGAGGTCGATGAAGGCGCCCTTCATCCACGTCTAGCCGGTGCGGACCAGCCCCCGTCCGGTGATCAGCGGCAGGTCGAGCGCGGTGAGCAGGCCGGGCGGCGCCTCGACGACTGCGGGAACGGCGTTGACCAGGCGCATGGCGGTGGCCGCGACACCGGCGGTGTTGTGGTCGCCGTCGCCGCCGGTCAGCTTCAGGTCCAGCACGTAGTTCGGCTCGCCGGTGACCTCCACGCGGTAGCAGCCCGTGCCGGCCGGTTGCGGCCAGTCCGGCGCGAGGTCGGGGCGCAGCCGGGTGACGTGTTCGAGCACCAGCACGGGTTTGCCCGCGACCATGCCGCTGACCGTGAACCTCAGCGCCGCCATGGTGCCCTCGCCGATCGTGCGGCCCGCGGCGGGGAACGGTTCGGGCGCCGGGAACCGCTCGTGCTGCTCGGCGACCGAGTCCAGCGGCACGTCCAGCGCGGCGGCCAGCTGGCGGACCACGCTGCCCCACGCGAGCGTGAGCACCCCTGGTTGCAGCAGCAGGGGAGTGTGGTCGGGCGGTGCGCCGAAACCCATGATGTCGAACAGCACCAACGGGTTGTCGTAGGTGGAGTAGTCGGTGATCTCCGAGCAGCGGATCCGGTCGATGCGCTGACAGGTGCCGGACAACAGCAGCGGCAGCCAGTCGTTGGCCCAGCCGGGGTCGATCCCGTTGACCCACAACGAACTTCCGCCCTCCACCGCGGCCTCGCGGATCGGGCCGGTCACCTCGGGCGGCACGGTGCCGTCGGGGAACTGCAGGAAGACCGGGCCGCTGGCCACCACGTCGATGCCCGCCCGCAGCAGCCGGCACAGGTCGTCGATCGCCTCGGGCAACCGGTTGTCGGCCATCGCGGTGTAGACGACGCAGTCGGGCTTCGCCGCGATCAGCTGGTCGGCGTCCGTGGTCGCGCTGATCCCGACCTCGCGGTCCAGCCCGGCCAGTTCGCCCGCGTCGAGACCCTTCTTGGCGGGGTTCGAGACCCACACGCCCGTCAGCTCCAGGGCCGGGTGGTCGATGATGCCGCGCAACGCCCACTTGCCGACGTTGCCGGTGCTCCACTGCACTACGCGATACGTCATCACAGGTCCGGGAGGTTGAAGTCGAGGTTGGGCGCGCCGATGCCGCCGTCGACGCGCAGCACCGAGCCGGTGGTGTAGCCGGAGGCCGGTGACGCCAGGAAGAGCACCGCGGCCGCGACCTCCTCCGGACGGCCCAGCCGACGCAGCGGGGTGGCCTGCTCCATCGCGGTCCTGATCTTGTCGTCTCTCGCGACCACGTCCAGTGCCGAGGTGTGCACCGAGCCGACGTCGATCGCGTTGACTCTGATGCGGGGCGCGAGATCCGTTGCGGCGAGGCGCGTGTAGTGCGTCAGAGCGGCTTTCGCGGTGCCGTAGGCCAGGAACCCGCGCCCGGCGAGCCGGCCCATCACCGAGGCGATGTTGACCACCGATCCGCCGCCGCTTTCGAGCATGTGCGGGACCGCCGCGCCGGTCAGCGCGTGCGCGGTCGTGACGTTGAAGTGGAAGGCGTCTTCGAGGAAGTCCGGTGTCGTGGTCAGGAACGTGTTCGGCAACGTGCCGCCCACGTTGTTCACGACCACGTCCAGCCGCCCGAACCGTTCGACGGCCGTGTGCGCCAGCGCGGCCGCGGCGTCCACATCGGACAGATCGGCCGGCACGACGACGGCTCTGCGCCCCAGTGCCTCGATCTTGCCCGCGACCTCCTCCAGCTGTTCCGCGGTACGTGCGCTGATCACCACGTCCGCGCCGGCCTCCGCCAGTGCGAGTGCCGATGCCGCGCCGATGCCGCGGCCCGCGCCGGTGACCACCGCCACCGCGCCTGGTAACCCGAACATGTCTGTCACCACATGGCCAGCGTTAAGCGCTCACGCTTAAAAGTCAAGAAGCGCGTGTTAACGTGGTGACGTGGCCAGCGCGGACGCCAGGGAGAGGATCATCGTCGCCGCCGAGCGGTTGATCGCCGAGCACGGCCCGGACGTGCCGTTGCGCGACATCGCGACGGCGGCGGGCCAGCGCAACAACTCCGCGGTCCAGTACCACTTCGGTTCCAGGGACGGCCTGATCGACGCGGTCGCCCAGTACCGCATCGCCGACCTGGAGCAGCACCGCCTGGAGCTGCTCACCGCGAGCGAGGCGGCGGGCCAGGCGCAGGACGTGCGTGCGCTCGTTTCCGCGTTGGTCGTGCCGATGCTGACGGTTCCCTACGAGCACGGCGCCACGCACTACGCCCGGTTCCTCGACCGGGTCCGCACCCATCCCGCGCTGGCCGCGGACACCAACCTCGACCGGGCGGGACGGGCGGCCGTCCGGTTGATCATCATGCGGCTCGACCGCGCCTTGGCGGACGTGCCGCCCGCGGTGCGGCGCCGCCGGTTGCGCGTGCTGCCCACGGTGCTGTTCGCGCTGCTCGCGGACCGGGAGCGGGGCCTGCCGCACGACGAACCGCACTCGGCGGCGGAGCTGGTCGACCTGGTCGTCGGGATGCTCACCGCCCCGGTGGCCTGACGGGCGCGTCCGCGGGCAGCCCGAACGCCTTGCGGGCCTTGGCGTTCGCCGCTTCGCTGAGACCCGTGCCCTCGAGGCTGCGGACCTTGGCGACACCTGCCCAGGAGAAGTGAGCGCGGATCCAAGCCGCGTTGCCCTCGCCGTCAGGTGGCGACTCCACGCCGAGCACCTCGGCCGACCCCGGCAGCAGCTTCACGGTGGCGAGCTTGGCGCCCCACTCACCGCTGACCAGGTCCAGTGAGCCGTCCACGGCGGCGAACTCCTGGCACGAGGCGTGGAGCCCGACCCGGTACCTGTCCTCGTCCTTGCTGATCTCGATCAACTCGTCCGTGCAGAACCACGCGACCTGCCGGTCCCGATACTTGGGCTCCAGGGAGCTGCGCCAGCGGTGTTGTTCGAGATAGGTGTCGATCGACGTGCGCATGGCCTGTTCCTGGGCCGCGTCGATGTCCGCTCGTGGTATCCGCACGAACACGGCCCAGTAGCCGATCGCCGCGGCTACGAGCAAGATCGTGGAACCGAGCACGAGCCACCGTGCGCGCATGGCTCACGGTAGCTCGTCCGGCTACTCCGGCGTCGGCAGTTGCACAACCACTCGGACGTCACCCAGGCCGCGGGCGATCAGCACCTCGCCGCCGCGCAACGGGTGCCAGCCGTCCTGCCACACCCGCTGCACCCGAGCCGAGCACGGCACGCCGACCCGCACGGTCTCGCCGGACGGCACGTCCACGACCGTCCAGCCGATCAGTCGCACTGGTTCGTCCTCGGGCCGCAGGTAGACCTGCACGACCTCACGCCCGGAGCGTTCGCCGGTGTTGGTGAGCGACACGGACACCTCGTGCACGACTCCATCCACAGTGGACGGAGAGGCCTCGCCGTACTCCCAGGTCGTGTAGCCGAGACCGTGTCCGAACCAGAACAACGGGTCGGATGCGCCGCGGTAGCCGATCGCCGTGCCTTCGGCGTAAGGCAATGCGCCGTTCACCGGCACCGGGCTCGGCGCTTCGGCGTCCGTGCGCGGGAACGTGGTGACCAGCCGCCCGGCCGGTTCGATGTGACCGAGCAGCGCGGCCGCCACGGCGTCACCGGCCTCCTGGCCCGGCAGGCCCGCCCACAGCACGGCGTCGACCTCCGCGAGCCACGGCATGAGCACCGGCGTCGCGGCGTTGACCACGACCACGGTCCGGGAAGCGGCCGCCGCCACCGCCGTGACGAGCGCGTCCTGCTCGCCGGGCAACGCGAGCGTGGTCTTGTCGAAGCCCTCGGTCTCCTGCTCGTCGGTGAGGCCGACGACCACGACCGCCACGTCCGCCTCGCGCGCGGCCTCGACCGCGGTGGCGATCGCGTCGGCGGCGGGCCGGGGGACCGGCTGGGTGATCAGGCCGACCAGCGCGGCGGCCTCGCGCACGCGGGCGGTGATCCGGTCGCCCGGTGAGAGCGTGACCTCGGTCGTCCAGAACGGCGGCTTGAGCAGCGCTTCCTCGACCACGCCGTCCGCCCACGCCAGGCGCGTGGTGTGCTGCTCGCCGGCGACCTCCAGCGACCAGTCGCCGAACCCGCGCACGCCGACCAGCATCCGGGCCGGCTCGTCCAGCACGACCTCGCCGGACAGTTCGATCGACGCGGCACCCTGCGCCCACCCGCCGACCGCCGCGAGCTCGGCGATCTCCATCTCCCGCGACTCCAGCACCTCGCCGGAGGCGCCGAACGTGGTGGCACGGATGTTCCGCAGCACCCCGGCGGCGGGCGCGGCGTACCGCTGCCGCACCTCCACACCGTCCACAACGGACACCCGCTCGCCCAGCAGCGAGGTCAGGCCGTCGGCGACGCTGATGACGTGCGGCGGCCGCAGCCCGGCCGAACCACCGCCCTGGGCGACGGTGTCGAGCGCGTGCCGGCCGATCAGCGCGACCTGCGGGGCGTCGAGCGGCAGCACACCGTTGTTCGTCAGCACCGTCATGCCTCCCGCCGCGAACCTCCGCAGCTGCTCACGGCGGACCTCGCTGTCCGGCGCGGGCAGCTCGGCCGGCCAGGAGCGCTCACCGCCGAACGCGCCGGTCCGCGACGCCAGGAGCAGCAGGCGCCGCACGTGGTCGTCGATCGTCGACTCGGCCACCTCGCCCGCTTCGACGGCCGCGACGAGCTTGTCCTCCCACGGCCCGCCCGGACCCGGCATCACCAGGTCGAGCCCGCCGTTCGCGCTCCGCGCGGTCGAGGAGGTCGCGAACCAGTCGGACACGACCAGGCCGTCGAAACCCCACTCGCCCTTGAGCACGCCCTCGACCAGCTCGGTGTGCTCGGTCGCGGGAATTCCGTTGATCTTGTTGTACGCCGACATGATCGCCCACGGCGCGGCGTCGGACACGACGATCTCGAACGGCAGCAGGTACACCTCGCGCAACGTCTTCGCGTCCAGCTCGGAGCTGACGGTGCGCCGTTCGGTCTCGGACTCGTTGGCCACGTAGTGCTTCGGCGTCGCCGCGATGCCCTTGTCCTGCAGGCCGCGCACGTACGCGGCGGCGAGCACGCCGGTGAGCAGCGGGTCCTCGCTGTAGGCCTCGAACAGCCGGCCGCCGAGCGGCGTGCGGTGCAGGTTGATCGTCGGGCCGAGCACGACGTGCACCTGCTGCGCGGCGGCCTCGTCCGCGAGCAGCTCACCGACCTCCCGCGTGAGCGCCGGGTCCCAGTGCTGGGCGAGCAACGTGGCGTTGGGCAGCACGCAGGCGATCACCCCGCCCCTGAGCTCGGCGCCGCGGACACCGGTCGGGCCGTCGGAGAGCTTGAGCGGCGCCAGCCCGATCTCCGGCTCCGGCCACAGGGCGAAGAACGCCGACCCGGTCAGCAGCCGCACCTTGCCGGGCAGGTCCAGGCTCGTGATCGCCTTCTCGATGTCCATGCCTTCATCATCCAGGCTGATGCGGGAACATGGCGAACGAAAGATCGTCCGTGAGCGGGGTGGACATGTGCCCCTCGCCCTCGGTGTCCTCGAAGGAAAGCAGCGTGCCCGGCCCGACCTCGCGCCGTTCGCCGTTCGACACCGTGACCGCCGCCCTGCCGGACAGCACGACCAGCCACTGCTTGCGTGGCGCGACGTGCAGTTCCCACTCCGGCGTGCCGCCCGACGGTTGCTCGACGACCAGCATCCCCGACGCCGGGAACGGCCCGGACACCAGCAGCGGTGGCACGCCCTCGACCGTGACGGTCGGCGTGCCTCGCACCTCGACGTCCTCGAAGGCCGACCTGCCGTTCTCGTCCGCGAACACCCGCACGTAACGCATGATCCGCAGGCTACTCGCGATCTTCGAGACTGCTCAGGTGTGGACGGAGGTGGTGTCGAGGGTGATCCGGTCGGTGTTGGTGTCGTAGTCGAACAGTTCGGCGTAGCGGCCCCAGTCGATGGCGGTGTCGAGCTGTTGCCGGGCGTCGGTGGTGGAGAAACCGCGGCGGAGCAGGTCGCGGAAGAAGCCCGCGCGGACGGTGCCGTGCGCGCCGGCTTCCAGGGTGCGGCGGATGGTGCGCACGAGTGGTGCCCGGTCGCGGGCCTGGCCGGCGAAGATCTCCTTGCTGCGCTGGATGCCGGCGGTGGTGAACGCCTCTCCGATCGGGGTGAGGTGCAGGTCGCCGCCGGTGACCAGGAGGAAGTCGAGCAGGGCGGCGGCGTCGACGAGCGGGAGCAGGTCGTCGACCTCGAAGTTCAGCTCGGCGGCGAGGTCGGGCAGGTCGGCGCGGCCACCGCGGGCGTGGACGATCTCGACGAGACCGGCGAGCCCGCCGACGGACGCCGCCGGCAGTGGGCGTGCGGTCGGGGTGGCGTCGGCGGGTTCCGGTTCGGGGGCGTCGGGTTCGCGGCCGGTGAGCAGGTCGTAGAGGTGGTCGACGAGTGCGGCGAAGGCAGGCGACCTGCGGTCGCGGGGGCGGTCGAGGTCGACGGTGATCTCGGCGCGGAGGTGGCCGGGGTTGGCGCCGAGGACGAGCACGCGGTCGGCGAGCAGGACGGCTTCCTCGATGTTGTGGGTGACGACGCAGATCGACCTGGTGGGGAACTCCGGGCCGGTCCACAGCGACATGAGCTCGTTGCGGAGGTTCTCGGCGGTGAGCACGTCGAGGGCGGAGAAGGGTTCGTCCATGAGCAGCAGGTCGGGTTCGAGGACCAGCGCGCGGGCGAAGCCGACGCGCTGGCGCATGCCGCCGGAGAGTTCCTTGGGGTAGGCGGATTCGAAGCCGTCGAGCCCGATGAGGTCGATCGCGGCGAGTGCGCGTTCACGGCGTTCGGCGGTGGGCACGCCGCGGGCGGCGAGGCCGAGCTCGACGTTGTCCTGGACGGTGAGCCACGGCATCAGTGCGAAGGTCTGGAACACCATGGCGGCACCGGGATTGGCGCCGCTCAGTTCGGTTCCCCGGTAGCGCACGGTGCCGCTGGTGGGGGCGATGAGCCCGGCGATGGTGCGCAGCAGGGTCGACTTGCCGGACCCGGACCTGCCGAGCAGGGCGACGATCTCGCCTTCGTGCAGGTCGAGGGTGATGCTGTCGAGGACGCGCAGTTCGGCACCGGTGGTGCCGGTGAAGCTCTTGCTGACCCGGTCGACGGTGATCAGTGCGGACACGGCGGGCTCCTCAGAGGGTGAAGCGGCGTTCGGCGAGGGCGTGCAGGCGGCGCCAGAACAGGCGGTTGAGGCCGACGACGTACAGGCTCATCACGGTGACGCCGATGAGGATGCGGGCGGCGTCACCGGTGCGGGTGGCGTCGGAGATGTAGGCGCCGAGGCCGGTGGCGGTCAGCGTGGTGGTCCCGTAGCTGACGACCTCGGCGACGATGGAGGCGTTCCAGGCGCCGCCGGCGGCGGTGATGCCGCCGGTGACGTAGCTGGGGAAGATCGCGGGCAGGATCAGCCTGCGCCACCGCAGTGTGCGGGGCAGGCGCAGGTTGGTGGCCGCCTCGCGCAGGTCGTTGGGGATGGCGCCGGCGCCGGCGATGACGTTGAACAGGACGTACCACTGCGCGCCGAGTGCCATGAGCAGGATGCCGCCCCAGTCCAGGCTGATCCCGGTGGCCACGAGCACGCCGGTGATCAGCGGGAACAGGAAGTTCGCCGGAAACGAGGCGAGCACCTGCACGACCGGCTGGGCCAGCCGCGAGACCCCGGGGTTGAGCCCGATCCACACGCCGATCGGCACCCACACCAGCGTCGCGACGATCACCAGCGCGATCACGCGGCCGAACGTCACGAGCCCGAGCAGCAGGGCGTGGCCGACCTCGCCGAACCCGGTGGTGCCCGCGATGAAGACGATCATCCGGGTGAGGCCGTAGGCGATGGCGGCACCCGCGGCGACGGCGAACACGACGTCGCCTGCCCTGCGGCGCAACGGATCCGTGCGCAGCGGGTGCTCGGCCAGACCGAAAACGCTCATGATCCGGTCGAGCGGTCGCACCAACCGGCCGGACGTCCGGCCGAGCAGCCGCGGGACGCGGGAGCGGCGCAGCAGGTCGAGGACGAGGCTGCGCGGTGCCTGCGCGGTTGCGGAGTCCTCGACGCGGAACCGCTCTGCCCACGCCGTGAGCGGGCGCCAGAACAGCACGTTCACCCCGACCACCATGATGATCATGACGCCGACGGCGAGCAGCACCTTGCCTGGATCGGCGTCGGCGGTGGCGGTGGCGACGTAGGCGCCGATGCCGGGCAGGACGTAGCTGTGGTTGTTGACGCTCAACGCTTCCGAGGCGACGAGGAAGAACCAGCCGCCGCCGAAGCTCATCATGCCGTTCCAGACCAACGGAATCATGCCGCTGGGCACGTCGACCCGCCAGAACCGCTGCCACTTCGACAGTCGCAGCAGCCGGGACGCCTCGTCCAGCTCGCGTGGCTGGGTGACGAGCGACTGGTAGAAGGCGAAGGTCATGTTCCACGCCTGGGAGGTGAAGATCGCGAAGATCGACGCGCACTCCAGCCCGAGCTGCGAGCCGGGGAACAGCGCGATGAACCCGGTGATCGTCACCGACAGGAAACCCAGGATCGGCACCGACTGAAGGACGTCCAGCGCGGGCAGCAGGATCTTCTCCGTGCGCCGCAACCGGGCCGCGGCCGTGGCGTAGACGAAGGTGAACACAATGGACAGTCCGAGCGCGGCGAACATGCGCAGCGACGACCGTGCCGCGTAGTACGGCAGCTCGGCGGGATCGGTGGAGATCCGCGACGGGGCGGTCGCTTCGTCGAACGGCGCGGTCAGGCCGTGCGAAAGCCTCACCAGCAACCACAGCCCGGCGGCGGCGCCGAGGAACACGACGACGTCGGCCGCGCGGTGCCTCGGCCGGGACAACGCCTCACGCGAGGGGAACGTGCGCAGCACGGTGATCAGCTCTTCCGGCTCGGGGCGCGGACGTCCCAGCGCACGCTGGTCACCGCGGGTTCCAGGGACAGCCGGCTCACCGCCGACTCCATCTGCTTGTCGTCGCGCTGGTCCGCGGCCAGCTCGGCGCGTACCTCGACGTGACCGTCGTCGCCGGTGTTGCTGCTGGAGACCGACGCGAGCTGGAAGTCGGTGCGCCCCAACGCCTGCACGAGCAGGGCGCGCACGTGCGCCTCGGCGTCGTCCTTGGTCACCGCGCGGAACGTGTAGACCGTCGGCGTCTCGTCGCCGGAGTCCGGACGGCGGTCCACGGCTCGGCCCAGCGGGCGCAGCACGATGTTGACCGTGACCACGGCGACGGTTCCGGCCGCGGCGACCTGGTAGAGCCCGGCGCCGGCCAGTGACCCGACCGCGGCCGAGCACCACAGCGTCGCCGCGGTGTTCAGGCCGCGCACGGTCAGGCCGTCCCGCAGGATCACTCCGGCGCCGAGGAACCCGATGCCGGACACGACCTGTGCGGCCACCCGCGTCGGATCCGCGCCACCGGCGCCGGCGAAGCCGTGCGCGGACAGCAGCACGAACAACGTCGAGCCCGCCGCGACCAGTGCGTTGGTGCGCAAGCCCGCCATGCGGGCGCGGTACTGCCGTTCGAAACCGATCGCGGTGCCCAGCGCGACTCCTGCGCCCAGGCGCAGCAACATCTCCGCAGTCGTCATCACTGCGTTCACCTTTCTGAGGGTGTGGTGAAGACAGCCGGGCGCGCACGACGGGGTGCCGTCGCCCGGGGATCAGGGCGACGGCAGGTCGGTGCGTGGCAACGGCTGGAACGAACGTGAACGCCCGCAGGCGAGAAGAACGCCGAACGAGGTCAGCGTCGAGCACCCTCGGAAGGGGTGAGGGCGCGCCCGCCGGTCTGGGTACTGTCGCCTGGCATGTGCCGCTCACCTCGCTTCCGCGTGTCGGTCGGTGGAAAACCCCGGCAAGCCTACTCCCGGACCACTCCGGTGGTCGCCCTGCGTGAGAGGGCTCACGCGGCGCCGCGACCGGTGTCCACTGTGGATCTTCGAGCGGGCGGCGGGGCGTTCGGAACAACCCGCCACCTGGCTGGAACCACCCCGCCGATCGGCTGGATCTGGCTCCACAGTGGACCGTCACCGGCTTCACACTTCAGGAACCACAAGAAAAATTGGACATTAGCCACTTCGCGGCAGTAGTGGGAACCTTTCGCGCGCAACGGCCGTGACGACCGAGGCGGACGGTGTCGCGGTGGCCGGCGAGAGCTAACCTGGTGGAGAGGCGCCGATGTCGTCGACTCGGCCTCGACCGGAGGAAGTGAGCGCATGGGCAACCTCGGCGTACCCGAGCTGCTGATCATCGGTGTCGTGATCGTGCTGTTGTTCGGCAGCAAGAAGCTGCCGGAGATGGCCCGATCGCTGGGCCGCTCGGCCAAGATCCTCAAGGCCGAGACCTCCGGGCTGCGGCCGGAGGACGAACCGCAGCCCGAGATCAGGCAGCCCGAGATCAGGCAGGCCGACGCCGCGCAGGTCGACGCCGCGCAGGTCGCGCGGCTGCAGCAGCAGGTCGACGAGCTGCAGCAGCAGCTCAAGAACGCCCAGCAGGGCCCGAAACCGGCGAACTGATCCCCGGCCGCGGCCCCGGATGAAGGAGGAAGGTCTGCATGGAGCGCGGGGCCGGACCACGCCGCAGGTCTCTTGCCGACCTGCCCACGGAGCGGACCGATCCTGTCCGGCCACCGGCGCCGCCGCGCCGGGCGCGGCGATCACGGGCCGCCACCGGGGTGCGCGGCACCGGGAAGACGGTCGTGTCCCTGCTGTCGGCGGCGGTGCTCCTCGGGTGCGGTTACGGCTACGTCAACCTCAGGTCGTTCCAGAACCAGCTGGCCACCACCGACGTGATCAGCCGTGACGCCGGCGGGGAGAAACCGCGGGACGGGTCGGTGGACATCCTGCTGGTCGGCATGGACAGCCGCACCGACTCGAAGGGCAACCCGCTGCCGCAGCAGGTGCTCGACGAGCTGCAGGCCGGTGGCAGCGACGACGGCGGGTTCAACACCGACACGATGATCCTGCTGCACCTGCCCAACGACGGCAGCAAGGCGGTCGCGATCTCCTTCCCGCGCGACTCCTACGTGGAGATCGCCGGGGGCTACGGCAAGCACAAGCTCAACTCCGCCTACGCGGCCGCCAAGAACGACACCGCCGCCGAACTGCGCAAGCAGGGCAAGACCGACGCGGCGGACATCGAGACGAGGTCGCGGCAGGCGGGTGCGAAGAACCTCATCGCCACCGTCCAGGACCTCACCGGCGTGACGGTCGACCACTACGCCGAGGTCAACCTCGCGGGCTTCTACGAGATCACCAAGGCCATCGGCGGCGTCGACGTCTGCCTCACCCACGCGGTCGACGAGCCGAAGTCCGGTGCCCGGTTCAGCGCCGGTCAGCACACCGTCGCCGGCAAGGAGGCCCTCGCGTTCGTGCGACAGCGCTACGACCTGCCGCGCGGCGACCTCGACCGCATCGTCCGCCAGCAGGTCTTCCTGGCGGGCCTCGCCCGCAAGATCCTCTCCGCCGGCGTGCTCACCGACCAGGGCAAGCTGCGTGACCTGATCTCCGCGGTCAGCAGGTCGATCGTGCTCGACGCCGACTGGGACGTGCTCGGGTTCGCCGGGCAGATGCAGGGCCTGACCGGCGGCAACATCGAGTTCAAGACGATCCCGACCGGCCGGCTGGACCTGCGGACCCCCGAGGACGGCATGGCGGTCCAGGTCGACCCCGCCCAGGTGCGCGCGTTCGTCCAGTCGCTCACCGCGGATCCGGCCAGGACGACGGCCCCGCCCACCAGTCGGCCGGGTGCGGACAAGGCAGGCGTCACGGTCGACGTGCGCAACGCCTCGAGCCGTCCGGGCGTGGCCGCCGCGGTGCTGAAGTCGTTGGTCGCGAAGGGGTACGCGGAGGGCACTGCGGCGAACGCCGAGACGGTCCTGGCCAGTTCGGTGGTGCTGTACGGCTCCGGCGCCGAGGCCGGTGCGCAGGCGGTGGCGCAGGAACTGGGCGGCCTGCCGATCCAGTCGAACACGGTCGTTCCGGCGGGACGCGTGCGGGTGTTCCTCGGCCAGGACTACGCCGGCTCGGCCGCCGAACGCTTCAGCGGCGGCGTCGGGCTCGGTCTCGACGGCGCCCGGCGCCAGCCCGCCACCACGCAGCCGTCGCCCGCCGAGCCGGTGATCACGGCGGGCGGGGTCAGTTGCGTCAACTGAGCAGGTAACCGGAAGCCGTGTTCGCAGCTCGCCGCCCGGTGAGGTGGATGAAGGGCGCCTTGCTCCACCTGGCGTCGATGAAGGCGCCCTTCATCCACCGGACCGCCCCGTCCCCGAACCGGCCGGCCCCCCCCGGCGG
>NZ_JBEXJN010000092.1:0-25021 GCF_040609115.1 Lentzea sp. NPDC004782
CGCGCCCGAGGTCGATGACGGGCGCCTTCATCCACTCCAGGTGGATGAAGGCGCCCTTCATCGAGCAAAGGCGACTAGGGCTCGTCCTGGTGGATGCGGCGGTGCAGTGACTCCATCCGTTCGTCGAGCTGCGCCGCGATCATCGCCGACGACATCAGCTCGTCCACGAAGTCCGCGGGCGGGCTGTCGTCGTACTTGTAGAACAGCTTGTGCTCCAGCGTCGCCCAGAAGTCCATGGCGATCGTCCGCAGCTGCACCTCCACCTTCACGTGCTCGACCCGGTCCGACAGGAACACCGGGATGCGCACGATGAGGTGCAGGCTGCGGTAGCCGTTGGGCTTCGGCGACGCGATGTAGTCCTTGGTGCGCAGGATCTCCACGTCGTGCTGACGCGCCAGCATCGCCGACACGCGGTACACGTCGGACACGAACGGGCAGATGACCCGCACCCCGGCGATGTCGTCCAGCACCTCGCCGATCGAGTCGACGTCGAGCGGCAACCCCTTGCGCCGCAGCTTCTCCAGGATGCCCTCGGGCTTCTTGACGCGGTTGGTGATGTGCTCGATCGGGTCGTGCCGGTGGACCGAGTCGAACTCCTCGCTGAGGATGCGGAGCTTCGTCATGAGCTCCTCGATCGCGAACTTGTAGACGAGCAACCGCCGTTCGAGGTCGCGAAGAAGGCTCAGGTCGTCGGCCAGGTCGGTCACGACACCCAGGGTACTGACCAGCCGCCGGTCAGAACTGCGCGACCGCCTCCGGGGCGTAGCCGTAGAAGCCGGGCAGGCCGCCGGTGTGGAGGAACACGACGGGCACCTCGCTGGCCGGCGCCAGGCGCCGGAACGCCACCGCGGCCTTGCCCGTGTAGACCGGGTCGAGGATGACGCCCTCGGTCTCCGCGAAGAGCTTCAGGACGTGCCACATGTCCTGGGTCGGCACGCCGTACCCCGGCCCGATCGTGTCGTCGGTGACCGTGACGTGGGCGAGCTTCGGGGTTTCGGCCTTGAGCAGCTCGGCGGCGTCGCCGGCCAGCTGCCGCAACTCGTTCTGCGCGTCCTCCTTCGCGTGGGAGACGCTCGCCGCGTGGACGGTGCCGGGCCAGCCGAGCAGCTCGGTGCCGAGCGCGATGCCCGCCGCCGTGGCGCCGCTGCCCTGGGGGACGACGACGGTGGCGTTGTCGACGCCGCGCTCGTGGAGCTGGTCGACCAGCTCGACCGCGGCCGCGACGTAACCGAGCGTGCCCAGGCCGTTCGAGCCGCCGACGGGCAGCGTCACGGCCCTTTCGTGGTTGACGCTCTCGTAGACCTGCACGGTCTCCTCGGCGTCCGCGCAGACGTGCACGTTCGCACCGAACATGTGGTCCAGCACGACGTTGCCGGACCTCTCGTACGCCTCGCCGGCCATCGGCACCTTGGCGGTGAGGACCAGCTCGCACCGCAGGCCGAGCTTGGCGCACGCGGCCGCGGTCTGGCGGCCGTGGTTGGTCTGCAGCGCACCGAACGTGATGACCGTGTCCGCGCCCTGCTCGAGCGCCTGGCCGAGCAGGAACTCGAGCTTGCGCAGCTTGTTGCCGCCCGCGCCGAGGCCGTTGACGTCGTCGCGCTTGATCAGCACGGGCGGGCCGCCGAGCGCGGCCGCGAGCCTCGGGGCGTCCTCCAGCGGGGTCGGCCAGCTGCCCAGGGTGACTCGGGGGAACGCGCTCAGATCCATGCGGGCGAGCTTAGGGGCTACATCGCCCGTCCGAACTCGGCGTAGTGCGTGGAACCGCTCTCAAGCGCGCTGAGCGCCAGGCTGAGCCGCCGGTGCAGCGACGGGTAGATCCTGGGCCTGGCCTCTTCGAGCGTGAGGTACACGACGCCCTCCAGCTCTTCGTCGTGCGCGGTGGCGTTGTCGATCACGCCGCCGTCGAACACGAACTGGTGGCAGTCGCGCCACACGCCGTTGCGGGGTGTCCAGTCCACGACGAGCAGCGGTCCCAGTTCGACGTCGAGGCCGAGCTCCTCGCGGAGCTCGCGGATCGTCGCCGCCTTCGGGGACTCGTCGGCCTCCGTCATGCCGCCCGGGATGTCCAGCACGGCCTTGTACGTAGGCACCACGAAGAGCACACGTCCGGTGGAATCACGGATCAGCGCGCCGCCGGCGGAGGGCTTGGCAGGACGCCGGGACGCGATGCCGGGCTCGTACTCGGGCTCGGCCGGGCCCTCGTCGAGGACGTCGGCGGCGAAGGAGGCGGGGTCTCCCGCGTGCAGTGCGGACACCAGTTGATGATCACACCAAGGGGTGAATCCCGCACGGGCGGTGCGGTGATTCGCGCCTGGTGGGCCGACGTGCCGACGATGACGGACTGCAACCAAACGACCAGGGAGTACGCTGGGGGTTGTAACTCCGTGCGATCAATCGCCGATGTCCACGGCAACATCGGTGGAGGTGACGCCAATGGGGGCAACCGGTGCCGCCAAGCGCAGACGCGACGGTAGATCGGCCCCGTGGTCGGTGGTCGGGCTGACGGTCGTGTTCGTCGTGGTGGCCCAGGTCCAGTTCGCCATCGCGATCGCGGAATCGGTCTGGTGGCCGGCCGCGGTCGGGGCGGTGCTGCTGGCCGCGGCGGTCGCGTTCGTGAAGACGGCGCGCAGGCTGCGTTGGGACGACAGCGACCCGTACGAGGCACCGCCTGAGGTGGCCAAGCCGCTTCCGGCCGTGTACGAGCACCACGTCGACGCCGACGGAAGCCTCGCTCGCGCGGTCGGCGACGTGGTGCACGCGTCCAGGCGCTGGCGGGCCTGACGGCTGCGCAGCGGAGGCCGGGCCCTGGCGGTGTGGCCCGGTCATCTCGTCCTGTCCTGGACAATTGAGCCATGCCGACGTCGCGACAGTGGCTCGAAGTGCGCGCTCACCTGCTCGAACACCGCCACGCGCTCGCGCTCAAGGCCGCGGGGGAGTACCCGGACGTGCCCAAGGTCGCGGGCACGCCGTTGCTGACCGCCCCGCACTGGACGCCGGCCGAACCGGTGCCGCTGGCGGACCTGTCGTTGTCGTTGGAGACCTCCGCCGAGTTCCCCGCCTTCCCGTCCGGCCTGCTCCCGGACGGCTTCCGCAGCTACTCCGCCGCGATGGCCGCGCTCGCCGCGCCGGCGGTGTTCGAGAACCGCGAGACCTACCGGCTGCTCGGCTTCACCGACCGGCACCTGACGTTCGGCCTCGGCTCGTACTTCGACGGCATCGACGTGGGCGAGGCCTGCGCGCACGAGTACGCGGCCCGCGAGCTCGGCCACACCGGCGAACTGTCGCTGCGTGCCGCGGTCGGCGATCCGTGCGACCCGGCGAACCGCCCGGCCAACGTCGCCGTCAGCACGTTGACCATCCGCCACGACTCGGCGACCGGCGACGCGACGTTCTTCCTGCACTGGCGCGACCCGAAGCGCGTCGGACACGCGGGCGGCATGTACCAGGTGCTGCCGGTCGGGGTGTTCCAGTCGGCCGGTGACGGCGACTTCTCGTTGTGGCACAGCATGATCCGCGAGTTCGCCGAGGAACTGCTCGGCGTGCCGGAGATCCACGGCGCCGACTACGCGAACTGGCCGTTCGCGCGGGAGCTGACCGCGGCGGCCCGCGTGTCGTACCTCGGCATGGGGGTCGACCCGCTGACGTTCGCCACGGACATGCTGACCGTGGCGGTGATCGAGGCCGAACGGTTCGACGCGCTCTTCGGCGACCTGGTGTCGCACAACGACGAGGGTCGTGTCCTCAAAGGACTTCCGTTCACCGCCGAGAACGTGGAGCGCTTCGTCCACCGCGAACCGACGCAGGCGGCGGGGGCGGCGTTGCTGTCGCTGGCGTGGCAGCACCGGGAGTCGCTGCTCTGAAGGGGTTGGGCAGGTACGCCCACTCGGTCGTGCGCGGGTCGAGCCGCATCAGCGTCAACGGCTTGGCGGGCAACGGATCCCGCAGCAGCGCGGACCGGTCCGGCGTGTTCGGGACCGCCTTCGCCACCGCCTGCCACAGCTCGTCCGCCGGGGCGTCGAGCGCACCGACCAGGCCGGTCATCGCGGTCGCGAAGAACGTGGCGAACGTCTTGGCGCGCAACGCCTCCCGGTCGGCGTGCAGGCGTTCGGGCAGATCCGGGCGCGGGCTGACGCGGATGTCGGCCAGGTCGCGGTAGATCAACCGGCGCGGCCGTCCGTGCACCAGGCCCACCAGCAGGTTCTGCTCGTGCGCCTCCAACGCCACCCCGCGGGCGAGCAGGGTCAGCAACGGCGGCACAGCGAGGTTCGCGAACTCCGCGAGCCACTCGACCGGGTCACCGAGCTGCCGGATCGGGGGAGGACCGCCCTCGACCGGGCGTGCGGTCAGGGCGGCCAGCGGCAGCAGGGTCTCGTTCTCGCGCGGAGCGGGCTTGTCGCGCAGGATCACGCCGAGCCTCCGGTCGGGCTCGCCGTTCGTGAGCACCGCGGCCGAAGCGCGGTTGTGCTGCAGTTCGACGCCCTCGACGACGCCGGCGAGGAACTCGGAGACGGCCGTGGCCGTCGCGATCGAGCCGGCGGAGATGTCCCGCACGGCCGAGGTGATCTGGGCGCTCAGCGTCGTCTTGACGTGCCAGCTCCCGGCCGACAGGGTCCGCAGCGCCATCAGCGGGACGGCGTCCAGCGTGCCGGCGCTCGGGACGTTCAGGCGGTCGGCCTGCCACGGGTGCACGGGGAGCAGGATCTCCCGGCCGTCCCTCAGCTCGTCCGGCCAGTCGCCGAACACCACGTGGTCCGCGGCCGGGTGCAGGCGCAGGGCGACCGCAGGCCGGTGTTCGGGTCCGTACGCGAGGTGGTCTCGCGCCGTGAACCCGGTGCGGTTGCGGCAGCACGGGTGCAGCGGGTGGCCGTCGACCACGCTCTGCTCGTGCTCCTCCAGCGACCGTTCGAGGAACGGCGTGGTCAGCGGGCTCGTGGTGCGGGACAGCGCCAGCCCGGCCACGCTGTGGGCGACCTCGGCGGTGAGGTTCTCCGAGTTCGGCCAGCGCGACGCGGTGAGGAGGTCGACGGGGTGCTCGGCGTCCACGGTGCTGCTGAACTGCGGCAACGGCTCGATCGCGAGGGCGCGGCGCAGGCGTGCGAGAACGGCCGCGCGGGCTGCGGGCAGGGCCGCGAGGAACCGCTCGGCGCGCTCGCCGCCCAGGGCTTCGGCGAATTCGGTCTCGACCGGCGTCTGAGTCAGAATGACCTGATCCTGACACATCGCCAGTAGGGAAGCGGACACCGGTGGAATCGACCCCTGATCCCGACGGCATCACCACGACCGCGCTGCTCAACTGCCTGCGGCGCGAGGTCGGTCAGGTCAACCCGGACGGCACGATCCGCCTGCCGCGGACCGGCGTCCTGCTGCGCGCGCGGCAGGGCCGGTGGCCGTCCGATCCCGAGATCTTCACCGGATCGTGGCACTCCCTGCCGTGGCACGAGCTCGCGGTGCTCATCACCAAGGAGCTCGGTGACCCGCCGGTCGGTTTCCTCGACGAGATCGCGGGCTCGCGGTCGGCCATCGCGGCGATCCTCGGGGCGCGCCCCGCGCCACCCGCCGACCTCTACCAGCGCTCGGAGCAGGCGCTGGTCGCCGGGCACCGCTACCACCCCGCGCCGAAGGGCCGCGGCGGCCTGCCCGCGGAACAGTGGCTGCCGTACGCGCCCGAGGTGCACGCGAGCTTTTCCTTGGCGCACCTGGAAGGTTCGTTCGTCGACGACGGTGACGTCCCGTTGCCCGCCGGGGTGCTGCCGGCGCATCCGTGGCAGCTTTCGTTGCTGGGCATCTCCGGTGAGGTCGCTGATCATCCCGTGTGGCCGACCTCTTCGGTGCGCACGGTGTACGACCCGGCCGCCGACCTGTTCTACAAGTTCAGCCTCGACGTGCAGATCACCAACGACGTCCGCCGGCTGTGGGCGCACGACCTGCGCTGGATCCCGCCGCTCGCACGGGTGCTGAGACCGGTGTTCGACGACATCGCCTCGGCCTACCCCGGCACGGCGTTCCTGATCGACCGCGGCTACCGGACGTCGCCGGAGGCCTTCGAGGGCCTCGCGGTCGTGGTGCGTGACGGCGTGCGGCGCCACACGTTGCCCGGCGTGACGCCGTTGCTGGCGGCCGGGATCAGCGAGGGTTTCGAGGGAAACCCGTTGGACGGCTTGAGCTCCGCCGACTCCCTGCGGTGGTTCCGGCAGTACGTCTCGGTGGTCGTTCCGCCGGTGCTGCACGCGTTCTTCGCGCACGGTGTCGTGATGGAGTGCCATCTGCAGAACGTGCTGGTGGGTGTGGACGGGTCGGGCATGCCGGTGCAGGCGTTCTACCGCGACCACGAGGGCATGCGGTTGCTGCCGAGGCACGCGGCTTTGCTGTCCGAAGTGGACGGTGGTGGTGGCTCGCGCGGTGTCTCCGAGGCGAAGGGCTGGGAGCGGCTGCAGTACTGCCTCGTCGTGAACCACCTGATGGAGATCGCCGGCGCGGTGCTGTCGCGGCACCCCGAGCTGGACGTGTGGGCGGAGGCGCGGGACGTCTTCCGCGCGTTCGGATCGTTCACACTGCTGAACTCGTTGCTGGAGAGCCCGTCCGTGCCGGCGAAGGCGAACCTGCTGCTGCGGTGGACGCGTGCGGAGGGTGCCGCGAGCCGGTACGTCGACTGCCCGAATCCCTTGTACCGGAACCAGCCCATTTCGTTGACGCCGCTTTCGCACCGCCAATAGCGTGCGGGGCATGACACGGCTGCCTGCGTTGCTCGTGCTGATCTCGGCGATGGTCGTTGGCGCACCGGCGGCATCGGCCTACGTGCCCCCTGTCGTCCGCACCGCGACAAGCCTCGACGCGAACTGGCGCTTCCTGCGCGCCGACGCCGCGGGAGCCGAGGCACCGGCGTTCGACGACTCGTCCTGGACCGCGGTGAGCGTTCCGCACACGTGGAACGCCTTCGACGGCCAGGACGGCGGCTCGAACTACTACCGGGGAATCGGCTGGTACCGCAAGCACTTCACGCCGTCCGCCGCGCTCGCGGGCCGACGCCTGTGGCTGCAGTTCGACGGCGTGAACCAGGTGGCGGACGTGTGGGTGAACGGCGTCCGGCTGGGTCAGCACCGCGGCGGGTTCGCGGCCTTCCGGTTCGACGCGACCTCGGCGCTGAAGCTGAACCAGGACAACGTGATCGCGGTGAAGGTCGACAACAGCGCGGCCGCCGACGTGGCGCCGCTGTCCGCCGACTTCACCTTCTTCGGCGGCATCTACCGCGGTGTGTCGCTGATCGGGCTGGACCCGCTCGGCGTGCGCATGGGCGACTACGGCGGCCCCGGCGTCTACCTGCGGCAGCGCGCGTTGACCGACGCGTCCGACACGGCCACCTGGACGCTGAACTGACCGCCGGCCGGAAGTTGCTGGGGTCGATGAAGGGCGCCTTCATCGACCCCAGGTGGATGAAGGAGCCCTTCATCGACGACGGGCGCGGGGCGGGTCAGCCGTTGTAAGCGGAGAAGATCCGGGCGAACTCGTAGGGCTGCTGCGAGATGTTGGTGCAGCGGTACAACGCACCGTTGCACGCGTTGGCATCCCGTCCCTGCTCCCAGAACGAGAGCATGCCCAGGTGCACCGAGCTCGCGAAGCTCACCAGCGCCCGCGCGTCCTTCTGGTAGAAGATCTCGTTCTGCGAGTCGTTCACGCCCAGCATCGGCGTGACCCCGATCTTCTTCCACGCGGCCGAGTCCGACAGCCCGTAGACCGACCTGACCTGGGCCTGCGTGGCCTTCGCCGCCGCGATCGCCTTGGCACCCTGGTCGCCGGCACCCTGGTAGTAGTCCATCGCCATGATGTTGACCAGGTCCAGGTTCACCCCGGCGCTCTTGGCCGACTGCACCACGTTCACGCCGTCGGCCGTCAGCCCGTTCGGCAGCACCGGCAGCGTCAGCGAGATCTTCAGGCCGGGATTGCGGTCCTGCAGGATCTTCAGGGCCTGCGACCGCCGCTGGACGGTCGTGGGGTCGGCGACCGCGGCGCCCTCGATGTCGAAGTCGACGTACTTCAGGGAGTACGCCTTCACGACGGCGTCGTACTCGTTCGCCAACGTGGTCGGCGTGGTGCAGTAGTACGCCAGCTCGATGCCGGACGCGCCACCGAAGGAGATCTTCACGTCACCACCGGCCGCCCGCAGCTTCTGAATCTCCTCCTTCTGCCAGCCGGTCCTGGGGTCGTAGGCACCGAACCAGCTGGCCTTGCAGCCGTACGAGGTGACGAAGCCGAGCGTGAAGCTCTTGACGCCACCCTTGCTCGCCATCTCGGACAACACGGGCGTGGGCCACGCACCCATGTCGACGTAGGGGGCGACCGACGACGCCGTCGCCGCCTGACTCGTGCCGGCCGGCAGCGCCATCGCCACCATCGCGGCGACCATGCCGATCTTGAGCAGCTTGTTCCGCATGACGAACCTCCTCAGGGCAGGGGTGAGGCGGGGCCAATATTGGTATAGACCATCAGCTCGACGATGGCCAGACCGGAGTTGCTTTCCGGTGTGGAAAAGCCGGAAAGCTCCTGATATGCACCTTCCGCTGCTCCCACGCGCCGTAACCGCTGGCGCGGGTGTACTCCTCCACCATCTCCAGGCCCTTGTTCGGCCAGGTGCGGATGAGCGCCAACGGGCCGCGCAACGGGTGGTCGGCGTCGGTGATCGCGTAGTGGACGTGCGACGCCACCGCGGCCCGCGCCTCGGCGGCTTGCGTGACGAGCACTTCCTTGACGTGCACGGCTTCCGCCTCCGAGATGCCGACGATCTCGTAGTCCTTGTCGCCGCGGCTCACGTCCTCCCGCACCCAGCTGATCGACCAGTCGTCGCGGTACTCGCTGAACTGCTCTCGTGCTCGTGCCTCCGCTCCTGCCAGGTGCGGAGGAGGCATGCCACCGGGCGCGGGTGGGCGGCGAGTTGGCCAGCGCGGTCAGCTGACCAGGTAGCAGGACTTCACCACTCCGAAGACCGGATCTGTGCCGAACGCCTCGTTGGTGCAAGGAGCCTGGCCGGCGAACGTCCTGTACGCGTAGGACCCGTTGCGTCCAAAAGCGACGGTCTGCGTGCCGGTGAAGGAACAGGTGCCGTTCTCGGTCGCGCATTCCCTCGTGAAGCCGGAGGGCTTGCCCGTCCAGGTGTAGCAGGACTTCACGACCCCGTAGAGCGGGTCGGTGCCGAACGTGCCGAGCCCGCACTTGGCGGTGCCGTCCGACTTCGCGGACCAGTAGGAACCGTTGCCACCGAACGCCTGCGTGCCCGCGACCCGGCACGTGGAACCCTCGTCCGCGCACTTCTCCCACGCGCCCGCCGGTGCGTCCGGCAGCACGTAGCAGGACTTCGCGACCCCCGGTAGGGGAGAGGAACCGAACGCGGTGGTGGTGCAGTCGGCCGTACCGTTGACGGTCATGAACCGGAACGCGCCGTTGGCACCGAAGGCGACGGTGTGCCTGCCGTCGACTCGGCACTGGCCGCCTTCGGAGGCGCACCTGGTGGCTCCGGCGGGTCCGCCCGCGGGCGCGAGGTGGCAGGACTTGAACACGTCCGGCACGGGGTCCTTGCCGAAAGTGGCGTTGTCACAGGTGATCGGGCCGCTGATGGTCCGGTACTCGTGGGTGCCCGCGCCGAACGCGACCACCCGGGTGCCGTTCGGCGTGCAGGTCTGGCCTTCGGCCGCGCAGAGCACGTAGCCGGGTGGCAGCCCGCCGGGCAGCACGGCGACGTCGAACGACTCCGGCCGGGTGACGCCGGTCGCGGTGATCGCGTAGGTGCCGCCCGCGGCACCGGTGAGGTAGACGTGGCCGCCGTCGGCCGAGCCGCCGGACAGGCCCGCGCCGGGCTGGAACTTCCCGTCGCTCCACACCGTCGCGCCGTTCACGGTGATCTTGACGGACGCGGAACCGTAGGTGGGAACGCCGATCCGCCCGGTCGTGCCGACCGGCGCGGTGAGGGTCGAGGTGAACGTGCCGGGTGCGTAGTCCCAGCTGCCCTTCACCGCGCCCTTCGGCGTGGTGATGTTGCCTTCCACGTGGGTGAGGTCACCGAGGTGCGGCACGAAGTCGTAGTGCGTGGCGTCACCGGGGTTCAGCCCCAGCACGAAGAACGTCAGCGCGCTGGTCGGGCCGGTCGCCCAGCCGTGCGCGGCGCTCATGTACGAGTCGTAGTACGGAGATCCGTCGAAGAAGAAGCTTTCCCAGAAGGTGCTGTTGGTGCCGTTCGGGGAGTTGAGCATGTAACCCCACTCGCGGCGCATCAACGCCAGCGCGTCGGTGTCGTTGCCGGCCATGAGCTGCGCGGTGAGCTCCATCGACCCGGTGAACGTGCCGATCAGGCCGGAGTACTCCGGTGTGACAGCACCGATGTCGGTCCAGTTCGCGGTGAGCGTCCTGGCGATGGAGACGTTCTTCGCGGGGCTGTCGGTGAGCCCGAACCAGACGGCCATCGAGTTGCCGTCCTGCGGGTGCACTTCGGACTCCGGGGTGTCGCGGTACAGGCCGGTCGCGGGGTTCCACAGCGCGGCGTTGACCGCGGCCTTCACCGAACCGGCCCGTTGCCGCCAGGCGTTCGCGTTCGCGGTGTCGCCCACCGCGTCCGCGAGGGTGGCGCCGGTGGTGAGTGCCTCGTACAGCAGTGCGTTGGCGGTGATCCGGTGCCCAGGACCCGCCGGACGGCCCCAGTCGGCCACGTCCGAGACGTTCAGCAGCCCGGTGCCGTCGACCTTGCCCAGGCTGTAGGCCATCGCCCTGGTGTACTTCGGCCAGATGTTCCCCACCCAGGCCGTGTCACCGGTGTAGCGGTGGTAGAACGCCGTGCCCACCAACGTCCACAGGTGATAGGTGTCCGAGAGGTAGGTGTTGCTCGCGCTGTCCTTGGCGCCGATCTCCGGCCCCGCGTACGGGAGCATGCCGTCGGACGTCCGCTGCATCCCGTAGAGCACTTCGAGGGCGTTGCGCGAGGACTCCGTGTCGTTGAGCGAGGCGTACGCGGTCGGCAGCGAGACGCCGAGATCGCCCGGCCACACCGTGCGGTCGCGCTTCGCCCCGTCGACCAGGACGCTCGTGCCGCCGCTGACGACGGCGGAGTTCTGCCAGCCGGGTTTCGGCGCGTTCCTCGTCCTCCCGGTGCTGGGCGCGATCGTGTTGGTCTGCACCGTGTACGCGCCCGCGTACCAGAGCTTGTTGAGCAGCTCGTCGTCGGAGTGGAAGTAGTTCGGGTAGTCGCGCGGGTCGGCCCGGTTGGGGTCCGGCGTGAAGCGCAACGTCACGTTGTCGATGTCGACCCAGCCGTCACCGTCGAGAAACAGGGTCAGATAACGGAATCCGCCGCGCAGCTTCTCCGCGGGCATCGTGTACGGACCGCCGGCGGGGGCGTAGATCGCGCCGTCCGGACTGGTGGTGAAGTCCTGGTTGCTCAGATCGCTGTCGGTACCGGCGTACCGCGCCGTCTCGGAGAACGCGAGGCCGACCCGCTGGCCGGTGTCGCTCGCCCCCGCGAACCCCAGGGAGATCAGCCCGCCGACCTCCTTGCCGAAGTCCAGCACCACGGAGGAGTTGCGGCCGGACAGCCGGGCCGGGCCACCGGTGACGAGGTTTCCCGGCGCGGTCACGGTGCCGGTCGTCCTCAGCACCGAGATGGGCTTCAGCGTCCGTGACGCCGGTGCGAAGTTGGCGGGATCCGACGCGGCGGGCGATGCCGCGGCGTCCGGTGCGGTGATCGAGGCCAGCGCCAGCACGCCGATCGCCAGTCCACGCGAAAGCTTCACGTCTTCCCCCCAGGGCTGGTCAGGCACCCACCCCGCACCTCGAGGTGGGTAGCCCTGCGTGGGACGCGTTCCTGGGCCTCACCAGGCAGGAACGCCGACCGCACCGACTGTACTCAACCCCCAGATGAGTACGCTGAGCAATCTAGCGGCCCATCACGCATGGCTGTCAAGTAAAGTTTAATGAACACGGAGTGGTCTCGGTCACCGCGGTCCGGGGCGTCGCAGTGGGGAGGGGATTCGTGCCGACTGCAGGCGAACGGCGCAGCCTGGCGCGGGCGTTGTCCACGCTGATCGAGAAGAAGGCGCAGCGCGACGGTCCGGACAGCGTCGCCGACCAGGTGATCGGCGAGCACATCGGCAAGTCGCGCACCACGGTGTGGAAGCTGCGCACGGGCCAGGAGACCAACCCGAAGATCGAGACGCTGGAAGCGCTGGCGCGGTTCTTCGGCGTGCGGGTGAGCTACTTCCTCGACGAGAACAGCGCGGCCGCGGCCGACGAACAGCTGGACTCGCTGCAGGCGGCCCGGCGCTTGCAGCAGGTCGCCGAGCAGCACGGGGTGCGCGGCGTCAACGCCCGGCTCGGCAGCCTGTCCCCGAACAGCCTCGCGGCCGTCGCCAGGCTCATCGAGAAACTCGGCGAATCCGAAGAACAGGGACCCGCCACGCATGACCGAACCACGCCGTTCCAGCCCCCGAAGCCTGCACAGCCTCCGCAAGCGGATCGACCGTGAGCTGAACGAGCTGCGGTGGCCGGTGCCGTTCGACATCGGCGTCCTGCTCGACCAGATCGCGGCCCGGCGCGGCAAGCCCATCACGTTGTTCCCCGCGGAGCTGCCCGCCGACGGCCCCGGCGGTCTCGTCGTCGAACGGCGGGACGACCTGGTGATCGTGTTCGACGACCGGCTGCCGATGTTGCAGCAGGAGCACATCATCATGCACGAGGTCGCGCACGTCCTCTTCGGACACCGCGGCACCACGCTGGACGACCTCGGCGGCGCGGACGATCTGTCCGAACTGGACCCCGAGGTGGTCGAGAACGCCCAGCGGTTCGCGCGCAGGCACGGTTACTCGCAGCTGGAGGAGACCGAGGCCGAGGTCGCGGCGGCGTTGATGTGGCTGCGGGTCGGCGCGGCGCGCAGCATGATCCCGCCCCGCGTGCGGACACCCGAGATCGCGGAGGCCGACGAGCGCTTCCGTGCCGCGCTCACCCGTGCCAGGAGCCGCTGATGCCGATCATCATCGCGATCCTGCTCACCACGGTGCTGTCGCTGGGGTACATGGTGCGCTCGCTGGTGCTCAGCCCCGCGAACCACGCGTTGCGCGCGGCCTGCGGGGCGATGCTCGCCATGGCCGTGGCGATCGCGCTGGGCGCGGTCACCTCGGGTGCGCACCTGATCCATCCGATGAGCCCGGTCAAGTGGTCGATCTCCGTGGTGCAGCACGCGTTCACCATGAGCAGCCTCTACCTGATCATGCTGTTCTTCCTGTTCTCGGTGCACCCGGCGCCGGCGGCCACCCGGCTCGCCAAGCGGCACGGCGCGGTGCTGCTGGCCGGGATCGGGGTCATGACGGCGTTCGCGACCATGGCCACCCCCGACGACTACTCCGCCGGATTCGTCGCCCACTACGCCGAGGCACCGTTCTCGTCGGTGTACCTCGCGATCTACGCGGCCTATCTCGGGGTGATGGTCCTGACCGTCGCGCTGCTGTCCGCGCGATGGTCCCGGCTGGCGAGCGACGTGTGGATCCGGCGCGGCATGGCCGTCGGTGCCGTCGGTTGCGCGGCCGGTGTCGTCTACAGCGCGATCAAGGTGACGTACACCCTTTTGCCGCGCTTCGGTATCACGCCGGCGGTCGGCGAGATGGTCCTCACCGGGCCGGTGATCCTCGTGGCCGTGCCGCTGGGAATCGTCGGCCTGACCGTGCCCGGTTGGGGACCGAGGCTCACCGCGCTGACCAGGTGGGTGCAGCGGTACCGGGCACATCACCAGCTGCACTCGCTGTGGGCGGCGCTGACCGGGCGCTTCCCGCACGTGACGATGGACCTCGGCGGCACGAGGCTCGGCCGCCGGTGGGACGACAAGTGGGCGCCGCACCCGCGTGAGATGGACCTCCGCCTGCACCTGAGGGTCGTCCAGATCTGGGACGCCCGCCGCGCGTTGACCGACTACTGCGACCCGGCCGAGTACGACCGGGCGCTGGCCGAGGCCGACCGCGCCGGTCTCACCGGCGACGAACGGGAGGCGTTCGCGGAGGCGGCGATGCTGACCGCCGCGCTCGACCGCACCGAGCGCGTCGAGCCCACCGGCCCGGTCCACGCGCCGCCCGCGGTGGAGGCCGACCTCGCCCGCAACGTGGCCTGGTTGCGGAAGGTCTCGCGGTTCGTCGCGGCTCAGCCGAGCTGACGGTGCGTGCTGTCGAAGAACACCAAGGGATCGTCCTCGTCGCGTTGCGCACACCAGCACGGGCTGCCGAACACCAGCACGTGATCGGCGACCTCGACGACCTGGCGCACGTCGCACACCGCCGCGGCCGTCGCGGCGTCCAGCACCGGGATGCCGAGCTGCGTGCCCCACGGCACGTCCGCGAACCGGTCGCCGCCCGTCGCGAACCGGGTGGCGAGACGGCGGTGCGCGAAGCCCAGCACGTTGACACCGAACGACTCCCGCCGCCTGATCGCCGCGAGGGTGCTGCTCCGCTGCGCCAGTGAGATCATCAGCAGCGGCGGGCGCAGGGAGATCGAGGTGAACGCGTTCACCGTGCAGCCGACCGGTTCCTGGCCCGCCGTGCTCGTGACCACCGCGATGCCGGTGGGCCAGGTCCGCATGAACGCCCGGAAGTCCGCGCCGGTGAGCGCGGGCTCAGCACGGGCAGTCATCGGTGGTCCACGAGCTCGGCCTCGCACATCCTCCGCCGCCGCAGCAGTTCCGGCTCGTCGGCGCCGGGCAGCACCAGTGCGCGGGAGTAGTCGTCGATGGCCTCGCGGAACCGGCCGGCTGCCTGGTGCACGAAACCCCTGTTGTACAAAAGGTCCGGGTTGGCGGTGTCGAGCTCGATGGCGATGGTGAGGTCCTCGACGGCCGCGTCCTGGTCACCGAGGACGTGGGCGAGAGCGGCGCGGCTGGCCCGTGCGGCCACGAGGTGGGCGTCGACGCGAAGCGCATGATCGAACTCCTGGGCCGCGAGGTCGAGATCGTCCGTCTCCATCGCGAGCAGGCCGCTCGCGTGCAACAGCCGTGCGTCTTCCGGGTGCACCCGCAGGCCTTCGTCGACGTGGGCGCGGGCGGTGTCGAGCGCGCCGGTGTCGATCAGGAGGCTGATCAGGTTGATCCGCGCGTCCAGCTGGTCCGGTTCCAGTTCGACCACATAGGACAGGTCGGTGATCGCGCCGTCCAGGTCGCCGAGCTCGGCCAGCAGGTCGGCGCGGTTGTAGTGCAGTTCGAGGAACGGCGCGGTCAGCGTCGTGGCCTTGGCGTAGTCCGCCAGCGCCCGCTCGGGTTCGCCCAGCTTGCGCCAGACGTCAGCGCGGTCGAAGTAGTAGTCGGGGTAGTTGGGGTCGACCTCGATCACCGCGTGGAGGTCGGCGAGCGCCTCCTCGACGCGGCCCAGCGCGACCAGCACCTTGGCCCTGTTGTTCAGCAGCACCGAGCGGTGCAGCTGGTGCTTGGCGGGGTCCAGTTCCGCGTCGAGCCGCCGCACGCCCTCGTTGACCAGGTCGAGCGAGCCCGGGAGGTTGCCGAGGTGCATCTCGACCAGGGCCTTGCCGTTGTTCTGGAACACCGTCTGGAACGTCCGCTGCTCGATGTCCGGCAGCAGCGACGCGATGGCGACGGCGTTGTTGAGCAACACCTTGGCCTGGTGGTGGTCCTTGTGCTCCGGCGGGTGGTGACGTGTGTAGAGCATCGCCATCGCGTAGGAGCAGAACAGGTGCACCATCGGAATCGTGTACCGCTCACGGAGTTCGTCGTAGTACGGCAGGCTTTCCAGACTGCGGTCGAGCGAGGCGAGCGCGGTGGTCATCTTCGTGGTGAGCAGCCAGTGGCGTTCCTGCTCCGCGAACGGGTCGGTGATGGCCCTGCCGCGCGGCACGATGTCCAGCAGCATGTGGTAGAAGCCCATGTCGAAGCAGTGGTTCGCGGCGTCGAGCATCGCGGTGCTGCCCGCCTGGGCCGGGTCGCTGCCGTGTTCGAGGTGGTACAGCAACGCACCCAGCCCGAGGCTGCTGTCGCCTCCGGCGAGCTCGGCGGCCCGTTCGTCGTGCAGCCGCGCGACGACGGCGGGGTCGGCGGTGGCGTACGCGGCGAGCAGCCGGGGGTCGTCGGAGGTGCAGTCGGAGTCGAGGAACGCCAGCAGCGCTTCCTCTTCGGTGCCGGTGAACTCGGGACGCTGCGGCGCGGTGGTCTGCCGCGCGTACCGGTGCAGCGAGGCCTTCAGCTCGTCGACGACGTCCTCGGTGCGGGTGGTGATCACGAACCGGAGCGGGCCGGAGCCGGCGCGCCGCACCGCGATGGCGGCGAACTCCTGGTCGGTGTGGTCGGCCTGGTCGAGGTTCGTGAACGCCAGCGTCAACGGGTCGTGGCCCGCCAGATCGGCGTACGAGCGCAGGAACTCGAAGATGCCGTGGGCGAGGCGGCGCGTGCGGTTCGCCGGGTAGATCCTCGTGCGCTCACTGGGAATCGCGAGCGACGTGAGGGTCTGCGGCCCGGCGCCGATCAGGCCGGACAGCTCGGGCGCGGCGGACAGGATCTCCAGCGCATGCCGCTCGACGAGGTCGGGCCACCTGGTGTGCGCGTCCGGCACCAGCGTGCGCAGCAGCGTGCCGACGCCGGTGTAGGGGCCGCGCAGTCTCCGATGGCAGTCGACCTCGGCGTCACCGAAGGCCTCGGCCCGCGGACCGATCCGCCACAGGTGCTCGCTCATGCTGCTTCCTTCCCCGATTCGCGGTCGCGGAGGGAGACCACGACCAGCAGGACGACCTGGATCACGATCAACAGCACGGACACGGCCGAGTCCCAGAAACCCGCGCCGCCCGAGGTGCCCTGTGCCAGCGCGGTCCACGTCCGGACCACGAACCCCACGACCACCGGCACGATCGCGGCGACGAGCGTCACCAGCAGGAACACGACGCCGGCGACGGTGACCAGCGCGAACCACGGCGCCACCCGCCGATCGCGCGGAGACCAGTCCTGATCGTCCGATGTGGACTTCCGCACGCCGGGCAGCCAGGCGAACTTCCCGCGCAGGTGGGCGGTGGTGGCCTCGTGCAGGTTCGTGCAGCCCAGCATCGTGGTGAAGACGAAGTAGAGATCGGTGCGCAGGAACACGTAGAACTGCCAGGCGAGCCGTAACACGATCATGTACGCGACGGCGAGACCCAAGCGCCCCACCAGGTTCGGCCCGGCCAGCGCGGCGACGACCGTCAGCAGACTGAACAGCAGCACGTCGGCGAGCATGCCCGCGAGGAACGGCAGGTACCGCTTGCGGCGCGGCACGCTGAGCAGACCGTCGAGCGCGGTCTGCACGACCAGGAAGTACAGCCGCCTGCCGATGCTGAGCTTGGACGGCAGGCCGAGCCTGCGCCCGGCGAGCACGTGGAAGCTCTCGTGCAGCAGGATCGCGGGAACCTGCGACAGCGTCAGCACCACCTGCACCGCGACGAGCGACGAGGTGAAGAAGACGTGGTCCGCGTGCGGGCGCAGCGCGGGCCTGAAGGCCAGCACGGCCAGCGCAGCCGCGATCAGCGCGGCGTAGGCTGCCCAGGCGACCGGTGAGAACACCGCGCGGCCGAGCCGTTGGAAGCGGACTTCCTCTTGCCGCACCGGGCTTTCGCCGTCCTCGCGGATGAACCGGAGCTCGTGCAACGCCGCGACGAAGTCCTCCATGTCGATGGCCTCGCCGAACTCGGTCCGGTACCAGTCGGCGGCTTCCGGCACCGGCATGCCCTCGGACAACCGGCGCAGGAGCGCGGCCCCGTCCTCCGGGAGCGTCGCGTAGGACTCGGCGTCGGGCCTGCCGACGGTGATCCCGTCGTGCTCCTCGACGAACGTCAGCGGGTGGAACTCAAGGCGGTGCACGGACATCGACGACTCCGAGAGGTCTGTGGTGGATGGCCGCTCACGGGCGACGCGGCGCGCGAGCGGCCATCCGCCCGGTTCATCAGCAACAAGGAGTGCAGTAGCCGGGTGCGGAAGTCGTGAGCTTGATGGAACCGTTCTTCCGGATCGCGATCTTCTTCATTCGAATCACCTCCGTCCCGCCGAGGCGTCGGCTGAACTCACCGTGTCAGCGGCGGGCGCCGTACGGCAGTGGGGATCCGGCCCCGGAATCCGGGCGGGCCGCCGGACGTGGAATGGGGGCACGCCCCCATGGCCGCCGCCGGGCCGGGCGTTGCACGGTGTGGGCATGCGAGACGACGCGCTTTCGATCATCGTGACCGGATCCAGCGCCGCACTGGGGATGCCGGGATATCTGACGTGGTTGCGGCAGGAGGTCGACCTGAGCCTGCGGGTCCTGCTGACGCACAACGCCGAACGGTTCCTGCGGCGCGAGGTCGCGGGCTGGTACGCGGACGAGGTGTGCGTGAGCGACGACCCGGACCTCAACCCCGTCGAGTTCGCCCGGCGGTCGCTGGGGATCGTCGTGCTGCCGGCCACCGCGAACACGCTGGCGGCCTGCGCTCTCGGCCTCGGTTCGTCCCCGGCCCAGACCGCGCTGCTGGCCGCCACCCGGCCCGCGTTGTTCTTCCCCGCCATGAACGAGGTCATGTGGGACAAACCGGTGACCCGCCGGCACGTCGAGACGCTGCGCGCGGACGGCCACACCGTGGTCGAACCGCAGCGGCGCCCGGTGTTCGAGCTGTGGCAGAAGGAGAACGTGCTGGGTATCGGCATGCCCGAGCCGGAGGAGGCGACCGAGCTGATCGTCGCCTGGCTGGAGGTCCTCCTCGACAGCGTCGTCGAGGAGGAGGACAGCGCGACGGAAGCCGTGCCGCTCACCGGATGACCGGTCACCCGGCGAGATCGCTCACGTGGTCGATGGCGAACCGGTGCAGCGACCTGCGGTCGTGCTCACCGGTCTTGGCGAGCAGGCTCGCGACGTGCTTCTCGGCCGTGCGCGGCGAGATGTAGAGCCGCCGGGCGATCTCGGTGTTGCCGAGCCGTTCGGCCAGCAGCCGCAGCACCTCGTTCTCCCGCGCCGTGATGCCGAGCACCCGCAACCGCGCGGGCACGTCGCTGGTGCCGTGACGGCGTTGCGACGCGGTCCACCCGGCGCGCCGCAGCAACGTGCGGCAGGCGTTCGTGACCGCGCTCATCTGGCCGATGTGGAAGTACTCCTCGGCCTCGCGCAACCAGCTCGCCGGGTCACCCCACCCGTCGGTCAGCGCGGCCTCCGCGACCAGCCGCAGACCGAGCCGGCGGGCCAGGGCGAACGGTTCGGCGACCCTGCTGTGCTCCGCCACGGCCTCGACCGCTTCCGCGTGGCGCCCGTGCCGTCCCGCCAGCACGGCCTCGGCCAGCAGGAGGAACTGGCGGTGCCACGCCCAGCCTGCGGCCGCTTCCGGTCGGTCCACGCGGTCGATCTCACCGTCGAGCGCTCCCATCAGGGTTCTCAGCCCGTGCGGCCAGGTCACGAGGTGATGCGCCGGGTTCCCGCTGCCGGCCCGCACGGCGAGATCGAGCGCGTCCACCGCTCGTCGCCGGTTCTCCTCGGCGAGGGCGCAGAATGTCTCGCAGATCGCTTGCACGCCAGGGGATGCGCTGCCGTCCAGTGACCGCACCGCGCGTTCCATCGCCGGCCGTTGCCCGCGGTGCGCGAACATCACCGCCTTGGCGATGATCACCTCGTTGGCCGCGTCCCGCAGGCCCAGCCGGGTCATCACGGGAAGACAGCGGTCGGCGAGCTCGGCGGCGAACACGAACTCGCCGCGCAGCACCGTCGTCAGGACCAGATCCGCCTGCAACAGGTGCCCTTCCAGCACCGCGCCCGCCTCGAACGCCCGTCCGCACGCCTGGCGCAGCCGGGTGTCGTCACCGGAGCGCAGGGTGTCGTTGAAACCGGACCGGGCGCGCGACCGCAACCGCATCGCCGGCAGCCGGTGCTGGTGCGCCAGCTCGGCCATCCGGCGGAAGTGCGCGTCCGACTCGGCCAGGTCCCGTTGCCGGGCAAGGACTCCGAGCAGCTCCAACGCCTCGCAGGCGACCAACGGCAACGTCGACCGCGCGGCCTCGGAAAGTGCGCGCAGCGCCGGTTCTCCCGCGCCCGTCAGATTCGCGGTGATCAGGTCGATTCGCGCGGTGAGCTCCGGCGCGGCATCAGGACGCAGCAGCGCGCGTGCGGTCTCCACCTCGTCGTTGCCCCGGGACCACAGGCGCGCCCGCACCGCCACCAGCGCCAGCGTCGTGTGCAGCACGGCCCGTCCCGGGTCGTCGAGGCCGAGGTCGTCGATGCTCGCGGCCAGGGCGAGAGCCTGCTCGACCTCGCCCGCCTCGGCGAGTGCGGTGAGCAGTGGTGCCAGTACCGCGATCGGCTCGCAGCAGTCCGTGGCCAGCTCCTGTGCCCGGCGCAGCAGCCGCACGGCCGTGGCCGCGTCGCCGTCGACGAGTGCCCGCCGTCCCGCGTCGACGAACAACCGCCGGGCGGCGTCGGCCTCACCGGCCGCGAGCCACAGGTCCGCGGCCACCGCGCACCACTCGCCGGGCAGGCCCGGCCAGCAGGTCTCCAGCGCCTCGGCCGCGCGCCGGGCGAGCTCCGCCCGTTCACCGGCGCCCGCCAGCTGCAGCAACGCGTGCGGGGTCAGCGCCTGCCGGAACGAGTACCGGTCGGCCGCGAGGTTGTCCGGCGTGACGAGCTGGTTCGCGACGGCGGGACGCAGCCTCCGCACCAGGTCCTGCCGGCTCAGGCCGCACGCGATCCGCAGCACCGGCAACGGAAACCGGCGTCCGAACACCGCCGCGACGGTGAGCAGCTCGGTGAGCTCGCAGCCGAGCCGGCGCACCCGTCCCGCGACGCTGTGCACGACCGCCTCCGGCACCGCGGTGTCCTGCTCATGGCCGGTGATCAGGTGGCCGAGCAGCTCCTCCGCGATGAACGGCACGCCCTCGCTGTCCCGGAACACCAGGTCCACGACCGCACTCGGTGCATCACCGAGACAGGAGACGACCAGATCGCGCACCTGGGACCGGTCCAGCCGGGCCGGTTCGACGACGGTGATGCCGCCGCGCCTGCCGCCCCGCACCAGCTCCAGCACCGGACTCCGCTCCTTCCTGGCGGTCGCGAGCACGGCCACCCGTCCGGTCAGGTTGTCGGCGAGGTAGTCGAGGATCGCCGCGGTGTCCGCGTCGGCGTCGTGCAGGTCTTCCAGGACCAGCACACATCCGGTGTCACGGCCGATCGCGCCCAGCAGTCGCAGGAGTCCTTCCGCCACCACGGGAAGTGCCTCGCCGTGGTCGAAAGCCGTGTTGTCGCGCCATTCCGGGGCGAACCGGGCGAGCGCGGGGCGGTAGGGCAGCAGCTCCGGGTCGGGCGGCACCCCGCTGTCCCTGGTGAGCGAGAGCAGCGCTTCGGACACCGACCGCAGTGGTGTGGCCGCGTCGGCCCGGCCGCGCAACACCCGCATCCCCAGTGAGACGGCGTGGTCCGCGGCCGCGGCGGTGAGCCGGGACTTCCCGATGCCCGGTTCGCCGAGCACGAGCGCGGTGCCGCCGTTCTCCACCACGGTCGTGAGCACCCGCAACTCCTCGTCGCGCCCGATCATCCGGGTCGAAGGCACTGTGAAGACTCCCATCGGCCGCCTTTCCGCCTTTCCTGGCACGGACATCGGCACGATCGGCTGTTCGCGTACACAACGGCGTATACGGCCTCATGTACGGACGGACGCTTCACTCCGATTGGGTGCGTACGAGTCGCGTTCCCGACCGTAGGCTCGAACCGTCGACAGTCCCCGGCGACGGTGGAGAGCGTGGGTGAGGCTTCGCATTCTCGGACCGGTCGAGATCGCCACCGGCCGCGGTCCCGCGTTGCCGGCGCGCCGGATGGCCAGGGTGCTGCTCGGCACGCTCGCTTTGCACGCCAACACCTTCGTACCGGCCGACCGGATCGTCGACGCCCTGTGGGGCGGATGCCCGCCGCGCTCCGCACGGATCAACCTGCGTTCGTACGTCAGCGATCTGCGCCGGTTGCTGCGGTCCGGTGGCAGGGACAGCACGCGAATCGAGACGGCGAACGGCGGCTACCTCCTCGCCGCCGAGCCGGACGACCTCGACGTGCTCGCGTTCACCGCCCTCGCGGAGGCGGGCCGCGACTGTCTCAGCCGCGGTGACTACGAACAGGCCGTCGAGCGGCTGACCTGTGCGGGCGAGCTGTGGCGTGGCCCGGTGCTCGACGGCGTACCGGTGCCGGAGGCGGTGCAGCCCACGGTCCGGATGCTGGAGGACCGCCGGGTCGACGCCATCGAGGACTGCGTGCAGGCACGTCTCGAGCTCGGCAGGCACGCCGGGCTCGCCGCCGAGCTGCGCGAGCTCACCGGGCGGTACGAGCTGCGGGAACGGTTGTGGGGCCAGCTGATGCTCGCGTTGTACCGCAGCGGCCGTCCGGGGGAGGCGATGCGCGCGTACGACCGGTTGCGGCGCGTGCTCGACGCGGAGCTGGGTGCCGACCCGAGCCGAGAGATCAAGCAGCTGTACCAACGGATTCTGCGCGACGACCCCCGGTTGGCCGGTCCCGCGCGGATCGCCGCCGTGCTGCCGCGCGCCACGCCCGTGCCGTGGCAGCTGCCACCGGACGCGGACCCGTTCGTCGGCAGGCAGGACGAGCTGCGCCGGCTGGACCACTTCACGGGCGCGGTCGCCGCCGTCGTCGGAACGGCAGGCGTGGGCAAGACCGCGCTGGCGGTGCACTGGGCGCACGGCGTGCGCAGCCGGTTCCCCGACGGCTGCCTGTACGTCGACCTGCGCGGCTACGGCCCGGAACCGCCGGTGCCGCCGGAGCAGGTGCTGGCCGGGTTCCTGCGGGTCCTCGGCGAACGCGCCACCCACATCGGGCACGAGACCGCGGAGCTGTCCGGCCGGTACCGGACGTTGCTCGCGGACCGGCGGATGCTGGTGGTGCTGGACAACGCGCGCGCGTCCGACCAGGTGCGGCCGCTGCTGCCGGGCACCGCGGGCTGCCTGGTCGTGGTGACCAGCCGCGACGACCTGGCCGGCCTGGTCGCCCGGGACGGCGCGCACCGCGTGCGGCTGGACCCGATGCCACCGGATCAGGCACGGGTCCTGCTCGGCAGGCTCGTCGCCGACCAGGAGGGCGCCGACGCGATCGTGGAACGGTGTGCCGGACTGCCGTTGGCCCTGCGCATCGTCGCCGAGCTCGCCGCCCAGCCCGGCACCTCACTCGCCGAGCTCGCCGACCGGCAGCACGACCTGGACGAGCTGGACGCGGGCGGCGACCCGAGCACCGCCGTCGTGGCGGTCTTCGACTGGTCCTACCGCGTGCTGCCTCCGCCGGCGGCAAGGGCCTTCGGTCTTCTCACCTGGCATCCGGGCGCCGTCTTCGACGAGTACGCGGCCGCCGCCCTGCTGGACACCACGCCCGCCGAGGCAGGCCGGCTGGTCGGCGTGCTGTGCCGCGCCCACCTGGTGCAACGCGCCGGCGCGGGCCGCTACCGCATCCACGACCTGCTCCGCGCCTACGGCAGGCGCCAACCGGCCACCGACGCCGTGGAAGCCGCGCTGACCCGGCTCTTCGACTACTACGTCCACGCCGCAACCGTTGCCGAGACAATGCTGCCGTTGGGCCGCGGCCGTCCACCTCACCCGGCCGCGTTCCAGACCCCACCGCTGCACGACCCGGTGCTCGCCGCGCACTGGCTCAACGCCGAACGGGCAAACCTGATCGCGGTCATCGCACACTGCGCAACGCACGGTTGGCACGTCCAGGCTTGCGAGCTTTCCCAGGCGTTGCGCCCCTACCTGGACCAGGGACGCCATCTCGCCGAAGCCCACACCGCCCACCGCCACGCCCTGCACGCGGCCCGCTGCCTCGACGACTCCGGCCGCATCGGCGCCGCGCTGAACAACCTCGGCTGCGTCTACCACCACCTGGGCCGCTACGCCGAGGCGATCGAGCACCTGGAAGGGGCGCTGGCGTTGCGCAGGCAGACCGGCGACCGCACCGGCGAGGCGAGAACCATCAACAACCTGGCAGGCGTGTACGGCCGACTCGGCCGGCACGCCGAAGCGGGCGAGGCCTACCGGCTGTCCCTGCACATCGCGCGCGAGACCGGCGACCTGGCGAGCGAGGCCATGGTGCTCGCCAACCTCGCGTTCGTGCACCTGCGACTCGGCCACTACCGGGAAGCCGTCGACTGCCACGAGCGCGCACTCGAACTGGCCGAACTGCTGGGCGACCGGATGCTGGAAAGCATCGAGCACAGCAACCTGGGCCTCGCGTACGCCCTCCTCGGCCGCTACCACGAGTCGGCACACTCGCTGCGCCACGCCGCCCGCCTGTGCCGTGAGCTCGGCGACCACCAGGGCGAGGCCTTCGTCTCCGGCAACCTGACCGTCCTGCACACCCGGCTCGGCAACCACTGGGTCGCCCGCCGCCACGCGGAACGCGCCCTCGCCGTGCACAGCGCGTCCGGTGACCTCGCGAGCGAGGCCGCGGTGCTCGGCTACCAGGGCGACCTGCTGCTGCGCATGGGCCTGCCCGCCCAGGCCCTGCACTCGTTCCGCCAGGCCCTGGCCCTCGACCGGCGCCTCGGCGAACGTTTCCAGGAAGCCCAGGCCCTCAACGGCATCGCCGCCGCCGCAACGGCCATGCGCCGCTTCGACCAGGCCGAACTGCACCACGACGCGGCGCTCGCGCTGGCCACCGCGATCGGTGACCGGTACGAACGGGCCCGTGCGCTCGACGGCATCGGGCACCTGCGGTGCGGGGCGGGGGAGGCGGGGGCGGCGGCTGCCCTGTGGGGCGAGGCGGCTGCCATCTACGCCGAGATCGGGGTGCCTGAGGCCGAACAGCTCAAGGCGCGGTTGCAGGCGATCACCGTGCCGGCCCGCCTTCCGTCCACAGTGGAATGACCGGTGGTGTCCCGGCCCTGATTGGCCGACGCGTTGGACAAGCACGACCTTTGACGTGGATGAAGGGCGCCTTCATCCACCTGAGGTCGATGAAGGCGCCCTTCATCGACGACGCAAGGGCTCCGGCGGGCAGGTGATCGAGCTGCCGTCCGCGGTGGAGTGACAACGGGTCGTCGC
>NZ_JBEXJN010000093.1:0-24416 GCF_040609115.1 Lentzea sp. NPDC004782
CGCCCCCCCCTGCTGCTCTGTTCGTCGCTGGGCGCCTCCCCGCCCGTGTGGTGCTTGAAGGCGCCCTTCATCCACCTCACCGGACGGCGAGTCGCGAACACGACTTCCGGCTACCTGCTCAGCAGCGGGAGAGCACCAGGTCGATCGCCTCGGCCAGCGTGCCGGGCCTGCGCACCGACGACGGCACCGGCACGCTCGTCCAGCCGGGCCCGGCGACCGCGATCAGGGCGTCGGACTTCTCGGCGAGCTCGCGCAACGGCACCTGGCCGGCGAGATCAGCGCGATGCGCCCAGATCACCGTGACCGAGGGGCGCAACCGGGCCACGGCGTCGCACAACGCCCGCGCGGGCACTCGCGCGCCGAGGTTGCGCCACAGAACGTCCTTTTCGGACAGCGCGGCGCCGAGCGCCTCCAACGCCAGCACGTGCTGCTCGTCCGGCGCACAGGACAGCAACGCGGCCAGCACCCCAGGCGTGCTCGAACGCGGCACACCGCGCAACGCGTGCAGCAGGCTCGAGCTCGCGAGGTGCTCGATCTCCACGCCACGACCGGGTTCACCGAGTTCCACCAGGCACGGCACGAAGACCGACTCCCACGCGGCGACCACGCCGTGATCGGTGATCAGCTTGGCGGCGAGGTCGAGCATCAGCGGTTCGTCGAGCCGTCTGGCCGCGGTGAGGAAGCCCCGCCGGGCCGCGTCCGCCGCCTCGTCGCCGAGCAGTGAGGCAGAGCGCGCCGGTCGCGGCACCGGTTCGCGTCGCGCGAGTTCGGCCGCGGCGGCCGGCGCGATCCCCTGTCCGGTCAGCGCGACCATCCTGCGCAGCACCTCGACGTCGGTGTCCCGGTATCGGCGGTGGCCGCCTTCCGTGCGGCCCGAGGGTCCCAACCCGTAGCGCTGGTCCCAGGTTCTCAGCGTGACGGGGGAGACGCCGAGCATCGCGGCGACCGCGCGCGGTGTGTAGGTCACCTGCGGCGGGCGCGCTCGGAGAGGATGGCGCGCAGCTCGCTCTCGCCGAGCCCTCCCCAGATGCCGAAGGTCTCGTGCACCTCCAGTGCGTGCGCCCGGCACTGCTCCATCACCGGGCACCGCCGGCAGATCGCCTTGGCGGCGGCCTCGCGTTCGTCGCGCGCGGCGCCGCGTTCGTTGGGCGTGTGGAAGAAGTAGGTGCTGTCCATGCCGCGGCACAGACCGGCGAGCTGCCAGTCCCACGACTCCGTGACGGGCTTGGGCAGGCGGGAGAGTTCGGGCATGGCGCACGTCCCTTGCTGTGTACGACCCGTGCTGACACCCCTACCCTAAAATCGATTCAAAATCGGTGCAACTTGAGCGGCGGTCAGTCGCGATGCCAGGAACCTGAGGGTGCCGGGGCGGGTTGTGTCCTGCCGGTTGGTCGTCGCGCCCAAGGTGGCCGTGATGGTGGATGAAGGGCTCCTTCCTCCACCTGGTGTGGATGAAGGAGCCCTTCATCCACGTCATCGCGAGCCTGGCCGCGAGGGTCGGCGCAACGCGTCGCCCCCTGAGTTCCTGGCATTGGCGGTCAGTCGGGGAACCGGCCGTCCCGGCGCAGCGCGTACCGGCGTTCGGCGTAGGCGAGGTCGTCGCGCCACAGCCTCGCCGCAGCCCAGCGCATCACCGGCCGCAACGCTCCGGCAGCGGGCCTGACCAGCGCGAACCCGCGCCGCTCCGAGTGTGCGACGGTCGCCTCCACCACGGCGGTGCGGCCCTCGCGGATCGGCGTCGCGTGCGTCTCGACGACGCTGCCCTCACCCTCACCTTCGACGATGTGCATCACGACGGTTCGCGGCTCCGGGCACGTGAACGCGGCGACGACCGGAACGCCGACGCGGCCGGCGAGCCGGAAGGTGACCTCGACCAGGAAGCGGTCCTGCTCCTCGGTCGGCGTCTCCAGCACGCGCAGGTTGGCGAACGAGTACGGGTGGAACCACGCCCCGTGCCACGGGTCGAGCCGGTTCGCGACGACGTCCTCGGGATCACAGCGGCCGACGAGCGTGGCGACGGCGTCGATCGCCCCGGTGGGTCGTTGCGGCAGCACGGGCGCGGGCAGCGGCTCCTCGCCGCCCACGTGGTCGAGCCGGACCCACACCAGCACGCCGTCGTCGTGTGCCGGATAGGGCGTCCACGCGCCGAACCGCGTGCCGTCGAGCGCGAGCCCGTGCCAGCGGCAGATCAGCTTCCCGTCCGCCACCGCGCCGTCGCACAGTGGTGCGCCGAGGTGCGGACAGGATCCCGAGCCCGCCATCAGGACGTTGTGCGGCCCGCGCCAGAGCACGACCTCGTGGCCCGCGATCGTGCGCCCGCACACCTTGCCGCGCACGACGTCACGGCTGGCACCCGCGACGAACCAGTTGCCGGACGGGCGGGTGGTGGCGCGCTTGAGGGCGGCCTCGATGAGCGCGGGTTTGGCGTCCTGCCACGTCGGACGCTGGTCGCGCCACGGCGGGCTGGAGTAGATCCGCAACGGAAGGCGGTCACGCATGGAGATCCTCTCGTCAGGCCGCACGGGCGAACACCGCCCTCGCCAACGCCGGCAGCGCCACCGCCAGCCGCCTGCCGTTCGACACGACCACCCGCCGCGACAGCACGTCGCAGTCCGCGTCCTCCACGAGGTCGAGGATGCGTCCGTAGAGCCGGTAAGCGGTCAGCACGCACGGCCGCGACCGCGGTGCGAGCATCGCGATACCCGGCCGCGCCCGCGTGTACACCTCCCGCGCCCGTCGCACCTGGTCGCGAAGCGCGGCACGGACCTTGCCGTCCGCTCGGCCGCACGCGCGGGCGTGCAGCAGCCGTTCCCGGTCGACGCCGAACGCGGCGAGCTCGTTCGCGGGCAGGTAGACCCGGCCGCGGTCGAGGTCCTCGCCGACGTCGCGGATGAAGTTGGTGAGCTGGAAGGCGATGCCGAGTGCGGCGGCGGCGGGTTCCGCCTCCTCGCGCGGCACCGTCGTGCCGAGCACCGGCAGCACCTGCAGTCCGATCACGGCAGCGGAACCGTGCACGTACACCATCAGATCGTCGTAGGTGGGGTAGTCGGTGACGGTCAGGTCCATGCGCATGGACGCCATGAAGTCGCGGAAGTGTTCGTGTGGGATTACGTAGCGTTGTGCGGTGTGCAGCAGGGCTGACATCACCGGATCGCTGGAGTTGTTGTCGCGCAGCGCGACGGCCAACTGGTGTTCGACGTCGCCGAGCGCGGCCTCCTTCGCTTCGAGTCCACTGTGGACGTCGTCGACGATGTCGTCGACCCAGCGCGCGAAGCCGTACAGCGCGTGGACGGCAGGGCGTTGCTCCGGACTGAGCAACCGTGTCGCGAGGTAGTAGGTGCGGCCGTGCTCCGCGTTGAGCGCACGGCAGCGCCGGTACGCCTCACGCAGGGCTGGTGCGGTGATGCCTGCGGCGTCGAGCTCCCGGTCTGCGGACATGACCTCACGCTAAGTGCGGCTGTGGCGCCCTGCACAACGACCTCGCTCATCATGCAGACCCGTTCGCGCGCTGTTTAGCTCGATCCACGGACCGACCGCCGAGAGGGGCGACGATGTCGTTGCTGACGAGCACCCGCGTGTCACGGGTGGACGACTTCTCCGCCCTGTTCGACGTGGCGCTGCGCGAGTTCCTCGGGCGGGCCCCGGACGTCACGCCGGAGCTGGCCGTCGAGGTGCGTGAGCTGATCATGGCCGGGGGCAAGAGGATCAGACCGCGGTTCGCGTGGGAGGGCTGGCGTGCCGCCGGCGGTGGTGGCGACCAGGACGCCGTGGTGCGCGCGCTGGTCGCGTTGGAACTGCTGCAGTGTTGCGCATTGGTCCACGACGACGTGATGGACCGGTCACCGGTGCGGCGCGGCAGGCCGTCGGTGCACGAGCTGTTCGCGTTGCGGCACCGCCGGTCGCGCTGGTCCGGAAGCGCGCGCCAGTACGGCGACTCGGCCGCGGTGCTGGTGGGTGACCTCGCACTGGCCTGGGCGGACGACGCTCTGGTGACCGCCGGCCTGTCCGCGGCGGCGCTGCAACGGGCGTGGGTGCCGTGGCGGGCGATGCGCACCGAGATGATGGCCGGTCAGCACCTCGACCTGCTGGGCGTGGCGCGCGGGGACGAGTCGCTCGAACAGGCGTTGCGCGTCGCGGCGCTCAAGACCGCTTCGTACACCGTGGAACGGCCGCTGCACCTCGGTGCCGCGATCGCCGGCGCGGGTCCGGACGTGGTGGCGTGCCTGCGCGAGTTCGGCCGTGACGTCGGGGTGGCGTTCCAGCTGCGGGACGACCTGATCGGCGTGTTCGGAGACCCGGCGGTGACCGGCAAGCCGACCGGCGAGGACCTGCGGGAGGGCAAGCGGACGGCGTTGATGGCGATCGCGTTGTCCCGTGCCACGAACGGGTCCGCGGCTCTGCTGCGGCGCACTCTGACCGGCCCGGTGAACGACGAACTGGTGGACGAGGTCTGCGCGCTGCTGGTCGAGCTCGGCGCCGTCGCCGCGGTGGAGGAGCACATCGACGTGCTGGTCGCGAACGGACTCGCGGCCCTGGACCGCGCCGCGCTCGATCCCGGCGCGAAACGCGAGCTGATCCGGTTGGCCGGCAAGGCCACCGCACGGAAGGCGTGAGCTGTGGTGCACGTGGTGAAGGGCCGCACCGACCGGGTGGTCGTCGTAGGCGCCGGGCTCTCCGGCCTGTCCGCCGCCCTGCACCTGCGGGGTGCGGGGCACGAGGTGACCGTCGTGGAACGGCAGCCGCATCCCGGCGGCCTGGCGGGCAGGCTCGACCTCGACGGGCACCGGATCGACACCGGCCCGACGGTGCTCACGATGCCGGAGCTGCTCGACGACGCGTTCGCGGCGGTGGGGGAGCGGCGCGCGGACCACCTCGAACTCCTCCCGTTGCACCCGGCCTACCGCGCGACGTTCGCCGACGGCACCGCGCTGGACGTGCACACCGACGCCGAACGGATGGAGGAAGCCGTCCGCGAGTTCGCGGGCGCGAGGGAGGCGCAGGGGTATCGCGAGCTCAGGGTGTGGCTGACGAAGTTGTACGAGGTCGAGCGCGAGAGGTTCATCGGCGCGAGCTTCGACTCGCCGCTCGATCTCGTGGGACCGGAGCTGTTGACCCTCACGAGGCTGGGCGGCTTCGGCTCACTCGCGCGCGCCGTGGGCAGGTTCCTGCACGACGAACGGCTACGGCGCGTCTTCACCTTTCAGTCGCTGTACGCCGGTGTCGCCCCGCGAGACGCGCTGGCCGCCTACGCCGTGATCGCCTACATGGACACCGTTGCCGGGGTGTGGTTTCCGCGCGGCGGCATGCGTGCCGTGCCGCAGTCTCTGGCCGATGCCGCGTCACGGGCGGGTGTGCGGTTCCACTACGGCGCGGAGGTCGACGAGCTCGAACGCGTCGGGCACCGGGTGACGGCGGTCCGCACGGCCGACGCGCGTTTTCCTTGCGACGCGGTCGTTCTCGCCACCGGGCCGGGCCAGAGCGCGCGGCTGCTGCGTGGCGAACCGCGCAGGATCAGGCCGCTGCGCTGGTCGCCTTCCGCGGTCGTCGTGCACCTGAGCGCCCGCCGCGTGGCAGACGACCTCGCGCACCACACGATCTCGTTCGGCGACCGGTGGGACGGCACCTTCGACGAGATCATCCGGCGCGGACGGCTGATGAGCGACCCGTCGTTGCTGCTCACCACGCCGACGCTGACCGATCCCGACCTCGCGCCGCGCGGCAGGCACCTGCAGTACCTCCTCGCGCCGTGCCCGAACCTCGACCGCGCCCCGATCCGCTGGGACGTCCTGGCCGACCGGTACGCCGAGGAGCTGATCGCGGAGATGACCGCCCGCAAGCTCCTCGTGGACGCGGAACCGCTCGCGGTCGTCACGCCGGACGACTGGGCCCGCGACGGCCAGGCCGCGGGCACGCCGTTCTCCGCCGCCCACACGTTCGGTCAGACCGGCCCGTTCCGGCCGGGCAACCTGCCGTTCCGCGACGGCAACGTCGTGCTGGCGGGCAGCGGTACGACACCGGGCGTCGGCATCCCGCCGGTGCTGATCTCCGGCAAGCTCGCGGCCGCCCGCTTCCGGCACTGACCGTACTTCTTTCGGAAACATCGCCGTCACATCTTGACGTGTCCGTTGTTATCGTTCACAGTCCCTTCTTGCGTTAAGTAGTGCCGTCAGTCAGTTGCTCAATACCCAGTCCCTACATCGGCGTGCCCTGATCGTTGTTAAAGAGTGTTAGCGCTAACACAATGTCGTGTCTCATTTCGCCGGGCTCGGAGTGGTGAAAGGAAAAGTGCTATGTCGGTTGGGTTCGAGTTGACCGCGAGATGGCGTCGCCGGTGGCGGTCCGCATCGGCTGCGGCGGTGGCCGCGGCGGTCGTGGGCGGACTGCTCACGGTGGTCCCCACCTCGGCGTCGGCCGCCACGGTGGACACGTCCGCCTGGTACGTGCTGCTGAACCGCAACAGCGGCAAGGCCCTCGACGTCAACGGCGCGTCCACCGCCGACGGGGCGAGCCTCATCCAGTGGACTCGCTCGGACACCACCAACCAGCAGTTCCAGTTCGTGGACGCCGGCAGCGGCTACTACAAGCTGCGCGCCCGGCACTCCGGCAAGCTCGCCGACGTGCAGGGCGCCTCGACCGCCGATGGTGCCCCGCTGGTGCAGTGGACCGACAACGGCGGCGCCAACCAGCAGTTCAGCCTGGCCGACTCCACGAACGGTTATGTGCGGCTGGTCAACCGCAACAGCGGCAAGGTCGTCGAGGTGCAGGGCGGCTCGACCGCCGACGGCGCCAACGTGGTCCAGCGCACCGACTCGAACAGCAACAACCAGCAGTGGCAGCTCGTCCAGGTCGCCGGGGGCACGGGCACCTGCGGCCTGCCGTCGACGTACCGCTGGACGTCGACCGGCCCGCTGGCGACCCCGAAGTCGGGCTGGGTCGCCCTCAAGGACTTCACCAACGTCGTCTACAACGGCAAGCACGTCGTCTACGCCACGACGCACGACACCGGATCGGCCTGGCAGTCGATGAGCTTCAGCCCGTTCACGAACTGGTCCGACATGAGCACCGCCACCCAGAACACGCTGACGATCGGCGCCGTCGCACCGACGCTGTTCTACTTCGCCCCGAAGAACATCTGGGTCCTCGCCTACCAGTGGGGCGGACCGACCTTCTCCTACCGCACGTCGAGCGACCCCACCAACCCCAACGGCTGGTCGGCGCCGCAGACGCTGTTCACGGGCACCCTTCCGATCGGGGCACCTCTCGACCAGACCATCATCGGCGACGACACGAACATGTACCTGTTCTTCGCCGACGACAAGGGCAACATCTACCGCGCCACGATGCCCATCGGGAACTTCCCCGGCAGCTTCGGCTCCAGCTTCACGAAGATCATGAGCGACACGGAGGAGAACCTGTTCGAGGCGGTCGAGGTCTACAAGGTCAAGGACCAGAACCAGTACCTCATGATCGTCGAGGCGAGAGGCGCCAACGGCCGCTTCTTCCGCTCGTTCACGTCCACCAGCCTGAGCGGCTCGTGGACGCCTCAGGCCGCGACCGAGAGCAACCCGTTCGCCGGCAAGGCGAACAGCGGGGCGACCTGGACCAAGGACATCAGCCACGGTGACCTGGTCCGCACCAACCCCGACCAGACCAAGACCATCGATCCCTGCAACCTGCAGTTCCTCTACCAGGGACGTGATCCCAGCTCGGACGGCATCGACTACGGTCTGCTGCCCTACCGGCCGGGTGTGCTGACCCTGCAGCGCTAGCCGTTCGCCGCTAGCCGTTCGCCGTCGATGAAGGGAACCTTCCTGCACCTCAGGTGGAGGAAGGTTCCCTTCATCGCGCACCGGTACGACGCGCCCGCGCGCTACGAGTCGATGAGCCGCGAGCCTGTCTTCACCCGGCCTGGGCCACCAGCGCCGGCTTCGGCTGTGCGATGAGCAGTCCGAGCGCTCCCAGCGCGACCACCGCGGCGACCGGCGGCAGGGCGAGCAGTCCGGCGTTGCTGACCACCAGGCCGCCGAACACGCCCGACAGCCCCACACCGAGGTAGATCGCGGAAGCGTTGACGGACAACAGGAGCCCGCTCGACTCACCGGGGGCGAGCTCGATCAGCCAGTTCTGGATCGGCGGGTTCACCGACCACGTGAACAGGCCCCACACGAACAGGGCCACGCCCGCTGTCGCCGCCGTCGTCGCGGTGAGCGGCAACGTGGCCAGCACCACGACGAACACCGTGAAGATCACGAGCAACGGCAGCCGGCTGCCCCAGCGGTCGGTGATGCGCCCTCCGAGCGAGTTGCCGATCGCGCCGCCCACGCCGTAGACGAGCAGCAGCACGCTGATCGTCCACCCGTGCACGCCCGTGAGAGAGGTCAGGATCGGCGCGATGTAGGTGAACACGCTGAACGCCGACAGGCAGCCCAGCACGGTCATGCCGAGCACCAGCAGCACGCGGCGGTCGCGCGCGGCGGCGAACCGCTCGCGCAGGCCCGCGAACGGCGGCGCGGCCACCCTCGGCACACCGAGCTGGATGGCCAGCGCACCGAGCAGTGAGATGACCGCGACGGAGGCGAACACGCCCTGGTAGCCGAGCTGTTCACCGATGACGTTGCCCAGCGGCACGCCGAGGATGAGCGCGAAGGTGAGCCCGCCGAACACCGTCGCGACCGCGCGGCCGCGGTGGTCCGGCGGAGCGAGCACGGTGGCGACCGCGGTGGCGACCGGGGTGAACGCGGCGGCGCCGAGCGCGCTGATCACGCGGGCGCCGAGCAGCAGCTCGAACGTCGGCGCGACGGCGGCCAGCGCGTTGCCCACCGCGCTCGTGAACAGCGCCGCGATCAGGAGTTTCCGGCGCTCCCACCGTCCCGTGAGCACGGCCAGCACGGGCGAGGTGAGCGCGTAGGCGATGGCGAACGCGGTGACGAGCTGCCCGGCGGCGGCAGGGGAGACGTGCAGCTCGCGGCTGACCGCGGGCAGGACTCCGGTGACGATGTAACCGCTGGTGCCGACGGCGAACGCGCCGGCGGCGAGCAGGTGGATGCGAGACAAGGTTCCCCCTTGGACGGTTAGTACGACAGCCACCGTACTACGAAACTCGTCGTACTACGATGATTTTCGTACTATGGGCGTCATGAGCGACGAGCTGACCCACCCCGACCGCGCGGAGATCCGGATCGAGGCGGTGCTGCACGCGCTCGCCGACCCGGTGCGGCTGCACTACGTCAGGGAGATGGACCGGATCGGCACCGGGGTGGCGTGCGGCGCGATCGAGCTGCCCGTGACCAAGTCCACCCGCACGCACCACCTGCGGACGTTGCGCGAGGCCGGCGTGATCTGGGTGCGCAAGGAGGGCACGGCCCGCATCGCGACGATCCGGCGGGACGACCTCGACGCGCGGTTCCCCGGCCTGCTCGCCGCCATCCTGTCCGCTGAGAACTGAAGGTCACCCCGAATTCGGTGCCGCGGCGACGGCGCTCAGCGCGTTGTCCGGCAGCATCGCGCGGGCCGCCGAGATCGCGCCCGCCACGAGGACCGGCACCGTGCGGGACGTTGAGCACATCGTCGTGCTTCAGCGCGAAACGATGAACCCTCAGGATCGTCACTGCCGGGTGAATGGGCGACGGAACCGGGAGTCAGGGCAGCGGGAGGACCCTGTCTTCAACCGGCTCCGTCGCTGACTGGACGACCCTGGATGCGCCCTCGTCCAGTCGCTCTGGTTACTCGGCGGCACGTTCTCGCGTTTGCTGTCCTCGATCAGGTCGGCCACCGTGCGACCTCCGTGTTCGGGACCGTGCTGTCGCCTCCACTGGCCGATCTTCTTTGCGGTGTTCCCGTTCGGCGGGACGAGCAGGAAGATTGCGAAGGCGACGTGCACCTCGACCAGCGCAATTACGAGGGGCCAGCCGCATACGCACAGGTCGTTCACGGGCGGCCCATTAGGTGGGCCTCGGGTTCTTGGCATACCGGATGGCTTGCAGAACCTGACTCAGCGGGGGTACAGCAAACCGGTAGATCTTGGAAGGTGGAGAGATCCAACGGGTAGGTTCGTTGCCTACCCGTGTTGGTGGGAGCGGTATTCGGGCCGTTCCACTTACCAGCCCGACCCCGACGGGCAGGCCGGGGAGCGACAGAGGCGGCTGAACCAGAAAGATCCACCGGCCCGGCACTCCCGGTGCCGCGATGATCGGGACTCGGATCTCGCGGCGAATGATCTCTGTGTTCACTTCGCCTGCGAGGCCGGCCGGTACCGTCAGTCCGGCGATGTCTTGGCTGACAGGAAGGAAGACGCTTTCCCCGGTGATCGCGATGGACCAGCCGAGCAGGTCTCCGGACAGGGAGATGGTTGCGTCCAACTCGTCGCGCTCCTGCGCCGAAACGCGCCGTCGTGATTTCGCAGCCGAGATTGCCATTGCAAATGCCTCTCGGTGTGGGTGGCGGACGGGACCGGGGGTCGGGGACGGTCACCCGATCCCGCCGCCAGCTTGGAGGGTCAGAAGGCGCCTATGCCGCCGCTCAAGTGGCCGTAAACGAAGCGAAGTGCGTGTGCCAAGGCGTCGTCGTGGCCGTCGACAGCCAGCAACTCGTGTGGCAGGCCGAGATCGTCGAGAACGCCGTCAACGTGAACGTCTGCCAAGTGGCGGAACCGTGCGTTTGAGTCGCGTTCCTTGTTGTCGCCCAACGGGATCGTTGGATCGAGTGTGGTCTTGAACAGCAGGTCGTAGTTGCTGCTGTGGTGTTGCGCGAGGGATTCGAGCATGACCATGTGGTCGGGCTCCAGCTCCTCGCCGCGGTAGGCGAGGGCGGCTCGGTAGTAGCCGAGCGCGTCTGCCACCGGCCGGTCGACGAGGACGACGTCAGCGCGATTCCACGCCTCGATCTCCTTGCTGATCCCCTTCGTGATGAACCACAAGGTGGACGCCCACGTGTGGTTGTCCAGAAGGGGAAGCCCGAGACTCATGGCCTGCTCACCGAGATCTGCCACGTGCGCAACCGTGATCTTGTCGCGCCTCAACTCGTGCGACAGTCGGGCGATGAACGTCGTCTTGCCGGTCGAGTGCGTACCGGCGACCGCGATCGTGACCGGTCGCTCAACCGAAGTGGTCACCAGAGCCCTCCCTCGGGTTGAGTTGGCGGCTCGAAGCCCTTCAGGCACGCGACGTTCACCAGCTCGTCCCAGGAGAGGTTCTGCTCACTGAGCAACTTGCACAGGAGCAACCACGCGCACCACGTGTCGTATCCCGCGCGGTGCGGTTGCTGCTCGTCGAACCCGCTCGTGTCGATCTGCGCGTGAGCGACCAGCTCGGTGAGCTTGTAGCTCTCCAGTTTCGGCCACACGTGCTTTGCGAGCTTCATCGTGTCGAGGACCATCGGTGGCTTCCACTGCGGCAGGTGCGCGCCAATCACCTTGTATTCCACTGAGGCGCTGTGTGCGACCAAGGTACGGTCCGCCAAGACGGCGGAGACCTCTTCCCCGATGGCAGACCACGGCGAACAGTTCGCCACGTCATCGTTGCTGATGCCGTGGATGCGCTTCACGATCGGGAGGATCGGCCTCGGAGGCTTCACGAGCCACGTCTTGAAGTCCGCGCGGTCTCCTGGCCCGTCCACGGTGAGCACCGCGATTTCCACGATGTCGGGAGGCTGCTGTCCGTTGCCCTCAACGTCGACGACGGCGAGCGAACGGCCGTGCAGGGCGGCAGGAAGGGGGTTGGTCACGATGCCTCCTGAGGAGCGGGCCACCCGGTCTCGGCGCGCCCGTGCCGGTGCACGTGGTGCGGCTTGTCGACGTCGTGGATCTGGTAGCCGAAGTGGTGCTGAAGTCGGTAGCGGCGCTGCTCGTCGAGCCCCGCCACGACCACCGCGCGATTGTTGATGGTCACCAGTTTGCCGCCCAACTCCTTGGCCATCGCGGCGACATCCGGAGTGTTGGGCGGAGTCCACGCTTTCGCGCACAGGGCGACCTGCGGCAGGGGGCAGATGTCGCACAGCTCGCGGATACCGTAGTGGCCGTTGTAGTCCGCGACGCCGTGGCCGTATGCGACGCCACAGGAGGTCTTGCGGAACAGGGGCGCTCCGTCCGCCGGCCGTGCCTTCGCCGCGGCGAGGATGCGCCGTTCAAGTTCTTCAGGGAAGATCTTGCGGCGTGCGCCGTCCTCGTAGGGCTGAGGGAGGCCGTTGGTGATGTAAAAGTCCCGGATCTGGTCTTTGTAGAACAGCCCGGTATACACCAAGGCGTGCGCGTGCTGCGCGAGATCGAAGGCGCGGCTGATGTGCTCGTCGCTGTCGTTGAGACCAGGAACGATGGGCCGCCAGTACAACACGGTGCGGTACCGCTCGGCGTGCTTGAACGCGGTGCGAAGCGACGTCGCCGCGATGTTCGAGTCCACCGGCTCAATCCGTTCGTCGTCGATCCCAGAGTGCGTGATCAACAAAGTGAGCTTGATGTTCTTGAACGAGTTCAGCACCGCGCAGTCCTCAGGCCGCACGTGCCACCTGGTGATCACCAGGACGTGATTGGTCAGCCCACGCTCGTCGAGGAGCTGAAGCATCTTGAACAGGTGCGGCTTCACCGCCTGCAACATCGGGTCGGTCGCACGGTTGAGAAGCTGGATCGGCGTCACGTGCGGCTCGAAATACGGGTGCGTGGTCAGGCGCTCGACCGCCTCGTCCTCCCGCATGAGTGCACGGGGAACCTTCATCTCATAGTTGTCGAACGTGTGGCGGATGCAGTACGTGCAGTCCAGAGGACAGCCGATGATCCAGTTCACGCTGAGCCCGGACTTGCGGTACTCGATGACGTCCAGCAACTCCGGCCGCAGTCCAGAGCGAACGTCATCGCTGATCAGCGGCAGTAGGCGCGACGATGCGAGCACCGCCCCGCCGCTGTCCGTGTCGCTGTTGCACGAGCCTGTCACGTTGACCTTCCCATCGCACCGCGTGTTCCGCGGCCTGCTGCTATGCGACCAGCGCGCCTAAGATCATGTAAGGAGGCAAATCGATCTGGGCATGTATTTGCCTCCCCCCCGGACGGACTCGGAGACGCACGTGACGAACGATCAGCTCGCCGCAGACAAGCAGCCAGAACCGGCCGCCCTGCGGTTGGCCAAGAAGGTCAGGGAGTTGAAGAAGCGGGCGGGACTGAGCGACAACGAGGTTGCAACCAGGTCTGGGTACAGCAGGCAGTACGTGGCATCCGCTCAGAAAGTCGGAAAGAACCTTCCATCACGAGAGCTTGTAAAGGCGCTTGACAAGGTGCTCGGCGCCAACGGCGCGCTCGTCGAACTCCGTGCCGAAGCGAAGCACGAGCAGATGCGGCTGCGTTCCCGCCTCACGGAGCCGACGGCATCAACCTCGCCACGGGCCTCGGCTGAGGCGGCGCACAGCGAGCAGGTGCGGGCAAGCCAAGAACGGTGGTTGGAGGTGCGGAACGCTCCAGGAGTTCGGGGCAGAGAGCTGACGGAGCTCGCAGCGTGGCTGTATCCGGAGTCGCAGCGAGGGCCTGGCGGGCACGTTCTGACTGGGCCTGGCTGGCTGCTGGACGAGCCTGTCGAACTCGATGAGGTGCGTTTGTTGTGGAGCGAATCGCAAAGTTCGACTCCGCCTCTGGCGCCTGTCGACCACGTCTTGCCGTTGACTGACCGAGGTCATCGGTACACGAACTACAGTCGCGCGGTTAGGGATCTTGTCCGTCCCCGTCTATTGGAAAACCGACTGAGTTACCGGCTGGTGGGCATCCATGCCGATCGAGGTCTGGAACTCACGTTCGGGACGACCTCCTTCTTCGAGACGTTCGACGTGAAGCAGTCCGTGGCCCACGAGTTCAAATCGGCGTGGCTTGCAGCGGACCGGTCCGTGCCCGGCTGGGATGCTCTGCCGTTGCGTCGCGCCATCGGCGATCCCTTCGATCCTCAGCGCCTGTTGATGTCGCCTGGGATCAACACGCTCACGATCCGTCGCGGACGGGACGGTGATCACCGGTTCGTGCTGCACGAGCGCGACGGCGGCAAGGTCGCCGACGGCGGCGGAATCTGCCATGTCATGCCCGCAGGCGAGTTTCAACCGTCCTCGGTAGACCCGACAGACGTCTACAACGACTTCTCCCTGTGGCGCAACATCATGCGTGAGTTCTCAGAGGAGTTTCTTGGCAATCCGGAACACGACGGGAACAGCCCTCAGCCGATCGACTACGCCACTGAGGAGCCGTTCAGGTCGTTCGAGCGATTCCGCATTGATGGCTGCTTCCGGCTGTGGCACTACGGCCTCGTGATCGAACCGTTGGAGCTGGGCGCGATGCAGCTCACTGTGGCAGTGCTGGACGATCACGCATTCGATGAACTGTTCGCCAACCTCGTGCGCGCCAACGACGAGGGGAAGATTGTTGGTGGCAACGGCCGAACGGACATGCCGTTCTCCGGGGAGGCGATAGAGCGGTTGAGTCCACGGCTGTCGGCGAGCGCGTTGACGCTGCTGCGCATCGCGTGGCGCGACAGAGCGATGCTCCTTTAGCTCCCGTCCGCAGGCGTGGCGGGCCTGCTCGCCGCCATCCTGTCCGCTGAGAACTGAAGGTCACCGCGAGTTCGTCCGGCGGTGTCCTGGCGATCGCCGGACGTTCTCCGGCGGCGGGTGACATCTGACTCCTCGATCCGCTGCCGAGGGAGTCAGCTATGTCCGGGGTCAACCGCCGCCAGTTCCTCCGACTCAGCGCCGCGACGACGGCGCTCAGCGCGCTGTCCGGCAGCATCGCGCGGGCCGCCGAGATCGCGCCCGCCACGAGGACCGGCACCGTGCAGGACGTCGAGCACGTCGTCGTGCTGATGCAGGAGAACCGGTCGTTCGACCACTACTTCGGCACGCTGCGCGGGGTGCGCGGGTTCGGTGACCCGCGGCCGGTGACGCTGCCGAGCGGCAAGAGCGTGTGGCACCAGTCCGACGGCGTGCGGGACGTGCTGCCGTTCCACCCGGCGGCCGACGACCTGGGCATGCAGTTCCTGCAGGACCTCAACCACGACTGGAACGGCGGCCACCTCGCGTTCAACGGCGGCCGGTACGACAAGTGGGTGCCCGCGAAGACGGCGACCACCATGGCGCACCTCAACCGGCGGGACATCCCGTTCCACTACGCGCTCGCCGACGCGTTCACCATCTGTGACGCCTACCACTGCTCGTTCATCGGTGCGACCGACCCGAACCGGTACTACATGTGGACCGGATTCACCGGCAACGACGGCACGGGTGGCGGGCCGGTGCTCGGCAACGACGAGAAGGGCTACGGCTGGACCACCTACCCCGAGCGGCTGGAGCAGGCGGGCGTCTCGTGGAAGATCTACCAGGACGTCGGTGACGGGCTGGACGCCGGCGGTGGCTGGGGCTGGACCGAGGACGCGTATCGCGGCAACTACGGCGACAACTCGTTGCTGTACTTCACCAACTACCGCAACGCCAAGCCGGGCGACGCGCTGTACGAGAAGGCGCGCACCGGCACGAACGTCAAGGCGGGTGGCACGTTGTTCGACGTGCTGGCCCAGGACGTGCGCAACGACCGCCTGCCGCAGGTGTCCTGGATCGCCGCGCCCGAGGCGTACACCGAGCACCCGAACTGGCCGGCGAACTACGGCGCCTGGTATATCGCGAAGGTCCTCGACGCGCTCACGGCCAACCCGGCGGTGTGGGCCAAGACCGTCCTGTTCATCACCTACGACGAGAACGACGGCTTCTTCGACCACGTGGTGCCGCCGTACCCGCCGTCGTCGAGCGCGCAGGGACTGTCCACAACGGACGTTCGCACCGAGCTGCACCCCGGTGGCGGCGGTTACGTGCCGGGACCGTACGGGCTGGGGCAGCGGGTGCCCATGCTCGTCGTCTCGCCGTGGAGCACCGGCGGTTACACGTGCTCGGAGGTGTTCGACCACACGTCGATCATCCGGTTCCTGGAGACGCGGTTCGGTGTGCACGAGCCGAACATCTCGCCGTGGCGGCGCGCGATCTGCGGCGACCTGACGTCGGCGTTCGACTTCCGCGCCCGGAACACGAGCTCCCCGGCGCTGCCCGACACCACCGGCTACGCGCCGCGCGACCGCGATCGCCACCCCGACTACGTGCCGACGCCGCCGTTGACGCCGTCCATGCCCGTGCAGGAACGCGGATCCCGTCACACCAGGCCGCTGCGGTACGCGCCGGTCGTCGACGCCGCGGTGAACGGCGGCAAGATCACGCTCACCTTCACCGGTGGTGCCGCAGCGGGCGCGCAGTTCTACGTCACGTCGCCAAACCGCACCGACGGGCCGTGGACCTACACGACGGCGGCGGGCAAGCAGCTCGCGGACACCTGGAACACGGCGTACTCGCTGGGCGTGTACGACCTGACCGTGCACGGCCCCAACGGTTTCCTGCGCTCGTTCCGGGGAGGGGCCGCGGCCGCGGAGGTGACCGCGCGGTACTCGGGCTGCGAGCTGGTGCTGCGGTTCACCAATGCGGCCACTGCTGTTCGGCACCTCAAGGCCACGAACGCCTACGGCGGCTCGTTCACCGTGACGGTCCGTCCTGGCTCGACCGTGACGCGCACGATCGACCTGACGGCATCGAAGCGGTGGTACGACGTGTCGGTGCTGTCCACTGAGGACAGCGGATGGCTGCGGCGCTTCGCCGGCCACGTCGAGACCGGCGCACCCGGCGTCAGCGACCCGGCGACTCGGACGGAGTGATCTCTTCGGCGCGCCGCAGTGTCAGCGCACCGCACAACGCGGCGAGTGCGTGGCACGCGGCGACACCGAGCACGAGCGGAACGCCGTGGGCGAACCCGCCCGCCACCACCGCGCCGAGTGCCGCGGCGGCGCTCTTCGAACCGGCGCCGATGGTGAACACCTGGGTGCGCACCTCGGCCGGTGCCTCGTGCTCGCGGACCGCGAGCAGCGCGCTGAACGTCGGTCCGGTGAAGAAGCCCGCCGTGGCGAACAGGATCGCGGCGGCCGCGGTGCCCGGCACCAGCGCCACCGCGGCGAACGGCAGGGCGGTGGCGAACAGGCCGGCCAGCACGACCCGGACCGGACGTGCCGCGCCTACCGGTTTCCTGGCGTACGCGAGGGAGCCGGCCAGCGCACCGGCGGCGAAGGCGGAGACGAGCGCTCCGCCCGCGGCCGCGTTCCCGTTGTGCTGGACGGCCAGCGCGGTGGCGGCCAGCGGCAGCGCGCCGATGCCGATCTGTCCCACGCTGCTGGCGAACGTGACCGCCCGCAGGGATTTGCTGCGCCACAACGCCGTGACGCCGCCGGTGAGGTTGGGCCGCTTCGGTGCCGCGCCCCGCCGGTCGGCCAGCGGCAGCGTCCCCAGCAGCAGGCCGGAGACCACGGCGGCCACCGCGAGCGACACCGTGGCGGCGACCGCGCCGGACACCACCGCGATGGCGGAGACCAGGGCGGGACCGCAGATGCCCGCGAGGTTGTAGGTGGTGGAGTCGAGGGCGAACGCCCGCTGCAGCCCGGTGGGGTCGACGATCTCGCCCAGCAGCGACGTCAGGCCGCCGGTGACCAGTGGCGCGACGCAGCCGCCCAGCACCGCCACCAGCAGCGGCACGACGGACGGCGCGTGGCCCACCAGCAGCGCGCAGGCCGCCAGCGTGATCCCGTACAGCACGAGCGCGCCCGCGTGGAACAGCCGCCTGCGCCGCACGCGGTCCGCCAGCGCGCCGGCCAGCGGCGCCGCCACGACGTGCGGCACCATCAGTGCCGCGACGAGCTGACCGCCCAGTGCAGGGCTCGCGACCTTCTCCAGCGCCAGCAGCACGAGAGCGACCCGTGCGCCCTCGTCGGCGAGCCTGACCAGCACAGCGCCCGCGAGGTAGCGGTGCAGTGCCGTGCCGGTTTTCGACGCCGATGTTGATCGTCCCACCGCTTACCACCATGGCGACCGCGGACGATCAGCGCAACCGGCGGTTCGAAACAGTCACTATTTCTTCAGTGTTGACAAAAATAAAGTTCTCAGGGGCAAATCAGGCGGGGGTCAGGGGGAAACCCTGATGGCAGGGACGCCGGACACGGGCAAGCTGGAGTTCGTCAAGGGGAGATCCGCAGTTCGAGGAGAGTCATGAGCGAGTCCAAGCCCGAGTCCACCCGTACCGCCGTCGACTCGGTGGTCGACGCCGTTCGCGGGCTGGTCAGCGAGGGCATCAACCGTCGTGTGGTCGTGCGGGACAGCAAGGACGACGTGCTGCTGGAGGTGCCGGTGGCTCTCGGTCTGGTCGCGGCGCTCGCCGCTCCGGTGGCCACGACGATCGGTGCCGGTGTCGCGCTGGTGGGCAAGTGCGAGATCAAGGTGGAGGACCGCCGCAAGCCCGGTGGTCAGCCCGCGACGGTCGACGCCGAGCGCGTGTAGCCAGGGGGCGACGACGGCGGGTTCGCGGTCGATGAAGGGCTCTTTGTTCCACCTGGCGTGGGTCAAGGGCGCCTTCATCCACGTCGCCACGCGCCTGGCGAGGCCTGATCGCACGGTGCGCGGCAGCGCGGCAGGTCTGATACGCCCGGCGTGAGCGGCGAACGCGACCGGGATGAACGGCGCATTTGTCCACCTCAGGTGGACAAATGCGCCGTTCATCGCGAGCCTGCCCGCGAAGGTCGGCGCAGCGCGTCGCCGCTTGAGTTCCCGGCATTGCACCCCAGGTGGATGAAGGAGCCCTTCATCGCGGACTGGGCGCGGACGCGCTCAGGAGTCAGCCGGTCGTGCAAGCGCGGCCGTTGAGGGAGAACGCGCTGGGGTTCGGGTTGTTCGGGCCGTTCGTGGCGGTGAAACCGATCAGCAGCGAACCGCCGGGCGGGATGGTCGGGTTGTAGTCGACGTTCGAGGCGCCCACCCAGCCGCCGGACTGGCGGTAGGTCGCGTTCCACATGTTGTTGACGGCCTGGCCCGCGCCGAAGACCCAGGTCAGCATCCAGCCGTTGACGGCGGCCGAGCCGGTGTTGGCGATGGTCACGTCGGTGCGGAAGCTGCCGTTCCACTGGTTCGTGACCCGGTAGGTCACCCGGCAGCCGTAGGTGGGCGCCGGGGGAGCGGGCGGAGGCGGGGGCGGCGGCGCGGGGGTGGCGGCCGGCTTCGGCTGGGTCCTGGGCACGGGTTTGGGTGCGGGCAGGGCCACGGCCGGGGGTGGGGGCGGCGGTGTGGTGGTGGTCGACGACGTGGTCGTCGTCGGCGGCACCGTGGCGGGCTGCGCGTTGCAGGGCGGTCCCCACAGGCCCAGGGCGCTGCTGGCGGCGGACTGTTCGGCCTGCTTGAACGCCGGGTAGTCGGTGGAGTCCGTGCGCATCGCGCCCGAGCCCACGGCGAGGAGGGCGTAGTCGGTGCCGTCGGGCAGCCACACCGGGGAGGCGTCCGGCGCGGACATGGTGACGCGGACGTTCTTGTCCAGCAACGTCGTCCTGGCGAACGCCGTGCCCGACTCCGCCCAGCACGCGCCCGGCTCCGCGAGGCCGGTGATGCGGATCTGGGCGCCGTTGGACAGCACGACGGTCCTGGCGTCCTTCACGTCCTTCACGGTGACCTCGATCGAGCCCTGCGGTATCGGTGCTTGCAGGATTTCCGGGTTCGGCCGCGGCTGCGGCGCCGGGCCGGAATTGCCGCCGGCACATCCGGCCGAAAGCACGGAAACGGCCAGCGAGGCGATCGTCAATTGCGGTGCCCTCATTGTTGAGAAGTTAGAGGGCGAACCTCGTCACGTGCGGAAGCTTCCGGAGTACCCGGAAAACTATCGGCGTTCTTCGGCAGGAGAACCACTCACCGTACGCGTGTGGCCAGCGAGGACGCGGCCAGGCCGAGCGCGATGAGGCCCGCTGCGGGAAACAGCACGGTCCACGGTGCGCGTTCGACGTACGGCATTCCCTCGGCGATCAGCAGTCCCCATTCCGGCTCGGGCGGCTGGGCGCCGAGTCCGAGATAGCCGAGCGTGGCGAGCGCCAGTGCCACGGCCGGTAGCCGCACGCAGGCGTTGCGCACCACCGGAGGCACGATCGCGGGCAGCACGTGCCTCGTGGTGAGGTGCCACGGGGACGCGCCGAGCGCGCGGGACGCGACGAGGTAGCTGCTGTCGCGCTGTTCGGCCGCCAGCGTGCGCGCGTGGGCGGCGAGCGGTGCCCAGCCGGTGGCGACGACGGCGGCCACCGCGCCGGACCAGCCAGGACCTGTCGAGGCCGCGACCGCGAGCGCGACCACCACCGGGGGCAGCGCGTTCACGAGCGCGGCGGCCGCGGACGTGCGCTTCGCCGCCAGACCGACCAGCACGCCGATGACCGCGGTCGTCGCGGTGGCGGCGAGTGCGAGCAGAGCGGTGTGCACGGCGCCGTGGCTCAGCCTGGCCAGCATGTCGCGTCCCAACGCGTCAGTGCCCATGGGGTGCGCCAACGACGGCGGCCGCAGACGAGCCGTCAGGTCCACCGCGAACGGGTCGCGCAACAGCCCGTAGGCGATCACGGCGCCGACCGCCACTATCGCGCAGATCCACAACCACGGGCGCGACGACGGCCGTGGCACCGGTGGCGCGGCCGTCAGGGCTTCCGCCTCGGCGGCCGGACCGAGCAGCAGCCGTCGGACCGGGCGGCCGAGTGCGCTCGCGGTCACCCCGACCGCGAGGATCACCAGGACGCAGGCCTGCACGACGGGAACGTCCTGTGCGATCGCGGCGTTGACCGCGAGCCGGCCGATGCCCGGCACCGCGAACACCACCTCGACCGCGGCCGCCCCGCCGACGAGCCCCGCGAAGAGCAGGCCGAGCTGCTCGGCCACCACGGACGAGGCCCGGCGCAGCACCGCGAGACCGATCACGCGGCGCCGGATGCCCGCCGCGGTCCAGGCCCGCAGCCACGGCGCGCTCGCCGCCTCCCGGACGGCGTCGCGGGCGATCACGCCGAGCACGGCGCCGGCCGGGATGCCGAGCGCGACCGCGGGCAGCACGGCGTTGCCCAGGTCGTTCCACCCCGACGTGGGCAGCCACCGCAGCCGTACCGCGAACAGCACGACGAACAGCGCGCCGAGGACGAACTCGGGCAGGCCGGCGAGCACCGCGGCGGCACCGTTGCGGCTGTTGTCGCGGCGGCCGTTCACCGCGCGCACGAGGGTCCGCGCGACGAGCAACGCCATGACGGCGATGGCGACGAGCAGGGCGAACGCGGTGAGCGTGGCGGACACGCCGAGCGCCTCCGCCACCCGTGCGCCGACGGGTTCACCGGAGACCCAGGACCGCCCGAAGTCGCCGTGGACCGCGTCGGAGAACCACTGGCGCAGCAGAGCGGCAGGGCCCGCGTCGAGGCCGAGCTCCCGGCGCACGGCGGCCAGCGCCTCGGCGTCGGGTTCGCGCTCGGTCGACCTGGCCCGCAGCACGGTCAGCGCCGGGTCCCTGCCCGAGACCAGCGGCAGGAGACCCAGCACGGCGGTGACCGCCGCGACGAACGCCGCGACGACGGCCCAGCGGCCGGCGACGGCGGTGAGGCGTGCGGTCATTCGCGCGTCGTCGACCGGGTCACGAGACGACGTTCGTACGGGTCCTGGTCGATCTCGTGAACGGCGGCGGAGTGCCCGATGAAGGTGCGTTCGTGCACGAGCGGCACCACCGCCGAGGTCGCGAGCACCGCTGCCTGCGCGTCGAGCGTGGCCTGTTCGCGGGCCGCGGTGTCCTGGGCGGCGACGGCCTTGGCGACGGCCGCGTCCACCTCGGCCGAGCACAGCTTCGTCAGGTTGTAGGTGCCCGTGCAGGTGTAGTCGGTGTCGAGGTACCCGGCGGGATCACCGCTGTCCTGCACGTAGGACCGGGACAGGATCACCGCGTCGAACCGGCCGGCGAGCACGTCGGCCTCGAGCTGGTTGTACTGCCGGACGACCTGGTCGACCACAAACCCCTTGCGCCGCAGGGCTTCGGCCACCGCGGACGCGACCTCGGGCAGTTCCGGACGGTCGCTGATGGTCGCGAGCACCACCTTCTCCCCGGTCGCCACGCGGTCGGCCGCGGGCTGCGGTGCCGGTGCCGTCGCCCACGGCGTCGCCGGGCCGAGCAGACCGCGGGCGGCGTCCGCGTGGGACTCGTACACGCCACTGGCGAGCGCGTTCCGGTCGACCGCGCTCCTGGCGACGGCGCGCAGCGCGGGATCGGCGAACACGCCCTTCGCGGTGTTCAGCGACAGCGCCACGACCCTCGGCAAAGGCACCTCGATGCGCTGCAGGTTCTCCGCCGTGGAGACCGGCAGCGACGCCGCCACGTCGACCTCGCCCGCGCGCAACGCGGCGGTGCGGGTCTGACCGTCCGGGATGAACCGAACGTCCACTCCGGACAGTCGCGGCGCACCGGCCCAGTGGCCGGGGAACGCGCCGAGCGCGGCGCTCTCGTCGCCCTTGAGCTCCTGCAGCACGAACGGGCCGGTGCCGGTGTTGCGCGGGTTCGCGCTCTTGTCGGTGTAGGCGCCGGGAGCGAGCACGACGAGGTTCGGCGAGGACAGCCGCTGCGGCAGGATCGGGTCCGGCTTCGCGGTCGTCACGGTCAGGTCGAGGTCACCGTCGGCCGACGCCACGAGGTCGAGGCCCTTGACCGCGCGCGGCACCGGGCTGGCGTGCGCCGCGCGGTTGAGCGCGTCGGCCGCGGCCTGCGCGGTGAGCGGGGTGCCGTCGTGGAACTTGACGCCGGTCCTGAGGTGGAACCTCCACCGCGTGTCCGACGGCCGCGTCCAGCTCTCCGCGAGCAACGGCTCGGGCCGGCCGGAGCGGTCGAGCCCGACCAGGGTCTCGGCGATGCCGAGCTTGGTGAGCATGATGCCGTCGTTGCCCCACGGCGACATCGCCTGCGAGGGAGGGAACGGCAGTGCCATGCGCAACCGTTGCGGGCCTTGGGAAGCCGCCCCGGTGAAGCAACCGGCGGTCAGTCCGCACACGGCCGCCAGCGCGGTGACGAGGAGTGTCCGTCGTGATCTCATTTCCGGCCTTTCGGTGTTTCGGAGAACGCGCCGAGGCGCGTGAGGGCGGTGAGCACGCAGGCCCCCGCCAGTGGAAGCAGCGCGAGCACGACCCAGGCGACGCGGCCGTGCTCCAGCAGGGCGCCGCTGATCGTGCTGCCGACCAGTACGGCCACCCCGCCCGCGGAAGCCAGGACGCCGAAGTAGGTGCCGAGCCTGCGTTCACCCGCCAGTGCGGGGACCAGCTCTTTCGCCTGCGGTACGGCGAGCATCTCGCCGACGACGAGGAGCACGACGAAGGCGACGGCTCCGGTGACACCGGGCGGGCGCAGCGCGACCACGGCGAACGCGAGCCCGATGAGCACGAACCCGGCGACGAGGGCGCCGCTGCGGCCGAGCAGCCGGCGGCCGAGCGCGGACACGGGCAGCTGGCCGAAGATGATCAACGTGGAGGCGAGCGCGAACAGCAGCCCGAGCGTTCTCGGGTCGGCGCCGACCCGGTTCAGCTCGACCGGCAGCGCCAGGTAGAGCTGGTTGTAGGACACCAGGTAGGCGGAGTACCCGGCGGCGAACACGAGGAAGACCCTGTTGCGCACCACTTCGCGCCAGCCGGCCAGCACCGGTTCGGCGCGGTGCTCCGCCGGCAGCCGGGGCAGCAACCGCGCGTGCATGATCCCGATCGCGGTGAAGAGGGCGGCGCCTGCGAGGCAGGCGGCGCGGAACTGCCCGGCCAGCACCACACCGAGCAGGGGACCGGTGACCGCGCCGATCTCGCCGCACACCGCGAACACCGAGAACACGCCGGCCCGCCGGTCCGGGTCCGTCTCCCTGGCGAGCGACGCCTCCACGGCGGGGGAGAACAACGCGCCGGCCACGCCCACCAGCACGACGCCCGCCAGCACTGCCGGCAGGGACGAGGCGAACGCGAGCACCACGAACCCGGCCACGCGCACGGCACAGCCGGCGAGGATCGAGGGTTTCGGCCCGTACCGGTCGGTGAGCGTGCCGCCGACGACGAACAGGCCCTGCTGGCTGAACGTCCGCAGCCCCAGCACCAGGCCGATCACCCAGCCCGCGAGCCCCAGGTCATCGGCGAGGTGACCGGCCAGGTACGGGACGACGAGGTAGAAGCCGACGTTGAACAGCAGCTGGCTGACGACGAGCAGCCGCGCCACCGGGCTGAGCGACCCCAGCCGGCCCAGCGCCCGGCCGCGCTCACGTACCGCCCCCAAAACGAACTCCGCTCATCTCTCGTATCGACCGCCGAGCGGCAACATTAGGTGGGAATTCACCCTAACCAATGCCGACCGGGGAAACGGAGAAAAACTTCCCCCGTTTTCGGAGTTGTCCGGGAGAGATTGAGCACATATAGCGCGATGGCTATTCGTGAATGCTTCGAAAAAAGAGGTGGCGCCGGCCCGGGGCGGGGCCCACCCCAAAACTCAGCCCACCCCACCGCCGCCGCGAGACCCGCGGCCCCGGGGCGCCCCGCCC
>NZ_JBEXJN010000094.1:0-23174 GCF_040609115.1 Lentzea sp. NPDC004782
ATTCCGGCGGGGAAGCTGCGGGTCTTGCGGCCGATGTCCATCGGCTGCGACCGCTCCCCCAGCACCAGCGGGATGATCCCCGCATCGCAGGCCAGCTGACGCACCTGCTCGACCGGAACACGCTCGCCGTTGTCCAGCATGCCTTCGCCGAGCTGCCCGGCCAGGTCGTCGTAGCGCATCGTCACCGTGAGCGTGACCGGCTCGCCACCGTGCTCGGGAAGCTGGTCGGCGCGCAGCATGAGGTCCACCAGCTCGGCCAGCGCATCGCCTTCACGTTCGGCCCGCGAGCGCGGGTCGGGGCCTTCCTCGGCCGTGGTGGGGCGGGGCTTGGCCAGCGGGTCGAGCAGGGCCTCGTACTTGGCGCCGGTGACCTTGTCCAGCTTCGCCCGGATCTCCAGGCAATCGTCCTTCCAGCGCATCACGTGCTGGTTGACCTGCCGCTCGGGTTCGCGGTCGCGTGGTTCCGGGTCGTTCTGAAGGAGCGCGTAGACCAGCTTGCGGCCCAGCGTCCGCAATGCCACCGGGTCATGTTCGCGCGCGAGGTCGACCACGGTCTGCTCGTACTCGGCGGGCAGATCCTTCATCACCTCGGCCACCAGCGCGACATGCTCCATCGACAGCACACCCTCGGCCGCCGCCGACGCGGTCACGGGTAGTTCCGGGGCGATCTCGCTGCCGGTCGGCGTGATCCCCGATCCGAGCAGCGCGGCATTGGCCACCCACTGCTTGGCGGTATTCCGGCTCCAGCGGACCGCGTGCTGCAACAGCTGAGCCAAATCCTTATAGCCAAGCTCGCTGGCGGCGCCACGCCGATTCAACTCGGCGACCTTGCGCATCACCGCATACTGACGAGCCTGAAGATCCGCCACCTCATCGACGAGGTGGCTCAGCACCTCGCCGGTAGAAAGGAGTGGAAGGTCAGGTTCGATCACGTGTTCTAATCTACCGCAAGATCACGACATAAATGCAGGTAAAGCCGTACACGAAAGTGTGAACCGCCCGCGCGAACCCCTCACGCGAAGGCGAAGCCGAGCCCGAAAAGGCCTGATACCGACCCGGTAGGCGGTATGACGTGACGTGCCCGGTCGGCGCAGCCCGGCATTTCAAGGCCGACCAGCGCCTCGCAAGGGCCCCGAAGTCAAGCTCCGATCGCGGTCGTCGCGAAGCGTCGATGACGCAACCAAGCCCCGTCATCCACCCGCGCGGCCAGCGCAGTCTCCTCGATAGCTTCAGTGTTGTCTGAAGTTAATCTATCTCGGCGGCGTTTGTCGGTGTGATGTGAAAGCCTGAAGGGGTGTCACGTGCTTCGCGGTCCCCGGCCGAGGCCTACGCCCACTCCCGGCGCAACGCCCAGCGGCCCAAGCTGACCGACTTCGGCTCCGTCATCTCGTTCGAGCTGGACCCGTTCCAGCGCCAGGCCTGCGAGGCCCTGGAGGACGGTCATGGCGTGCTCGTCTGCGCCCCCACCGGTGCCGGCAAGACGGTGGTGGGCGAGTTCGCCGTGCACCTCGCGCTCAGCGAGGGCCGCAAGTGCTTCTACACGACGCCGATCAAGGCGCTCAGCAACCAGAAGTTCGCCGATCTCACCGCGCGGTACGGGGCGGAGAGCATCGGGTTGCTGACCGGCGACACGAGTGTCAACGGCGGGGCGCCCGTGGTCGTCATGACCACCGAGGTGCTGCGGAACATGCTGTACTCCGGGTCGTCCACTCTGGACGGACTCGCGTACGTCGTCATGGACGAGGTGCACTACCTGGCGGACAGGTTCCGCGGTCCCGTGTGGGAAGAGGTCATCCTGCACCTGCCGGAGCACGTGCAGGTGGTCGGTCTGTCCGCGACGGTCAGCAACGCCGAGGAGTTCGGTGAGTGGCTGGTGGCGGTGCGCGGCGACACGAGCGTGGTGGTGGACGAGCACCGGCCCGTGCCGCTGTGGCAGCACATGTTGGTGGGCAACCAGATGCTCGACCTGTTCGAGGGCGACGAGACGCACGCGCGGATCAACGCCCAGGTGCTGCGCAAGACCGAGGAGCTGGCGCGCTACCACGTGCCGTTCAGCCGTGGCCGCAACCGCGGTGGCACCGGCAGGCCGTCGCGCAACTCCGGGTTCAAACCGCCGTCGCGCATCGACATGATCCAGCGGCTGGACAACGCCAGCCTGTTGCCCGCGATCGTGTTCGTGTTCAGCCGGGCCGGGTGTGACGCGGCGGTCGCGCAGACCGCGCGGGCCGGGCTGCGGCTCAACACGCCGGAGGAGACCGAGCAGGTTCGGCGGATCATCGACGAGAAGACGCGGGACCTGCCCGAGGCCGACCTGATGGTGCTCGGGTTCTGGGAGTGGCGGGAGGCGCTGGAGCGCGGCATCGCGTCGCACCACGCCGGGCTGCTGCCCGCGTTCAAGGAGACGGTCGAGGAGCTGTTCGTCCGCGGGCTGGTCAAGGTCGTGTTCGCGACCGAGACGCTCGCGCTGGGCATCAACATGCCGGCGCGGACGGTCGTGCTGGAGAAGCTCGTCAAGTACAACGGTGAGGCGCACGTCGATCTCACGCCCGGCGAGTACACGCAGCTCACGGGGCGTGCGGGGCGGCGGGGTATCGACGTCGAAGGGCACGCGGTCGTCGTCTGGCAGCCCGGGATCGACCCCAAGGCGGTCGGCGGGCTCGCTTCCACGCGCACGTACCCGCTGCGCTCGTCGTTCCGGCCCGGCTACAACATGGCCGTCAACCTGGTGCACCAGCTGGGAGCGGCGGCCGCGCGCGAGATCCTGGAGCAGTCGTTCGCGCAGTTCCAGGCCGACCGGTCGGTGGTCGGGCTCGCGCGGCGGATCGAGCGGAACAAGGAGGCGCTGGCCGGCTACGCCGAGTCGATGACGTGCCACCTCGGCGACTTCGCGGAGTACGCGGGTCTGCGCCGCAGGGTCGCGGACCGGGAGAAGCAGCTCGCCAAGCAGAACACGAACGCGCGGCGCATCGAGACGGCCAAGTCGCTGGAGAAGCTGCGCAAGGGCGACGTGATCGCGGTGCCGTCCGGGCGGCGCAGCGGGCTCGCGGTCGTGATCGACCCCGGCATCGAGCCGCTGGGCGAGGCACGGCCGCTGGTCGTCACCGAGGACCGCTGGTCCGGGCGGCTCACGAGCGCCGACTTCCCGGCGCCGGTCGAGGTGCTGGGGCACATCCGGCTGCCGCGACAGGTCGACGTGCGGTCGCCCAAGTCGCGGCGCGACCTCGCGTCGACGATCCGCAACACCGGCATCGCCGTTCCGTCGCGTGGCCGCAAGAAGACCACGGCGGACGACGACCCCGAGCTCGCGACGCTGCGGCGTGCCCTGCGCGCGCACCCGTGCCACGGCTGCGACCAGCGCGAGGACCACGCGCGGTGGGGCGAGCGGTACCACCGGCTGCTCGCCGAGACCGAACAGCTGGAGCGCAAGGTCGCCGCGACCACGCACTCGCTGGCGCGCCAGTTCGACCGCATCCGGGCGTTGCTGCGCGAGCGCGGCTACCTGTCCGAGGCCGACGAGGTCACCCAGGACGGCAAGCGGCTGACGAGGCTCTACAGCGAGTCCGACCTGCTGGCCGCCGAGTGCCTGCGGCACGGCGTGTGGAAGGGCCTCAAGCCGGAGGAGCTCGCCGCCGTCGTGTCGTCGCTGGTGTACGAGGCGCGCCGGGACGGTCCGGTCGAGGCGCGGTTGCCGCAGGGGCCGGTGTCGGACGCGATGCTGGGGACCGTGCGGCTGTGGGCGGAGATCGAGGACGACGAGCGCCGCCACAAGCTGGAGCGCATCACTCGGCAGCCCGATCCGGGCTTCGCGTGGCCGGTGTTCCGCTGGGCGCGCGGCGAGTCGCTGGAGAAGGTGCTCAGCGCGGCCGAGGCGGGCGGCAACGAGCTCGGCGCGGGCGACTTCGTCCGTTGGTGCCGTCAGGTGATCGACCTTTTGGACCAGATCCGTGATGTGGTCGGACGAGACGACGCCGTCGGCGCCGCGGCGGCCAAAGCCGTGGACGCGCTGCGGCGCGGAGTTGTGGCGATGATGTGACGTGCGCCTGACGAAGGTTTTGCGAGTCGGAGTAAAGACTGACGTCAGCGGTGTGGTTGGATCGCGCCGCAACGTCGTACACACGGAGGTCGACAGATGAGCAGCCCGTACGGACCGTCCGGAGGGAACGATCCGCAGCAGCCCTGGGGCCAGCCGCAGCAGCCGCAGCAGCCCTACGGTGGCGGTTTCCCTCCCGGCACACCGTCCGGCGGCTTCCCGGCTCAGAACCCCTACGGCCCGCCGCAGCCCCAGCCCGGGCCGCCGCAGCAGCAGCCGTACCCCGGTTTCGATCCGTCACAGCAGCAGACGCAGCAGTACGGCGTTCCCCAGCAGCCGCAGTCGAACCCGTACGGCACGCCGGTGCCGGGCGACCCCTACGGCCAGCAGACGCAGCAGTACCCCGGCCAGCCCAACCCGTACGGCCAGCAGCCCGGCGGCTACGGCCAGCCGGTCCCGCCGAAGAAGAAGTCGAACGCGGCCATCTGGGTCGCCGCGGTCGTCGTGGTGCTGCTCGTCGGCGGCGTGCTGTTCACCGGGTTCGTGTCGCCGGCGTTCTTCAAGAAGAAGATCTTCGACAACACCGCCGTGCAGAACGGCATCGTCCAGATCCTCAAGGACGAGTACAAGATCTCCGACGTCGGCGCCGCGACCTGCACGGGTGAGAACGAGGTCAAGCCCAACACCTCCTTCGAGTGCAAGGTCCAGGTCGGCGGCAAGGACAAGAAGGTCAAGATCGTCGTCAAGACCGAGGACGGCGAGTACGAGGTCGGCCAGCCCACGGGCTGAGCGAAAACCCGGGTGCGCCCGCGATCGTGGTGAGCCACGATCGCAGGCGTGACCGAGATCCGCGTCCTCAGCGACGAAGCGCAGTTCCGTGCCCATGCCACGGTCTTCCGCCGCGCGATGCACTGGGGACCGCCGACCGACGAGCAGTGGGACGTCATCCGTCCCTCCTACGGGCCAGACCGGGTGCTCGCGGCGTTCGACGGCGACGAGATGATCGGGACGACCCAGTCCTACGCCTCCTCTCTTGTGGTGCCTGGTGGCGCAGTTGTGCCGCACGCTGCCATCTCGCGCGTGGGTGTGCGCGCTGACCGCACGCGCCGGGGCGTGCTGACCGCCCTGATGCGCGAACAACTCTCGACGCTGCCGGATCCGGTGGCGTCGTTGCGCGCCTCCGAGGGGCGCATCTACGGCCGTTTCGGCTACGGCCTGGCAGGGCGGTGGCGGTCCGTCGAGATCGACGCCGAGCGGGCCGTGATCCCCGGCGGGATGACCGGCCGGGTGCGGATGATCGACGCCGAGGCCGCCGACAAGCTGCTGCCGGAGCTGCACGAGACGATCGGGCTGAGGCGGCCCGGTCAGATCGGCAGGTGGCCCGGCTGGTGGACGCGGGCGCGCGACCGCAGGGGCGGCGCCGATTCCTCGGCCACGGTCGTCCACAGTGGACCTGATGGTGACGACGGTTTCCTGACCTACAAGGTGTCCGAGGTGAAGGACAACCGGTACCGGATGTCCATTCAGGACTTCGTGTGGGCGGGCGAGGACGCGTGGCGCGACCTGTGGATCTACGCGTCACGGCTGGACCTCGTGCACACGATCGAGCACGACGTGGCGCTCGACGACCCGCTGACCTGGCTGTTCGAGGACCCGCGGGTCGTCCGCACCAAGGACGTGTTCGACGAGATCTGGCTGCGGCTGGCCGACGTGCCGCGCATGCTGTCCGCCCGCACCTACGGCACCGCCGAGCCGGTCGTCATCGAGGTGCGGGATCGGCTGCTGCCCGCCAACGACGGCCGCTACCGGGTGTCGCCGGACGGTGCGGAGCGGGTCGAGGCACCGGCCGATCTCGTGATCCCGGTCGACCTGCTCGGTGCCGTCTACTTCGGTGACACCACGTTCTCGCAGCTCGCGGCGGCCAAACGGATCGAAGGGACCCGTCTGGCCGACGCTGACGCGTTGTTCGCCGTGGACCGCAAGCCGTACTGCGGCACGTTCTTCTAGGGGCGCCGTTCCATCGCGTTGACCAGGCGCGGCACCGAGCTGCCCAGGCCCCAGCGCTGCGTGAGCTCGCGCAGCCGCTCGGGGTCGGCGGGCACCCGCGGCACCTCGTCGTCGCGGTCCAGGACCACGGGCGCGTCCAGGGCCGTGCGGACGACGGTGGGTGCGGCCGCCAGGTACTCCTCTGCCGCGATGAGCGCGTTGCGGGCCTTGGTGGTGAGCTTGCGGTCCATCGGGTCGGTGACGGCCTTGAGCAGCTCCTCCAGCGAGCCGAACTCGGTGATGAGCTTCGCGGCGGTCTTCTCGCCGATGCCCGCGACACCCGGCAGGCCGTCGGACGGGTCACCGCGCAGCACGGCCATGTCGGCGTAGGCGGAACCGGCGTTCTCGACCGGCAGCGCGTACTTCGCGGCGAGCTCCTCGGGGCCGAGGACCTCCGCCTTGTTCCAGCCGCGGCCGACGTACACGACGTGCACGGGCGTGGGCTCGAAGCGCACGACCTGGAACATGTCGCGGTCGCCCGTGACCACCTCGACGGGGGACTTCTGCTCGCGGTGGGCGAGCGCGCCGATGACGTCGTCGGCCTCGTAACCCGCCGCCTCGCCGGTGCAGATGCCGGCCGCGTCGAGCACGTCGAGGATGATCGGGATCTGCGGCGTGAGGGTGTCCGGGACCTCCTCCTCGCCGTCCACCGCGTCCTCGGCGACCCGGTGCGCCTTGTAGGACGGCAGCGCCTTCACCCGGAACTCCGGGCGCCAGTCGGCGTCGAGGCAGGCGACCAGCCGTGCGGCGCCGCGGTCGGTGATGACGCGGGCGATCGTGTCGACGAACCCGCGCACGGCGTTCACCGGCGTGCCGTCGGGCGCGGTCATCGAGTCCGGCAGCGCGTAGTACGACCGGAAGTAGAGGCTCGCGGAGTCGAGCAGCACCAGGGGAGAGCTCACGGTTGGACAAGCTACTAGGCTCAGGCGCATGGCAACGATCACCGGCCCCATCGACGTGTCCGCGCTGCGTGCGCGGCTTGACCGTGCTTCCGCCGCGGCCGAGCAGGCGGGCGTCGACGCCCTCCTCATCTCGCCCGGTTCGGACCTGCGGTACCTGATCGGTGCCGGTGGCGACTCCTTCGAACGCCTCACCTGCCTCGCGCTGCCCGTCGGCGGCACCCCGACACTGGTCGTGCCGAAGCTGGAACAGCCCGGCTACGCCGCCATCCCGACCGACGAGCTGGGCGTGCAGGTCGTCACGTGGGTCGACGGCGAAGACCCGTACGCGCTGGTCAAGGCCGCGCTGAAGGGCTCGCGCGTCGCCGTGGCGGACATGATGCCCGCCCTGCACACCATCAAGCTCGGCAACGCCATCGGCGGCGAGCAGACCCTGGCCGGGCCGATCATCCGCGAGCTGCGCATGCGCAAGGACGCGAGCGAGATCGCCGCCCTGCGCAAGGCCGGTGCCGCGATCGACCGGGTGCACGCGCGCATGGGCGAGTTCCTGCGCGTCGGCCGCACCGAACGCGAGGTCGCGAAGGACGTCGCCGCGGCGATCGTCGAGGAAGGCCACACCGTCGCCGACTTCGTGATCGTCGGTTCCGGCCCCAACGGCGCCTCCCCGCACCACCGCGACTCCGACCGCGTGGTCGAGGCCGGTGACGTCGTCGTCATCGACATCGGCGGCCCGGTCGCCGAGGGCTACAACTCCGACTCGACCCGCACCTACGTGATGGGCGAGCCGTCGTACGACGACGTCCGGGACACCTACGCCGTCCTGCAGGCCGCGCAACAGGCCGCCGTCGACGCCGTGAAGCCCGGTGTCACCTGCGAAGAGGTCGACGCCGCCGCCCGTTCCGTGATCGCCGACGCGGGCTTCGGCGAGTACTTCGTGCACCGCACCGGCCACGGCATCGGCCTCGACGTGCACGAGGAGCCCTACATCGTGAGCGGCAACGCCCTGCCGCTCGAACCCGGCATGGCGTTCAGCGTCGAACCCGGCATCTACCTGCCCGGCCGCTGGGGCGCGCGCATCGAGGACATCGTCGTGGCCACCGCCGACGGCGTCGAGTCCTTCAACAACCGACCTCACGAGCTGGTGGTGCTTTGACCCTCGAGCAGATCGACAGAGCGATCCTGAAGGAACTCGCCTCGGACGGCCGGTGCAGCTTCACCGACCTCGCCGAACGCGTCGGCCTGTCCGTGTCGGCGGTGCACCAGCGCGTGAAACGCCTGGAACAGCGCGGCATCGTCAAGGGCTACGCCGCGCGCCTGGACGGCGCGGAGATCGGCCTGCCCATGTCCGCCTTCATCTCGCTCTTCCCGATCAACCCGGCCGAGCCCGACGACTACCCGAAGCGGCTGGAGCACCTGCCGGAGATCGAGGCCTGCTACTCGGTGGCGGGCGACGCCTCGTACGTGCTGCGCGTGCGGGTCGCGTCGCCCACGGCGCTGGAGGAACTGCTGCAGAAGATCCGGGAGTCGGCCAACGTGTCGACGCGGACGACCGTGGTGCTGTCCACGCCGTACGAGGACCGGCCGCCTGCGGTCTGAGTCTTCGGCTTGTGGTTGCGTTTAGGGCTGCTTCGCGACGATGACGCAAGCCGCGCGGATCACGACGCCGCCAGCGGCACGCACAGGTCCGCCAACGCGATCAAACGCGGGTCGTGCGAGGCCACCACGGCGGGTACGGGCAGCGACGCCAGCGTTTCCAGCACCAGGTCGGCGGACCGCGTGTCGAGCTGCGAGGTCGGCTCGTCGGCGACCACGACGGAAGCGCCGCGTGCCAGCGCGCAGCCGAAAGCCAGGCGTTGCTGCCGGCCGCCGGACAAGGCTCCGATCCGCCAGGTCGCGGACTCTCCCAGGCCCAGCCGGTCCAGCAGGGTCAGGTCCGCGGCACCGGCGGCGCGGAGGTTCTCGCCCACGGTCAGGTGTGAGATCAGGTTGTCGGTCGGGTTCTGGAAGACGACCGCGATCTCCTTGCGCCGCAACGCGCGCAGCTCGGACCACGACAACGCCGAGGTCGGGCGGTCGTGCACGAAGACCTCGCCCACCGACGGGCGTTCGACCAGGGAGAGGACTCGCAGCAGCGTCGACTTGCCCGAGCCGGACGGGCCCGACAGCACGGTGAGGCCGGGGGCGATCGTCAGCGACACGTCCGAGACGGCGCGCACCTGGCCGTAGGACACCCCGACGCCACAAGCGCGGATCACCTGAGCAGTTCTCCGATCCGCGCGGTTCGGGCACCGCGCAACGCCAGCCAGGCGCCCAGCGGACTCGACAGGGCTGCCCTGGGCGCGGCTCTCCACGGCAACTGCACGAGCGCACGCTAATCGCCGTCACGCGATTTGGGGAGCTTTCAGGCCCACTTCCAGCGGATGCCGACCCAGTTCACCGACACGTCGGTCTCGAAGTGGTGCACCGAGTTCGTGTGGTCCAGCGCGAGGTCGATCGTCCGGTGCGGCTCGGACTCCTGCCAGTCCTGGAGGTAGACGTGCGGGTCGAGGGGGAGCGCGGCCGGGTCGAAGTGCACCTCGATCAGGCTCTGCGCCATGAAGCACCGCACGCCGTGCGCGTACTCGAAGCTGTCGAGCCGCGTCGGGTCGTGGACGGCGAACTCGAACACCCACGTCTCGCCCGCCGTCAGCGAACGGTCGAAGAGCAGCTCCTCGACGGTCACGTGCTCGGCCTCGTTGCGCGAGGACCGGCCGGCCCGGCAGTTGCGGACGGGCTCGTGCACGACTTCAGACGTGCGCACCGAGTCGTCGCAGTAGTAGTGGGCGTAGAAGCGGTCGACGCCGTCCTTGCGCGCACGGCCGACCACCTGCACGTGAACGCGGGACGCGTGTCGTTCGGCGTTGACGAAAACCCGGTCGTGGCGGGAGACGATCTCCAGGTCGTAGGTGTTGAAGCCGGGCATCATGCCGGGGACGACGTCCGGCCAGCCGCTCGGGCCGGAGTGCTCCAGCAGGCGCAGCAGCGACCGGGACGGCACCTCCAGCAGCTCCTCCAGCACCGAGACCGCGCGCAGCGACTTCGGGGAGATCGGCCGCACCCTGCCCTGCTGCCAGTCGCTCAACGTCGACAGCGCCACCGCCACGTCCTGCTGCGCCAGCCGCAGCCGCAGCCGTTCCAGGGTGAGGCCGCGGCGGCGGATGGCCGCGCGCAGTGCCGAGTGGAACGGTCCGATGCGCAGCAGCGCTTCCAGACTGGGCGTGGTCACGGCACCGAGCGTAACGACTACAGCGAGAACCCCTCCGGGAACGGATCGGTGGCGTCGAGGAGGTACTGGCCCATCCCGGTGATCCACGCCCGACCGGCCACAGTGGGCAGCACCGCCGTTCGGTCACCGAGCGGGACCTCTTCGAGCAACCGGCCGATGAACCTGGTGCCGATGAACGACTCGTTGACGAAGTCCGCGCCGATGCCGAGCTCACCGCGCGCGTGCAGCTGGGCCATCCGGGCGCAGGTGCCTGTGCCGCAGGGGGAACGGTCGAACCAGCCGGGGTGGATCGCCATCGCGTTGCGCGAGTGCGCGCCGTCGAGGCCGGGCGCGGTGAACTGGACGTGCTTGCAGCCGCTGATCGCCGTGTCCACGGGGTGCACCGGGCGGTTCGTCGCGTTGATCCGGTCCATGATGGCCAGACCGGCGGCCAGGACGCGGTCCTTTTCCGCTCTGTCGAAGGGAATGCCGAGATCGGCCAGCGGCAGGATGGCGTAGAAGTTGCCGCCGTACGCCATGTCGTAGCGGACCTCGCCCAGTCCCGGCACGTCGACCAGCGCGTCCAGCTCGTGGGCGTACGCCGGGACGTTGCGGATCGTCACGAGCTTCGTACGGGTGTCGTAGTCGGCCAGCACGAGCCCGGCCGGGGTGTCGAGCCGGACCGTCGTGACGGGCTCGGTCACCTCGACCATGCCGGTCTCCACCAGGACCGTCGCCACGCCGATGGTGCCGTGCCCGCACATCGGCAGACAGCCCGACACCTCGATGTAGAGCACGCCCCAGTCCGCGTCCGGGCGGGTCGGCGGCTGCAGGATCGCGCCGCTCATCGCCGCGTGGCCGCGTGGTTCGTTGACGAGCAGCTTGCGGATGTGGTCGTGGTTCTTGACGAAGTTCAGCCGCTTGTCGGCCATGGTCTCGCCGGGGATCACGCCGACACCACCGGTGATCACCCGCGTCGGCATGCCCTCGGTGTGCGAGTCGACCGCGCTGAAGTACCTGGCGAACCTCATACCGTGTCCAATTTCTTGGTAGCCAGCTTCATGTCGGCGTCGACCTGGGCGCGCTGCTCGGGGCTGAGCGGCCCGCGCGGCGGCCGGCACGGACCGCCGTAGCGGCCCACGAAGTCCATGGAGTGTTTGATGGCCTGCACGAACTCGGTGCGCGAGTCCCAGCGGAACGCGGGTACGAGCCGTTCGTACAGCGCGCGTGCCTCGGCGAGCTTGCCCAGCAACGCCAGTTCGAACAGCTCGGTGCACTCGGCCGGGAACACGTTGGGGTAGCCCGCGAACCAGCCCGTGGCGCCCATCAGCAGGCTTTCCAGCACGACGTCGTCGGCGCCCGCGACGACGGTGAGGTGCGGGGCGGCGGCCTTGATCTCCAGCACGCGGCGGACGTCGCCGGAGAACTCCTTCACCGCCACCACGTGCTCGATCTGGCCCAGCTCGGCGATCAGATCGGGGGTGAGGTCGACCTTGGTGTCGATCGGGTTGTTGTAGACCATGATCGGCAGTCCGGCCTTGGCGACCTCGCGGAAGTGGTGCACGACCTCGCCGCGGTTCGCCCGGTACATGGTGGGCGGCAGGCAGAGCACGCCGTCCGCGCCGTCCTCGGCCGCCAGGTCGGCCCAGTGACGGGCCTGGTGCGCGCCGACGCCGTGCACGCCGATGACCGCAATACCGCGACCTTTCACCGCGGCGATGGCGGTCTGGGCGACCTGCCTGCGTTCCGCGTCGGTCAGCGAGGAGTACTCGCCGAGCGAGCCGTTGGGGCCGACGCCGCGGCAGCCGTTCTCGACGACCCACTGGCAGTGCTCGGCGAGCTTGTCCAGGTCCGGGCGCAGTCCCGCCGGGGCTTTCGGGTCTTCGGCGTAGGGAAGTGCGGTGGCGACGATGACGCCGTCCAGGCGTTCGGTCATGACTGCTTCTCCTCCGGGAGGGCGGCGAGTTCGCCGAGGGGGATCGGGACCGCGATCACGCGGCGCTGGCCGTCGAACGGGACGCCGGTCAGCTCGGCCGCGTTGCGGGCGCAGACGCGGCCCTGGCAGCGGCCCATCGCGACGCGGCTGGTGAGCTTGAGCTCGCGCAGGCCGGTGGCGTCGGTGAGGTCGGCCAGGCTGACCTTCTCGCACCGGCAGACCGTCGTGTCCGGGTTCAGCCACGTCCGCCAGCCCGGCCCGATCGCGTGCGCCCTGGCCAGGGCCTGCGCGAACAGGCGGCCCCGGCGGACGGCCCGCACGGCTTCCGGCGGCGGTTCGCGGCCCGCCGCGGCGGCTCCGGCGACGACCCCCTCGGCCTCGGCCAGGTCCGCGCCGCCGATGCCGGTCACCTCGCCGGCCGCGTAGACGCCGGGGACCGACGTCTGCTGGCGTTCGTCGACGTCGAGGAAGTCGTTGGTGCGCTTGGCGTTCGGCACGAGGTCGGTGCGGGGGAGGAAGCCGTACCCGGCGCAGACCAGGTCGGCGTGCTCGGTGCGGTGGCTGACCGGGCGCCAGTGGCGGTCGAGCTTCGCGACCGTGACCCGGTCGCCGTGCTTGGCGATGACCGCGGTGCGGGTCTCCAGGTGTGTCAGGGCTTTGCGGTAGCTCGCGAGCTCGCCGAGCTTGTGGCGGTTGGCCAGCACGGCCCTCGCCTCGCGGGTCCAGGCGAGGGGGGAGTTCGCCTCGTAGACGCCGACGAGGGTGGCGCCGAGGTCCCGCAGGGCCGTCGCGACGGGCAGCAGGAACGGGCCGGTGCCCGTGACGATCACGCGTTCGGCGAGGGTGACGCCCTGCTTGGCGAGCGCCTGGGCGGCACCCGCGGTGATCACGCCGGGGCCGTCCCAGCCGGGGAACGGCAGTGCGCGGTCGTAGGCGCCGGTCGCGATGACCAGCGCGTCGAAGCCGAGCTGTCGTGGTCCCCGCAGGTGGAGGGTCTGGTTCTCGACGAGCCAGGCCTCGGTGTTCTTCAGGTGCGTGATCCCGGCGTGGCTGAACTTCGCGCGCCCGCGCAGGTACTGGCCGCCCGCGTCCGGTTCGGCGTCGACCATCGTCACCCGCGCGCCCGCGTCGGCGGCGGTCCTGGCGGCGGCCATCCCGGCCGGTCCCGCACCCACGACCACGACCCTCATGGCTGTGCTCGTTCTTCGGTCCTGATCACGTCGCCGTCGCGCAGCTGGTGGCGGCACGCGCGGACCTCGGGCACGCCGTTGATCTCCGCGACGCAGCCGAAGCAGACGCCGATGCCGCAGAAGAACCGTCCCGGCAACAACTCCGCGACGTGCGCGACCTCGCGCTGCCGGCCGTTGAACGTGACCTTCACAGCATCACCTCCGGCCGGTCGACGCGGAACGGATGGGGGTCGACGTGCGGGGTGGCGCCGGTGAGCAGTTCGGCGAGCAGGCGCCCGGTGGCGGGAGCCAGGCCGACGCCCGCGCCCTCGTGACCGGTGGCGTGCCAGAGTCCGGGGGTGCGCGGGTCCGCACCGATGATCGGCAGGTGGTCCGGCGCGTACGGGCGGAAGCCGCCGTACGCGCGCATCACGGGTACCTGGGCCAGCATCGGGAAGAGCGCGATCGCTTTGCGCGCCAACGCTTTCAGCACCTCGCTCTCGATCGTGTCGTCGAAGCCCTTGCGCTGCCGGCTCGACCCGATCAGCACCGTGCCGGCCTGGGTCGACTCGACGACGCCGGACGTCTGCAGGTCGGCGTCGTCGCTCGCGACCGCGCCGACGTAGTCCGCGTCGTAGACCTTGTGCCGGATCGTGCCGGGGATCGGGGTCGTCACCAGGACGACACCGCGCCGGGGCAGCACGTTGACGCCGAAGTGCCGTGCCCACGGACCGGCGGCGTTGACGACCGCGCCGCAGCTGATCACGCCGTCGGCCGTGGTGACCGAGCGGCCGTCCGTTGTGGACACCTCGGTGCGGGCGACCCTGATGCCGCGCAGCAGGGCTCTCGTGGCCTTGACCGGGTTGAGCTGCGCGTCCTGCAGGTAGTGGACCGCGGCGGTGATCTCCGGGTTGAGGTGCGGTTCGTGGGCCAGGGCTTCGGCCGCGGTGAGCTCGCAGGCGTCGATGCCCGCCGCGCGCTGCCTCGCCGCGAACGCCTTGAGCGGGCCGGCCGCCTCGGCGGTCGTGGCGACGACCAGGCCGCCCTTCTCCTCCCACTCGCTGTCTGCGGCCAGCTCGGGCCACAGCTCGCGGCTCGCCTTGGCCAGTTCGAGCTCCGGGCCGGGTTCCTTGTCGCTGACCAGGACGTTGCCCTCACCGGCCGCGCTGGTGCCCGACGCCGGTCCGGTGCGGTCGAGGACGACGACGTCGAGCCCGCGCGCGGTCAGCGCCTGCGCGCACGCGGCCCCGATGATGCCCGCTCCCACGACCACGACGTCCGGTCGCATCTCCACCTCCGTTCAATAGAATGAACGTTAGTGCCTCGGGTACTCCAGCACCAGCACCGAGCTGACCTCACCTCCGACCGTCTCGTACAGGTGCGGGACCGAGCCGGGGAAGCACACGTAGTCGCCGGGCCCGAGCTCGTAGGGCCCCCCGGCCGGTCCCACCCGCAGTCGGCCGCTCGTGACCAGCACGTGCTCCTTGCCGGGATGACCTTCGCTGGTCTGGGTGGCCCCCGGCCGGATGCGCTGGTCGTAGATCTCCAGGACGGTGCCCGCGATGTCCATCCGCCGCATCAGCCGCAGGTCGACGGCGTTGCTGCTGAGCACCTCGACGTCCGCGGCCCGCACCAGCAGCACGTCCGGTGGCGTCCGCTCGGTCACGAGCTCCGACACCGGCACGTCCAGAGCGTTCGACAAACTGAACACGGTCTCGATCGTCGGGTTGCCCGCGCCGCTCTCCAGCTGGGACAGCGTGCCCTTCGCGATCGACGACCGCCGCGCGAGCTCCGACAGGGACAACCCGCGCTGCTCCCGGAACGCCCTGATGTTGGCGCCGAGCACCTGACCCGCACTCATAGCCACTGATCGTTGCATAGGCTTGCGCCCATGACTGCGTACACGGAGGCGGAGGGGAAGACCCTCCGCACGGCCGTTTTCGGTGCCATGGTGCTGGTGTCCACGGCGGACCCCGGCTCGGTCGACGAGGAGAGCCACGCGGGCATCAGGGCCATGACCCTGCTGCCGGACGAACTGCGCGCCGTGATCGCCGCCGCGCCGCCCACGCTGCCCGAGGGGTCGGCGTCCGATGTGGAGGCGGGCGTGCTCGCCGCGCTGAAGGACGCCGTGCGGATCATCGACGCGCACGACCCGCGTGAGGTCCCGGTCTTCCGCGGCGCCGTGACGGAGATGGTCCGCTCGGTGGCCGGTGCGGACGGTGAGGTGGCCGCGTCCGAGAAGGAGATGGTCGCCCGAGTCGTCGAAGCTCTGGCCTGACGCGAACGGTGTCTCAGGCGGCGTTCGGCTGGGACACCGTCCAGGTGCTGTTCTCCTTGCGGAAGTTGTCCTCCGCGTCCATCACCGCGTTCGCCCACTCGTCCTCGGGGACGTCGGCGAGCTGGTCGGCCACGGAGGCCAGGCTGTTGGCCGCGATCGAGTACGTGAGGCGCAGCTTCTCGTGCTGCCGCAACCCGAGCCACGCGGCGCCGCTCGCGACGATGGCCGCCATCACGCCGGAGATGTCGACGTCCCACACGCCGAACCCGCGGCCCGCCGCCAGGACGATCGCGATCAGCTCACCGGCCAGCAGCAGGGTTCGCAGCCGGTTCGCGCGTTCCTGGTGCAGGCGTGCGCTCGCCGCGTACCACTCCTGCTGGTTGCGGATCCGCTCGTCGAGGTAGACCTGCCGGCGTTCCTCCAGCGGCCTGGCCCGCAGCTCGGCCATCCGCTGGGTCGTCTGCCGGCTCACGCTGTGGAACGTGATCTCGACGCCGTCGCGCGCCACGATCTCGTTGACCCGCCGCCCGAACAGCTTCCTGGCCTCGGGCAGCGGCATCGTCGCCGGGAACGGGTGACCGCTCACCGTGAACCGCCACGCGAGCGACTTGATGTCCTCGGCGATCGTGCGGCCCGTGGTCCAGTCGCGCTCCGGGCGCTGGATCCACAGCATGATCTCCGCGAACAGCGCCGCCAGGAAACCCGCGAGGGCCACCAGGGCCCAGAGGTCGAACTTGCCGACCTTCCAGCTCAGTGCGCCGCCCAACGCCGCGATCACCGCGCTGACCAGCCGCAACCGGCTCAGCCGGAAGGTCAGCCGCTGGCCTGCGACCGCGATGCCGTCAGCGTCGTGGAAGATCGCCGGGAAGTCCGCTTCGATCATGGCCATGTGTTATCACGCTTCGGCCGCCCGCGGAGAGGCGATCTCGGAGCGGGGGAGCGGCGTCACCCGGACAGCCGAGAAGGCCTGCGGGCAGCCCGTCCCGAACAGCTCCGATGAGTCCCGGTAACCCAGGCGTCAGGAAAGCTTGACCTGGGTAGTTCCGGTTGTAATCATCGGATCTCTCGCCGCCGCCCCGACGAGAAAAGCGATGGTCATGGCACTACGACGTTTGTGTGTGGCCGTGGTGGCCGCGCTGCTCGCTGGCCTGGTCACGGTCGTCCTGCCTGCCGCCGCGCAGGCCGAGGTGCGGCACCCGAGACAGGAATGGCTGCGCAAGTCCACCGCCGGCCTGTTCCTGCACTGGGGCATGTTCACCGCCCCGAAGCACCTGAACTGCGCCGAGTGGGAGCGCGACGTCACCGGCGGAGGGTGGACCCCCGACTACTGGATCGACGAGGCGCGCAAGCTCGGCGCCTCCTACGTCGTGCTGGCGACGTTCCACTCCCGGCTCGGCTACGCGCGCCCGTGGCCGTCGAAGATCCCCGGCAGCTGCGCGACGCAACGCGACCTGCTCGGCGAGCTCGTCGCGGCGGGCAAGGCCAAGGGCGTCAAGGTGATGCTCTACATGACCGACGACCCGCAGTGGCACGCCGAGCAGGGCGTGGAGATGCTCGACTCGGCCGCCTACTCCGCCTACCGGGGCGAGAAGGTCGACCTCACCACCCGCGAGGGTTTCGGCAAGTACAGCTACGACCTCTTCTTCGAGGTCATGAAGAACTACCAGGACCTCGCCGGGTTCTGGATCGACAACGACAACGAGTACTGGGAGCGCAACAAGCTCTACGAACAGATCCGGCAGCTGCAGCCCACCTGGTTGTTGAGCAACAACAACGAGGACACGCCGATCATGGACACGGTCTCGAACGAGCAGAAGACCGGCATGTTCCCGTCCTACGACTACCCGGCCGCGACGTTCACGCCGATGCCGCGCCTGACCGAGGCCTGCTACAAGCTGCCCACCACCGGCGACTGGTGGTACAGCGGCGGTGACTCCGCCGTCGACACCCGCCTGAACGTCGGCCGCTACGTCACCAACGCGGGCTCCTCGATCAAGTCGCTGATGGCCGAGACGCCGATGGTCAACGGCAGGATGCCCGCGCAGCAGGAGGCCTACAACAACTTCATGTCCACGTGGGTGCCGCCGATCCGCGAGTCGATCCAGGGGGTCGAGGGCGGCGGCTACATGTACGGCGGCATGCAGCCCGGCTTCTGGAACGACGGCGCGCACGGCGTCATCACCGTCAACCCTTCCAGCGGCAAGCAGTACGTGCACGTGGTCACCCGCCCGCGCGCGGACTTCGTCCGGCTGCGCGACAACGGGTATCGCGTCTCGCGCGTCACCGACCTGCGCACCGGTGAGCGGATGCGGTTCTCCCAGTCGGCCGGGTACCTGACGATCGAAGGCATCGCCAACTGGGACGAGTACGACACCGTGTTCACCGTGGAAACCCGTGGGCAGCAAGGTCTCTACGATGGCGTGAAGGCGTACGCGACGTCCTCGAAGGACGGGTTCCCCGCCTCGAACCTCACCGACGGCAGCTACGAGAAGTACTGGGACGCCAACGGCGCCCAGCCCGTCTCGATCTCGCTGGACCTGGGGCGCCGCAAGGAGGTCTCGTTCCTCGCGATCAACCAGCGCGAGTCGTCGCCGACGCACGCCCGCGTGTCGTTCGGCCGTCCGGAGGACTCGGCGCGGATCAAGGACTACCAGCTGACCGCGTCCGACGACGGCCGCAACTGGTGGCACGTGCGTTCGGGCGCCTTGCCCTCCGCGCGCGGCACCCAGTTCATCGACGTCGGCGCGACGAACGCGCGGTGGCTCCGGCTGACCGTGGTCAACACGTGGAGCGGGCCGCAGGCACCCGTCTTCTTCAAGCAACTGCAGATCGACGAGATCCGGGTCGGGCACAGCTATCCCCGGTCGGCGCGGGAGGGCGCGCTGGAGGCCGAGGACGCGGCACGGTCGGGTACGGCGCGCAGCTCGTTCTGCGAGGCCTGTTCCGGTCAGCGTCAGGTGACAGGGCTGGGCGGCGGTGAGGGCAACGCCGTGACCTACCGCGATGTTTCCGTTGCGACAGCAGGGACCTACAACCTGCAGCTGGCGTTGACGGCCGCGGAGGCGTCGTCGGTCTCGGTGTCGGTGAACGGCGCGGCGCCGGTGTCGGTCGCGGTGCCCAAGGACCGCGCCGACGTGCCGGACCCGACGTCGCTCGCGGTGCCGTTGACCGCGGGCCGCAACACCGTCCGCGTGTTCGGCACGGGCAAACCGCTCGGCCTGGACCGGATTTCCGTCGGTGGCCTGCCCCCGTCGACGTACGCGCCGAAGACGACCCTGACCGTCGAACCCCATGGCGTGCAATGGGTCGCGCCCGGCCAGCAGTCCGTGAAGATCACCGCGCGGCTGCGGCTCGACGCCGACGACCAGATCGACAACGTCTCGCTGGCGCCGGCGCTGCCCGCCGGGTGGACGCTGACCGGCTCGCCCGCCACCCGCGCGTCGATGCGGCTGGCCGGGGTGCTGGAGGGCGTGTGGACCGCGGTGTCGCCGGCCGGACAGGACGTGGGTTCGGTCAGCATCCCGGTGACCGCGTCGTTCCAGTTGCTGGGGTCCGACCGAAAGGTGCCGGGTGCGGTGCCGGTGCGGACCAGGCCCGCCGACCGCGTGTTCGTGCGGGAGGCGGAGGACTCGGCGAACCTGTTCGGCAGCACCGGGCTGACCGGCTGCGGGTCGTGCTCGGGCGGGGAGAAGGTGCGCAACATCGGCGGCGGCCCGGACGCGTCGGTCACCTTCCCGAACGTCGTGGTGCCCGCCGCGGGCGCGTACCGGCTGTTCGTCCAGTTCACGGTGAACGGTCCGCGCTCGTACTTCATCTCGGTGAACGGCGCGGCGCCCGTCGAGCTCAAGCTGGACGGGGTCGGCAACAGCACGCCGTACGTGGCCGAACTCCCGGTGACGTTGAACGCCGGCCCGAACACGCTCAAGTTCGGCAACGACACCGCGGGCGCACCGGATCTGGACCAGATCGCGATCGGCTGAACCGGCTGAACGGCACCCTGCGCGAGCGGGGTGCCGTTCTCAGCTGCCGCGTCGCATCATGGGGAGATGCTGGAGGCACTGCGGCGGCAGCTGAGCGACGGTCTGTTCGAGAAGGTCGCGGGTCCGGAGCGCGAGAAGCACGCGCGGCGGATCCACGGCGCACCCGGTCCACGCCTGTTCGCCGACGACCGGCCGATCCGGCACGTGCACGCGGATCACGCCATGTTCATCGGCGGGCTGCGGGCGTTGTTGCTGCAGTCGTTGCACCCGCTCGCGATGGCCGCGGTCGCGCAGCACTCCGACTACCGCACCGATCCGTGGGGACGGTTGCAGCGCACGAGCCTGTTCGTCGGCGTGACCACCTACGGTTCGGTCGAGGACGCGCACGAGGCGATTGAACGGCTTGCGCGGGTGCACTCGTTCATCCACGGCACGGCGCCGGACGGCAGGCCGTACCGCGCGGACGACCCGCACCTGCTGGCCTGGGTGCACGTGGCCGAGGTCGACAGCTTCCTGCGCTGCCACCGCAAGTACGGCGAGAAACCGCTCGACGACTACGACGGGTACGTCGCCGACATGGCCGTGATCGCCGACGCGATGGGCGTGCCGGACCCGCCGCGCACGGTCGCCGCTCTGGACGCCCGGCTGGACTCCTACCGGGCCGAGCTGAAAAGCACGCCCGAGGCCCGGGAAGCGGCCCGGTTCCTGCTGCTCAAGGCGCCGTTGCCGATGCTCGCGAAGGGGCCGTACGCGATCCTGGCCGCCACGGCGGTCGCGAGCCTGCCGGTGTGGGCGCGGATTCCGCTGCGGCTGCCGTACCTGCCGATCGCCGAGGCCACCGGGGTGCGGTTCGCGGGCCACGCGTTGATGCGCGGCCTGCGGTGGGTCACGGGCTGAGGAAGTCCATCACGAGCGGGGTGGCCGTATCGCGGAACTCCTCGAAGTAGCCGTGCCGCGCGCCCTCGACGAGGTGCATCCGCGCGCCGGGAATCCTCGACGTGATCAGGGGAGCGTTGGCGGTGGGGTTGAAGATGTCGTCCGTCCCGTGCACCACGAGCGTCGGCGCGGTGATCGACGGCAGCACGTCCCACGCGTCGTGCTCCGCGCTCGCGAACAGGTGCAGCTTGCGCGCGTAGGGCGGCATCGACGGGTCGCCGAGCGTGCTGAACGGGCCTTTGTACGCCGGTGTGTACATCAGCTCTTCCAACGCCCTGCGCGCCTTCATCGGGTCGACCTGAGCCAGCGACCTGCGCACCTCGGCGCTGCGTTCGATCGCGTGCGGCCCGCCGGGGGAGGTGCAGCCGAGCACCAGCCGGTCGACGCGGTCACCGTGCGACGCGGCGATCCACTGCGCGATCCGGCCGCCCATCGACGTGCCGTAGACGTGCGCCTTGCCGATGCCCGCGTCGTCGAGGACCGCGACGCAGTCCGAGGCGAAGAGTTCGGTGCTGTAAGGGGTTTCGGGCTTGTCGCTGGAACCGGTGCCGCGGTGGTCGGTGACGATCGTGGTGAACCGCGTGGCGAACATCGGTGCGACCTGTGACCACCAGCGGGACGAGTTCGACTGGCCCGCGATGAGCAACAGCGGCGGTCCCGAGCCCTCGACCGAGTAGAAGAGCGCGGTTCCGTCGGCGGCACGAGCGTGGGGCACGACTGGACAGTCTAGGACCTTGACGCCGGGGTTGATGGTCTAGTCCAATTCTCCCGGGAACCCCCTGCCGGCCGCCACGTTAGGGACGGAGCAACCCATGCAGTTGTTCGCTCGGATAAGCGCGGTGGCCGCACTGGTGCTCGGCACCGTGATCGTGAGCCTCGCCCCTGCCAACGCCGCCGGTGTCACGGCGACGTTCACCAAGCAGTCCTGGGACACCGGGTACACCGCCACGGTGACGATCAAGAACGAGACCAGCGCGGCCATCAGCTCCTGGAAGGTCGAGTTCGACTACCCGGCCTCCACCGCCGTCGGTGCCTACTGGGACTCGCTGCTCACCAGGAGCGGCAACCACCACACGTTCGTCAACCGCGAGTACAACGGCTCGGTCGCGCCCGGCGCCAGCGTCACGTTCGGCTACAACGCCTCCGGCACCGCCGACCCGTCGAACTGCACGATCAACGGCGCGGCGTGCACCGGTGGAACGCCCCCGACGACGACTACCACCACGACCACGACCACCACCACCGCGGGGCCGCCTCCCACGGGATCGTTGCCGCGCAAGGTGCTCGTCGGTTACCTGCACGCCAGCTTCGCCAACGGCTCCGGCTACCTCCGGATGGCGGACGTGCCGGACGAGTGGGACGTCATCGACCTGGCGTTCGCCGAGCCCACCAGCGCCACGTCCGGTGAGCTGCGGTTCGCCCAGTGCCCGGTGGCGGAGTGCCCGAACGTCGAGTCCGAGGCCGACTTCATCGCGGGCATCCGCGCCCAGCAGGCCAAGGGCAAGAAGGTGCTGATCTCCATCGGCGGCCAGAACGGCCAGGTGCGGCTGGAGACCACGGCGGCACGCGACGCGTTCGTGCGGTCGGTCGGCGCGATCATCGACAAGTACGGGCTGAACGGGCTCGACGTCGACTTCGAGGGCCACTCGCTCTCGCTCAACGCCGGTGACGTCGACTTCAAGAACCCCACCACGCCGGTGATCGTGAACCTGATCTCGGCACTGAAGTCGCTGAAGTCCCGCTATGGCGCCGGCTTCATGCTCACGATGGCGCCGGAGACGTTCTTCGTGCAGGTCGGCTACCAGTTCTACGGCGGCGCGGGCGGCGGTGACGCGCGCACGGGTGCGTACGTGCCGGTGATCGAGGCGATGCGCAACGACCTGACGTTGCTGCACGTGCAGGACTACAACTCCGGACCCGTGATGGGCCTGGACAACCAGTACCACAACATGGGCGGCGCCGACTTCCACGTGGCGATGACCGACATGGTGCTCGCCGGGTTCCCGGTGCGCGGTGACACGTCGAAGGTGTTCGCGCCCTTGCGCCAGGACCAGGTCGCCATCGGCCTGCCCGCCGCGCAGTACGCGGGCAACGGCTTCACCTCCGTCGCGGACGTCCACACCGCGCTCGACTGCCTCACCAAGGGCACGAACTGCGGCAGTTACAAGCCGAAGGGCGTCTACCCGAACCTGCGCGGCCTCATGACGTGGTCGATCAACTGGGACAAGTACAACAACTACGAATTCTCCAAGCAGCACAGGGCTTACCTGCCCAGGTGACCGTCCGGCGACAATTGCGTGGGCTGGGCACGTCATCACCGCTACCTGGGTCGGCATTAGGCCGATCACGCGACCGAGTTGACGAGATTGCGTCTCGGCTTTTGGTCCGGGTCGAGCCAGCTGGGTGCGTAGAACGTCGGTAGGCCGTGCACCATTGTCACTTCCCACTCGCTCTGGTGGATGAGTGTGTGGTGATGGCGGCAGAGCAGCACCGCATTCTTGACCGATGTATCGCCACCATTCGCCCAGTGATGGACATGATGCGCGTCGCATTGTTTGGGCGGTCTGCCGCAGATGGGTCGACCTTGAGCGCGCCTTCCGAGTTTCCTCGGGCACGTTTCTCAAGGTCGCCCGCCGAACCGGACGTGCGCCTCTCA
>NZ_JBEXJN010000095.1:0-22642 GCF_040609115.1 Lentzea sp. NPDC004782
AAACTCGGAAGGCGCGCTCAAGGTCGACCCATCTGCGGCAGACCCCCGAAACAATGCGACGCGCATCATGTCCATCACTGGGCGAACGGCGGCGATACATCGGTCAAGAATGCGGTGCTGCTCTGCCGCCATCACCACACGCTCATTCACCGGAGTGAGTGGGAAGTGACAATGGTGCACGGCATCCCGACGTTCTACGCACCCAGCTGGCTGGACCCGCAGCAAAACCGAGACGTAACGTCATCAACGCGGTCGCGTGACCGCCCGGCCTTCGGCCGTGGCGAAGCGAAGCGAGCCGGTAAAGGCCTGATGCCGACCCGGTAAGCGGTATGACGTGACATACCCGTCCAACGCAACCACGCACGACTGCGATTGGGGCTTGACTTTGGTGCGAGGTGCTACCGTGCTCGGATCGGCCGGGCTCTTTTCAGCCCGGCTTTTCAAGGCCGACCGGCACCTCGCAAGGGCCCGAAGTCAAGCCCCGATCGCGAGCGTCGCGAAGCGGCGATGACGCAACCAAGCTCGTCAGGGCCTGCGCAAGGTGACCGAGCGGCATCCGGACCAGTAACCACATCCCTTCGGCGGACGAATACCTGGCAGGGGGATGATCGACGCCGGAGGGGGTGGGGTGGCATGACCGAGCAACCCATGTCGCGCGAAGAGGTCCGGTTCGCCGTTGTGCTCAACGGCGGTGTGAGTCTGGCCGTCTGGATGGGCGGTGTGGTGCTGGAGCTGGACCGGCTGACCAGGCCGGGCAGTGTGTACCAGCCGCTGCTGGACCTGGTGGGCTGCACCGCGCGGGCCGATGTCATCGCCGGTACGTCGGCCGGGGGCATCAACGGGGCCGCGCTGGCGTTGTCGCAGGTCAACAAGAAAGCCGATCTGAGCAGGCTGCGGGATCTGTGGGCCGAGCAGGGGCGGATGGAGCAGCTGCTCAGGACACCGTTCCGGGGTGAGCCGGCCAGCTTGCTCAAAGGGGACGAGTTCTTCCTGCCGCGGTTGCAGGAGGCGCTGGCCCGTCTCACCACGGACTTCGAGCCCACCGAGGCCTACGAGCGGCCGATCGACCTGCGGATCACCACCACGTTGCTGGGCGGGGTTCCCACCATCACCTACGACGATCTGGGGCAGCCGCTCACGCAGTCGGTGCACCAGGGCAGCTTCTCGTTCCGCCGCGACCCCTACGACTGGGTGGCGGAGGACACCAGGAACGACTTCACGGCCGAGAAGTTGAACGAGCGCGTCCTGCAGCTCGCGCTGGCGGCGCGCAGCAGCGCCAGTTTCCCGTTCGCGTTCGAGCCGAGCTTCATCCCCGTCGGTGGTCAGGCCACGCCGGAGCGGCCGGACATGGCGGACGTCGCCAGCTGGGCCAACGGGGGTGATCGGAGCAGGTTCGCGGTCGACGGCGGGGTGCTGGTCAACACGCCCACCAAGGAGGCCCTGGAGGCCATTGACCGGATGCCGGCGGACGGGCCCGTGCGGCGGGTGATGTTGCTGGTGTTCCCGCACGCGGAGCCGCTCGGGTCCGAACCCGTCGCGGACACCGCCGCCACGGCGATGACGACGGTCAGTTCGGGCGCGAAGCTGTTGAGCGCCATGTCGAGTCAGGCCGGCCGCACCTACGTGGAGAAGATCGAGGAGCACAACCGGCGTGCCGCCGGCAGCAGGGGCGGGCGGATGGCCTTGCTGGAGCGGTTGAACGCGGACGAGAAGAACGTCGTCGACGAGGTGTACTCGTTGGCGGACAAGCTCTTCGGGCACTACGAGGACGCCGAGATCCGGCTCGCGGCACGGCAGGCGGTGGCGCAGCAGTTCGCGTTGCCGAAGGGGAATCCGGCCAACTGGTCGTTCGAACGGGCGCGGCGGGCGGCGGAGAGCGCGCAGCGCACGTGGAAGAAGACGCAAGGGGTGCTGCCGTACGTGCCCGGTGTGCAGCTGCCGAGCGTCGTGTGCCGGGAGGACGTGGGCTGGGAGTGGGGCGTCGCGATGGCCGAACGCCTCGGCGCGTCGGCACTCGACCTGCTCAAGCGGCTCGTGTGGGTCGCGCCGGACGGCAAGGCCGACCAGATCGCCACCGCCCGCCGCGAGCTGCACCAGGTGCGTGCCGAACTGCGCAAGCTCAGGTCCGAGGTCTTCGCGTGGCAGCCGTCGGACTCGCTCGGTGAGGAGTACTGGATCGGCAGGCTGGCGAGCTACCACGAGAGCATGATCGACGGGCATCTCGGTCTGGAGGTCAGGGCGCAGGTCGCCGAGATCGGCCGGATCGTCGGCGAGGCCCAGCAGGTCATGGCCGAGCTCGACGAGCACCGGCTCGAGCTCGGCGGGCTCGGCTGCTGGCAGGCGCTGCTCACGCCGGCGGCCACGGCGCAGGAAGCCGGGCTGTCCGCGGCGCAACGGTCGCTGAGCAGGCTGCTGGCCCTGGAGATCGCGGGCACCTGCCTGTCCGACGACTCCTCGACCGGGCTGGACACGCCGGTCGAGCTGGTGCAGGTGTCGCTGCAGACGCGCAACGCGTTCGCCCAGCAGTCGATCACGGCGGACGACAAGGCGGGCGGGGCGTCGCTGGCGCGGTTCTCCGGGTTCCTGAAGCGGTCGTGGCGGGTCAACGACTGGATCTGGGGACGGCTCGACGGCGCCACGATGCTGTGCCGGGTGCTGTTCGACCCGCGGCGGCTGCGCCGGATGGACCTGCTCGGCCGGCCCGACGGTGACCAGCGCACGCCGGCAGAGCGGGCGGAAGCCGTGGTCGACAGCGTGATCAAGACGATGTTCGGGCCGGAGCTGCCGGTCCAGGTCGCCGTGTGCGCCGAGGAGGCCAAGCAGGAGCTCACGAGCATCTACGAAGCGGACCACGAGCTGTCGCCGTCGTCGATGAAGCTCGCCGAGCTGGCCGCGTGGGGCCTGCACTGGCGGATCATCTGCGACGAGCTGCCGCGGCTGCGGGCCGCGATCATCGCCGACCGCGGTGACGGCGCGGACAAGCGCTCACGGGGTGAGCTGTTCCTCGAAGAACACGAGGACCTGTTGCGGCGCCTGGAATATCCGCACGAGCACACGGTCACGCTGGGCATGGCGGCGCTGACCGCGTTCGACCGCGCCGGCATCGGCCGCGAGCCCCTGACGCAGGAGGCCGCGTCCGACCAGATGATCCGCACGGCCGCGACGGCCGCGGCGGTGGCGGTCACGGTCGCCGACTCCGAACGGTCGGGGCTCTCCGCGGTCCGGCCGGTCACCCGCTCGATCCGCGGTGCCGCGCTGCTCCCCTACTGGACTATCACCGGCCTGACCAGAGGCGGGAACCTGGCGCAGTTCCTGGGACTGCTCGGTCTCGCGATCGGTGGCGCGCTGGTCGTCATGGCGTTGTTCGGTCTGCTGCCGACGTGGGCGGCCGGACCGGGCGCGGCGATCGGCGCGGCCTGTCTGCTCGCTGCTTTCGGTTACGCGGCACTGAGAAGCGGCACGATGCTGCACGGTCTGGTGCTGTTGTCACCGGTGATCCCGTTGGCGGCCATCGCGATCAACCGGTTGCCGAACGACAGGTCGCAGGTCACCACCGGCACGATCACGATCGCCGGGGTCGCGCTGGTCGTCACCGCGCTGCTGGTCCTGGGCTCGCTGCCCGCGCCCATCCGCACGCCGCTCGCGGTGCTGGCCGACTTCAGGCCGTTGGAGATCATCAAGCGCCGCTGGAAGCAGGCGGCCGCGGTCGTGGTGGCGATGGGGCTGGTCTGGGCGATCTGGCAGTTCGAGCTGCACACCAAGCCCTGGCTGGTGATCCCCACCTCGGTGCTGTGCATGGTGTTCGGCGTCTACAAGGCGTTGAGCGCCGGCAGGTCGCTGCAGCGGTGGCGCCTGGCGGAGGGCGTGTGGGGTACGGAACGGGCCGAACCGCCGGCCGCCGCGACGGCGGGCTGGGCGGCGGTCTACGGCATCGGTTACCTCGTGTTCGCGGACGTCCTGCTGGTCATCCGTCCACACGGGTGGGGCTGGACGACGGTGATCGGCACGGCGCTGGCGTTCGGCCTGACGCTGCTGCTGATCACGTCCTGGTACGTGCCGCGGGTGGAACGCCGCCGGATCAGCCGCCAGCTCGTCAGCGAGGCGATTCCGGCGATCTACCCGGAGGACTGCGACATCAAGGCGGTGCTGCGCGAACGGCTGGAGGGTCACGCGTCGCTCTACCGGTTCCTCATCGAGGGAGAGGGTGAGCACCCCTCAACGCTCACCCTCTCCCGCAACGGACAGCTCGTCGCGCAGCAGATCGAGCAGAAGCTCAGGCCGCCAACGCGATGACGGGCGCCGGCAGCCCCATCGCCCGTGCGTACAGGGCCTCGAAGCGCTCCAGGGTCGCCGCCAGCGCGTGATGCGAGATGATCTCGCCGCTGGCGGCGCCCATCCGCGCCCGCATCGGCGCGTCGTGCACCAGCGTGTGCAGGCGCTGGGCCAGCGCGTTCACGTCACCGGGCTCGAACAGCCAGCCGTTGCGGCCGGAGTGCACGAGGTGCGGCAGCGCCATGGCGTTCGCGGCGATCACCGGCTTGCCCGCGGCCATCGCCTCCATCGTGGCGAGGCTCTGCAGTTCCGCGACGCCGGGCATGACGAACAGGTCGGCGCGGGCGTAGGCGTCGAGCAGGTCGTCCTCGGACACGAAGCCGTGGAACTTCACCCGGTCCGTGATCTCCAGGGCGCGGGCCAGCAGCTCCCATTCGGCGCGGCACGTGCCGTCACCGACGATCTCGCCGAACGCGCCGGGCACGCGGGCCAGGGCGCGCAGGAACTCGTCGACGCGCTTCTCCTCGTCCAGCCGCCCGACGAACAACGCCGTGGGACGGTCGTTGTGCACCACGGAACGCTGGTAGCGGGCGATGTCGATGCCGCACGACACCGGCACCGCGCGCTCCGGGAAGCCGCTGTCGTGCAACAACTGCACGGCCCGCGGCGTGGGTGCGGTGACGACGTCGGCCCGTCCGAACACGCGCGCCAGGTCGCGGTAGGCGAACTTGCGGGCCATGCCCTGCAGGAACGGCGGCACGTGCGCGTGGCTGAACAGGTTCTCCGGCATGAAGTGGTTCGTGGCGAGCGTCGGAATTCCTTGGGCGACGGCGGAGTTCAGGACGAACCGGCCCACCACGAAGTGCGCCTGGACGTGCACGACGTCCGGCTGCAACGACTTGACCAGCTCGTCCGCCTCCTTCGAGGCCTGCCACGGCAGGCAGAAGCGGAAGTCCGGGTAGAACGGCAGCCGGTGTGAGCGCAGCCGGTGGACCGTCACGCCGTCGATCTCGGTGGCCCGCGGCGAGTCCGGGGCTATCACGTGGACGTCGTGGCCGCGGGACGCGAGACCGACCGCCAGGCGCTGGGCGAAGCGCGCGGCTCCGTTGACGTCCGGCGGGAACGTGTCGGCGGCGATGACGACGCGCAGCGCGCTGGAGGTGTTCACGGGAAGCTCCGATCGAGTAGAGACACGAGGTTGACGAGCGAGGGCGAACACACCGCCGGCTGCGGTGAGCGCGCAGGCGATCAGCGCTGCACCGGTCCACACGGACAGGTGCGCGGCCTCGCCGAGCAGGAAGGCGCCGATGCCGACCGCGACCAGCGGATCCACCACGGTCAGGCAGGCGACGGCGAGATGAGGGGGCCCGCCGGCGTAGGCGTGCTGGACCAGCCAGCCGCCCACGGCGAGCGAGAGTGCGATGGCGAGCACGGACACGAGCTGCGCGAACCCGAACCCGCCCTGCTGCACCGCCTGGGAGACGGCTCGCATGAGGACGGACACGTACCCGTACGCGACACCACCAGCCGAAGCGAACGCCACGGCCCGAACGCGCGCGTTGGTCGTGAGAGCGGCGATCACGCCAGGCACAGCGATCGCGCCGAGGACCACGAAACCGGCCGTGAGTTCGGCGTCCGGTGCGATCTGGGTCGCAGTCGCGCTGCCGGACGCGAGGAACACGAACGCGCCGACGCCCGCGGTGGTGAGCAGGATCGCCGGCAGCTCGCGGAACCGCCCGTCCAGCAACGCGGTCATGCCGATCGCGAGGACGCCGACCGGCTGGACGACGGTGAGCGGCGCCATGCCGAGCGCGGCCGCGTGCACGCCGGCCCCCGCGACCAGCAGGGCGAGCCCGCCCAACCAGCGCGGTTGGGCGAGAACACCGACACGGGCACCGGTCTCGGCGACCGCGTCGTGCTGCAACCGGGCCGCGAGGGCGAAGCACACGGCGCCGAGCACGGCGAGCGTGATGGCCGTCATGGTCATGTCGTGCGCCTCACCTGTAGTGCCGCGATGGCGAAAAGAAGTCCGTAAAGGGATGCGAACAAAACGCGTTCGGTGAGCCCGCGCGCCTCGAATCCGGCGAACGAAACGTGGCTCACCAGAAACGCCGCGCTCGACACAGCCGCAATCAATGCGATACCGAGCAGAGCCGGAAATTTGCGGGCGATCAGCGCACCGGCCGCGGGCAGCGCCACGAACATGACCGCTCCCGCGTACCGGTGGATGTAGCCGGACATCGACGTCGGTGCCCCCGTCGGGTCGGTCGGGAAGATCGTCGACACCGTGAGCCCCGCGGACCAGACGCCGATCAGCCACTGCGCTGACCTGCCTACACCGCGCAGGTTGACGGCGAGCAACGCCGAGACGGCCGCGAGGCTGAGCGAAGTTGTCGCGAGCCATTCGGTGCCGTTGCGCACGAACACGTAGTCGCTGATCACGTCCGTGATCGGGTTCAGCTGCCCCGCCGACACCACGTGCAGGTAGAAAATCGGGACCAGTGAGAACACCAGTCCCCCGACCACCAATCCCCGTCTTTTCGCCCCCGACTCGATCACGTCAGAAGTCTCTTGTGGTCGCGTTGATCAACCAATGGGGAACTCCCCCGAGCAGACCCTGAGGTGTCCCTGACTCCCGGGGGTAGGGCCAGCCCCACCAGGCGGGTGAAACCGGGCACCGCCTAGGCTGACCGTTCGTGAGCCCGAATCCCCAGCCTGCGGTGGAAGTCTCGGGGCTGGTCAAGAGGTACGGCTCGAAGACCGCCGTCGACGGCCTCGACCTCGTCGCGCAGCCCGGCACCGTTCTCGCCCTGCTCGGGCCCAACGGCGCGGGCAAGACGACGACCGTCGAGATCTGCGAGGGCTTCCGCGCGGCCGACGACGGCACCGTGCGCGTGCTCGGGCTCGCGCCGGGAGACCAGGCGCTGCGCCCGCGCATCGGCGTGATGCCGCAGGGCGGTGGCGGTTATCCCGGCATCCGCGCCGAGGAGATGCTGAACCTCGTGGCGGCGTGCGCGGCCAACCCGCTGGACCCGAAGTGGCTGATCGAGGTGCTCGGGCTCTCCGGCGCGGTGCGCACGCCCTACAAGAGGCTCTCCGGCGGCCAGCAGCAGCGACTGTCGCTCGCATGCGCGTTGATCGGACGCCCCGAGCTGGTGTTCCTGGACGAGCCGACCGCGGGCATGGACCCGCAGGCGCGTCGTCTGGTCTGGGACCTCGTGGGCGCGTTGAAGGACGACGGCGTGACGGTGCTGCTGACCACGCACCTCATGGACGAGGCCGAGGCGCTGGCGGACCAGGTCGTCATCATCGACCAGGGCCGAGTCGTGGCGCAGGGCTCGCCCACCGAGCTCACCGCGAACCGCGCGGACGACCAGCAGCTGCGGTTCCGCGCCCGGCCGGGCCTCGACACGTCGTTGCTGTCCGCCGCGCTGCCCGAGGGGCTGAAGGTGCGCGAGGCCACGCGTGGCCAGTACGTCGTGGAGGGCCTGATCGACCCGCAGGTCGTGTCGACCGTCACGTCGTGGTGCGCGCAGCAGGGGGTGCTGGCCGAGGAGCTGACCGTGGCCAAGCGCAGCCTCGAAGACGTTTTCCTGGAGCTGACCGGCAGGGAGCTGCGTTCGTGACCACCTTCGCTCCCGGCACGTTCAAGCCCGCGCCCGGCCGCGGATCGCTGGCCCGCATGCTGTTCGTGCACGCCCGCACCGAAGCGGTGCTGACGTTGCGCAACGGCGAGCAGATCCTGTTGACCGTCATCATCCCGATGGCGCTTCTCATCGCGTTGTCGTTGATGTCGGTGATCCCGATGCCGGAACCGCGGGTGGGCTCGGCGGCCGCGCGGATCTTCGCGCTGGCGATCATCTCGTCCGCGTTCACCGGGCAGGCGATCGCGCTCGGCTTCGACCGGCGGTACGGCGTGCTGAAGCGGTTGGCCGCCTCGGCGCTGCCCCGCTGGCTGCTGGTCACCGGACGGATCTGCGGTGCGCTGGTCGTCGCGGCGCTCCAGGTCGCGTTGCTGGCGGTCACGGCGGTGGTGCTGGGCTGGAAGTTCCCGCTGTCCGGGCTGCCGTGGCTGGTGCTGCTGATCGTGCTGGGCACGCTGACGTTCGGCGCGCTGGGCGTGCTGCTGGGCGGGGCGTTGCGCGCGGAGATCGTGCTGGCGCTGGCCAACATCATCTGGTTCGTGCTGCTGATGGTCGGCGGTGTCGCGTTGTCGGTGCCGGTCGGATTTGTGCACCTGCTGCCGTCCGCCGCGCTGGCGCAGGCGATGGAAAGCGCTGTGGTGTACGGCACTGCGCCCGGTGCGGGTCCGGTCGCAGTGCTTCTGGCCTGGGGCGTTGTGGCCGGCGCACTGGCCACCCGGACGACTCGTCTTACCTAGCGAGACCTACCATCAAGGGCGTGTCGAAGCTGACCGCCCTCCTCGTGTCCTGGCAGCGCGCGTTCGCGATTGCCGTCGTCATCGCGCAGGCCGGAATCGCGGTCACCGGGTCGATCGTCCGGGTGACCGGATCCGGTCTCGGCTGCCCGACGTGGCCAGAGTGCGTCGACGGCAGCGTCGTCCCGGTGCAGCACCCCGAGGTCGCGGCACTGCACCAGTGGGTCGAGTTCGGCAACCGGACGCTGACGGGTGTCGTCGGGGTCATCGCGGGCCTGTGCGTGCTGGCGGCGTGGTTCCACCAGCCGCGGCGCCGGCGGGTGCTCACGCTCTCGCTGATCCAGCTCGGCGGGGTGGCGCTGCAGGCGGTCGTCGGCGGCGTCACGGTGCTGGCGGGCCTGGCCTGGTACACCGTGTCCGTCCACTTCATGATCTCGATGGTCCTGGTGTGGCTGGCCGTGCTGCTGGTCAGCTCGTTGCGCGAGGGCGACGGCCCGGCACGGCTGCTGGTGCCCGCGCCGTTGGTGAAGCTCCAGGTCGTGATGGCCGCTGTGCTGGGCGCGCTGCTGCTCGCGGGCACCTGGGTCACCGCCGCCGGGCCGCACGCCGGTGACGCCTCGACGCCCCGCCTGGGCATCAAGGTGGCGGCGCTCGCACAGGTCCACGCGGACCTGCTCTTCCTGTTCCTGGGCCTGCTGATCGCGGTCGGGTTCTTCACCCGCACCCGCGTGTACTGGACGCTCGTCGGTGTCGTGCTCGCCCAGGGCGCGCTCGGCATGGTCCAGTACTGGACCGGTGTGCCCGAGGTGCTCGTGTCGCTGCACGTGCTGGGCGCCGGTGCGGTCGTCGTGGCCACGGCGACGCTGTGGACGTCGTCCCGCGAGCGCACGCACGAGGTCGAACTGCCCGCCGAGGATCAGGCGCTCAGCAAGGCCTGAGCCTCGTCCTGCGAGTTGTGCCCGGCCCAGTTCGCCGGTGTCGCCTCGTAGTTCGCGTCCCTGACGGTCGGGTCGGCGCCCGCGTCGAGCAGGATCCGGATGACCGGCAGGTGCCCGCGTTCCGCCGCGAGGTGCAGCGCGGTGACGCCCTCGCCGTGCATCGGGCCGCCGAAACCCGTGCGCTGGTTGGGGTTCGCACCGAGGTCCAGCAGCGTGCGGGTGGCGTTCTCCAGGCCGCACCACGCCGCCCACGCGAGCGCCGTGCCGCGGTAGACGTCCGCGTCGATGCGGGCGCCGCGCTTCAGCAGGTCGCCGAACACCTCGACGCGGTCGTTGCGGGCGGCCCACGACAGCGCCTCGTCGAGCACCTCCTGCGGGTCGTTCGTCGGCCACCAGCGCGGAAAACCGCTGTGCGGCCGGTAGTAACCGCGTTTCGCCTCCGGCTGCGCGGCGAGGTCGAGGTTGCCGAGGCCGGCCGCGGTGCGCAGGTTCGGCGGGTCGACCCCCAGCAGCTCCGCCACGTCCCTGTTGCCCCAGAACAACGCGACGGTCAGCGGAGTACCGCCTTCACCGCGGGCTTCGAGGTCCGTGCGGGCTCCCGCGGCGAGCAGCATCCGCGCCATGGCCGGGAGGTTCATGCAAGCGGCCTGGTGCAGGGCGGTCCAGCCGTGGACGTTCTGGTGGTTGACGTCCGCGCCGTCCTCCAGCAGCACCTGCACGAACCGCTCGTCGCAGGTGGCGGACGCGAGGCCGAGCAGGTCGTTGCCGTTGGTACCGCCGGCTTTCACGAGCCACGGGTCGCGCATCAGGATCGCCTTGAGCTCACCGAGGTCGCGCGTCTCGATCGCCTGGTACGCGCGGGCGAACGGCCGGGGCCTGCGGATGTTGGCCTGCAGCGCCTTCCAGTCCTCGCAGCCGTGCGCCTGGGCGAGGACGGTGTGCGCGCCCTCCTCCGTGAGCGGCACGTCGTCGAAGACCGCCAGGGCACCGGGCGTCCCGTCCCACGCGGAAGCGAGCAGTCCCCTGGCTCGTTCCTCGTAGTACTCGATGTCGTCGCGAAACGGGTGCCACATGCATCCCAAGCTACTTGGGCGACGCGGGCCTGCGCTCCCACAAAGCGGGAAGTTCCGCTGAGAGCCAACCGTAGAGGTGGTCGACGGTCCGCAGCCGCATCGCACGCTCGGGGTCGCCGCTGAGCAGCCGCATGCCGTCGTCGGTGAGCGTCTGCACGCTCGCGATCGCGTTCAGCTTGCGCTGCACGAACTCCGACCAGGCCTTCTCGTTGATCCGGTACTCGGCGGCCTGCCTGCCGCGCCGGGTCCGCTTGGTCACCAGGCCGACGTTGACCAGGTACTTCAGGTTCGTGCTGATCGAGCCGCTGCTGGCCTCGAGCTCCTGGGACAGCTCGGCCGCCGTGCGCTCGACGGGCTGGCAGACCAGCAGGTAGCCGAGGATGCGGCCGCCGATCAGCGGAATGCCCTCCTCGGCGAAGTGTGCCGCGAACCGCTCGATCCAGGCAGACAGCCGGGTTTCCCGTCCGACGCTCACGATGACACCTTTCGGTCAGCACTGAAATCATCGTAGCGATCTTGTCAACCTCTTGCGCAACAAAAGGTTGCACTTGGCCGCCCACAAGTGCAACCATCGGTTGCACTTCACTCCCGCGCAGACCAAGGACGTACCGATGGACACGACCGCACTTCGCCGCGCCTACGAGAAGTTCCTCGACGTGGCGGCGACACCCGGCCTCGGTGAGGCCGCCGACGGCGGGTGGAACGCCGACCAGGTGCTGGCGCACGTGCTCAGCGTCGACGCGGCGACCGCGGCGGTCGCGCTCGGCGTCGTCTCCGGCTCGCGACCGGGGTTCGACAACCGGATCTGCCTCGACGGCCCGAACCTGGACCGGATCATCGCCGAGCACTCCGGCAGGGCGGACCTGATCGCGCACGTCCGGAGCCAGGCCGGCGTTCTCTGTGATCTCACGGACCAGCTCAGCGACAAGGCCGCAGCGGTGCTGGTGCCGGTGTTCCTGATGTCCGGCGACGAGCTCCTGCTGGACCGGCCGCTGCCGTTGGCCGCCCTCATCGACGGCCTGGCCGACAACCACCTGCCCGTGCACACGCGACAGCTCGCCGGCCTGGGCTGACCACTCACGACAGGACGTCCCGGACCTCGGGCGAGCGCATCCCCGACCGGACGGCGCCGCGGTCAGCAGACAGGCGCGAGCGGGGTCGTTTCGTCAGGCCCGGGCCGACGCCGCCACCGGTCCAGCTTCGCGTGCTCGGCGAGCGAGATCAACGTCTCGCGCACCGAGAGCCGGACGCGCGGGTCGCAGTTCACCACCGGCACAGCGGCGTCGATGCCCATGCCGCGGATGATCGCCTTCACGTCCGACCGGACGGACGCGTGCACGTTGTTCAACGCCAGCACGTACGGGATCCGGTGGTCCTCGAAGTACCGCATGGCGTCCACGGAGTCGGCCGGGCGCATCACGTCGAACAGCACCACGGCGCCCACGGCTCCGCGCACCACGTCGTTCCAGCCCGCCCGCGGGTCCTGCCACTGCGGGGCCACGAACAGGTGCAGCGCGAGCCCGGGATCGAGCCACACGCGTCCGAACTGGATTCGCACCAGCTCGGTGACCAAGCCCGCCCGCTCCGGCGGCAGAGCGGTCATCGTGAGGAGATCACTCTCCACGATGGACCGGATGAAGGTGCTCTTGCCGACGCCGAAGCCACCGGCGACGACGACTTTGGCCGAGGTCAGCTCCCGACCGGGAGGCCCAGGGGGCCCGAAGTCGGGAAATCTAGAGCCGACGTAGTCCACTCAGCACTCTCTCCATCAACCCGAGGTCCGGCGTGTCACCGCCCGCGGAAGCGGTCTGGTGCACGTCCACCAGACCTCGTTCCGCCATGTCGCCGAGCAGCACTTTGGCGACTCCCAGCGGGAGGCGCATCAGTGCGGCCACCTCCGCGACGGATCGCGGCGAGCGGCACAGCTCGACGACGTGTTGGTGCTCAGCCTGCAACATACCGGCAGACTGCCGACTCTGATCATTGGCGGAGACAAGTGTCTCGATCTCGAGGTTGATGTTCGACCGTGTGCGCCCACCCGTCCAGGCATATGCACGAACGATCGAGGCGTCCTGAGCCTCCACGACCTGAGGCTCGAGGATCGGTGTCGCCTCCTGCGGTGCGACGAGCGTCTCTTCCCGCGCGGGCACCTCGGACGCGGTGCGCGCTCGCCTTCTGCCCGAGTCCAGGGTGAACCCGTTGAGCAGGTCGGCGAACGTCTGCTCCACGGGCGTTTCCACCCGTCTGCGTCGTCGGTGCGCGTCAGCGGCCGAACTCATGATCACCTCACGCTGTGCAGCTGCGCTCGCAGTTCGGGGGTGAGGATCTGGCCCACCTGGTCGACGACCACGGTCATCTCGTAGGCCACTTGACCGACGTCGCTGTCGGGGGCGGCGAGAACCGCCAGACAAGATCCGTCTCGAATGGACATGAGGAGCATGATCCCGTAGTCCATCTCGATCACGGTGCGCAACACTCCGCCGCCCTCGAAACAACGTGAGGCGCTCATCGTCAGCGATGCGACGCCCGCGGCGATCGCGGCCAGCTGCTCGGCGCGCTCCGGCGGCAGGCCTGTCGACTTGGTGAGCAGAAGGCCGTCCACCGAGATCACGACGGCGTGCGCGACGCCCGCCACGCGCTCGGTGAAGTTCGTGATGAGCCAGCCGAACTGGTCCACCTGACGCGACTGCGGCGTGCTCATGCCTTCTCCCCGTTCCCCAGGCCGTTCCCCCGGCCGTTTCCGTTCCCGTTGCCGCCCAACGGCATCTGGCGGATGCCTGTCTGGTAGCTCGCGAGGAAGCCTCGTGCTCGCTCCGGATCGCGTCTGGGCGCCACCGCGGGACGCGTGCCGTGGTCGGAACGTTCCGCCAGGTCGGGGAGCAGGTTCTTGCGCGGCGCCCGTTTCGGCAACCCGGCCTCCGTCTCACCGGCGTCCGTCGCGGGGTCGCCCGACTGTTCCCAGACACCTCCGGCCGGCTTCTTGCCGAACCAGGAGGTCGCTACCGAGGGTGACGGCCCTGGCCGGGACGCCGGCGGCGAATGATCACCGTTGACCGGTTCGCCGGAGGTGCTCTCACCGACGCCGCTTCCGGCGAACCAGGAGGACGTCGTCTCGACCGGGGCCGGCGGCGACTGCCGCTGGGGCAGCGGCGGTTCCTCGATCGCGGCGCCGCGGAACGACGTCCACTCGGCCGACTCGCGCGGGTGCTCGATGGCGGGGGCCGGGGCGGGCGGCGCCAGGTTCGGGGTCTTCACGACCACGTGCGGCTGCTTGGCGGCCAGCGCCTGCTTCGGCTGGGGCAGCGCGGCGTGCCGCGGCTGGGCCGGTGCGGCGGACTGTTCCTGGGCGCGGACGAGCTCGGACGGCACGAGGACGAACGCGCGCAGCCCCTCCCGGCCCTCGCCCGGCGCACGCAGCCGGACGGTGATGCCGTGGCGGGCCGCGAGACGACCGACGACGAAAAGACCCATCTGGCGCGATACCGGCACATCATCTTCTGTACCAGAGGAAAGCCGCTCGTTCGCCTCGGTGAGCTCCGCGGGCCCCATCCCGATGCCCTCGTCGGCGACCTCGACGAGGACCGAACCCTGCTGGTCGATCCGCGACCCGATGACGACCTGGGTGGCGGGCGCGGAGAACGCGGTGGCGTTGTCCAGCAGCTCCGCGACGAGGCGGACGAGGTCGCTGGCCGCGTAGCCGACGATCTCCACCGACGGTGTCGACTTCACCACGACGCGCTGGTAGTGCTCGATCTCGGACGCGGCGGCACGCAGCACGTCGGCCAGCGGGACCGGCTGGTGGAACCGGCGGGCGACGTCGGTGCCGGACAGCACCATCAGGTTCTCGTTGTTGCGGCGCATGCGCGTCGCGAGGTGGTCGAGCTTGAAGAGGTTGGCGAGCTGCTCGGGGTTCTCCTCGTGCCGTTCCAGCTCCTCCATGAGCTTGAGCTGGCGTTCGACGAGGCCCTGCGAGCGGCGCGACAGGTTGACGAAGATGTTCTTCATGCCCGACCGCAGCGACGACTGCTCGACCGCGGACCGGATGGCCTGCTCGTGCACGGCGTCGAACGCGCGCGCCAGCTGGCCGAACTCCTCGCTGGTGTGCACGGGCACCGGTTCGATCTCGGTGTCCGGCTTGCGGTCGGCGCGGATGGCGGCGACGACCTCGGGCAGGTGGTGGTGCGCCACGTCGAGCGCGGAGTGCCGCAGCTGCGACAGCGAGCGCAGCAGGTAACGGCCGATGACGAAGGTGAGCGTGCCGGCGACGATCAGCATCGCGAGCAGGATGACCGCGGCGGCGCCCGCCTTGTTGGAAGTGTCGTCCTGCAGCGCGGCGGCCGAGTTCGCGAGCTCGTCCTGCAGACCGCGGACGACCTCGTCCATCAGGCGCATGGTGGTGCCGGACGCCCTGTTCCAGTCGTCGACGTTGATGCCGAACGACGGCGGCGGCTTGGGCTGGCCGGGACGCGTCGTCACCTGGACGCCGTCGGGCTGCGAGAGCGCGCGTTCGGTCAGCACGGTCCGGCTCGCGACGGCGGCGCCGGTGACGGTCTGCTCGTAGGTGCGGCGCTGCTCGGCGGTGCTGATGGCCTGGAAGTCGTTGATGCGGTCCTGCAACCGGATGTCGGACTGCTCCAGCGACCGGGCCTCGGCGCCGAGCAGCCTGCCCCGGCCGATCCCGGCTAACACGATCGCGTACTGCTGGGAGATCTGCTCCTGCGCGATGACCATGTTGTGCAGCGCCATCGCGGTGCCGGAGATGCCCTGGTCGCCGAACTGGCTGATGAGCGCCTGTTCGAAGTCCAGCAGGGACTTCACGACCAGGGTGTAGCCGATGGTGGCGCTGTTGGGGTCACCGTCACCGCCCTGCGTGACCTTCTCCCGCAGGCCCTTCAACGTCTCCAGCTGGCCGCCGAGCTCGGTGAAGCGGTTGCGCGAGACCTCGCTCAGCCCGTCGGTGCGCTCGACGCGGCGGCGCACGGTCGCGGCGGCGCTGTCGGTTGCGCTGATCTGGTTCTGGTAGGCGCCGACGCCGGAGCCGCTCGTGGTGCTCTGCGCGGCGAGCGTGCGTTCCTGCTGGACGCTGGAGATCAGCGGCGCGAGATCCGCCCGCAGCCGGACCAGGCCCTGCATCTGCACGTAGCTGTTGGACCGGTCGACGTAACCGGAGATCTGCAGTGCGCCCGCACCGACGGCGACCGCCACCGGCACCAGCAGCACGACGCCGAGCTTGACGGGCAGGCGCCAGTTGCGCCAGTCGCTGATCTTTCTCCACTCGACATTCACGAAATGATCCCCAAGGCGCGCTCGAAGTGCCCCACTATCGGCTACCTCCTGGCCTGGTGAATCCCCGCGACTTGAGACACCCCCAGCTCGATATCGCGATCAGCCGTATCGGGTGTGAGCGGATAGTAGGCCAGAGAGCGTGACGCGACAACGACCTGGGGCGTGTGCGAATGGTCACCGACGGTGACAGCCCACCTCATGGGGTGGTCCTGCGTCTCCTGGGGATTGACTCGCCGCCACGCGTGGTTACGCTGGCGCCCTCCATCCCGGCGCGATCGCACCTCTGCACAAGCGCACGGCCGAGTACTCCCCGTAACGAATGCGAGCGGTTGATGACGAAGGCGCTGCCCTCAGTGTCACGCCCGGCGACGCCCGGATTCGCGACCTTTGACGAGCATCCTCACTCATTGCTGATCGATGGTGACGGTGAGCCTGATTTCGGTGCCATCCAAACGAGTGAGGATTTTCTTGCGCTGAAGCGGCGGGTGACGCGATTTATTGTCCCCGCAACGCTGCTGTTCCTCGCTTGGTACGTCACCTTCGTATTGCTTTCCGCCTACGCCGCGGACTTCATGAGCACGCCCCTGTTCGGAACGGTGAACGTCGGGTTGACGATGGGATTCCTCCAGTTCGTCACCACCATCATCATCACGATGGCCTACGCCCGTTACGCCAAGAAGAGGCTCGACCCGCAGGTCGACAAGGTGCGCGCGCTCGCCGAAACCGCTGAGGAGCTCGCGTGACCGGGGCGAACACCGCGATCAACCTGTCCGTCTTCGGCATCTTCGTGCTGCTGACGCTCTACATCGTGTACCGCGCCTCCACGCGGAACGTCAGCGCGTCGGACTACTACGCGGCGGGCAGCAGTTTCACCGGCACCCAGAACGGCATCGCGCTCTCGGGTGACTTCCTCTCCGCCGCGTCGTTCCTGGGCATCTCGGGCGCGATCGCGGTGAACGGCTACGACGGCTTCCTCTACTCCATCGGCTGGGTCGTCGCCTGGCTGATCGGCCTGATGCTGATCGCGGAACGCATGCGCAACACCGGCCGCTACACCATGGGCGACGTCATGGCGTTCCGCATGCGCCAGCGCCCGGTGCGCGCCGCCGCGGCCAACGCGACGCTGGTCATCTCGATCTTCTACATGATCGCGCAGATGGCGGGTGCCGGCGGCCTCATGGCGTTGCTGCTGGACGTGCACAGCTCCGTGGGCCAGGCGATCATCATCGCCGTCGTGGGCGTCGTCATGGTGCTGTACGTGCTCGTCGGCGGCATGAAGGGCACCACGTGGGTGCAGATCATCAAGGCCGTGCTGCTCGTGCTGTCGGTGTCGCTGCTGACGATCTTCCTGATCGGCAAGTTCGGTTTCGACTTCTCCGCGATGCTCGACCGCGCCACCCAGAAGTCGCCGCTGGGCCAGGCCGTCCTCTCGCCGGGCGTGAAGTACGGCTCGTCGGGGCTGACGAAGCTGGACTTCCTGTCGCTCGCCCTGGCCCTGGTGCTGGGCACCGCGTCGCTGCCGCACGTGCTGATGCGCTTCTACACCGTGCCGAACGCTCGTGAAGCCCGTCGGTCGGTCGTGTGGGCCACGTGGATGATGGCGATCTTCTACTCGTGCACGCTGGTCATCGGTTTCGGCGCGATGGCGCTGGTCGGCACCGACAAGATCACCGGTGCGCCCGGTGGCGAGAACTCCGCGGCGCCGCTGCTCGCGTTCCAGGTCGGCGGCACGGTGCTGCTCGGCATCGTGTGCGCGGTGGCGTTCGCCACGATCCTCGCCGTCGTCGCCGGCCTGACCCTGACCGCGTCGGCCTCGTTCGCGCACGACGTGTACGCGAACGTCATCAAGCGCGGTGAGGCCGATCCGCGCGAGGAGGTCCGGGTCGCCCGCATCACCGCGGTGTGCGTCGGTGTGCTCGCGATCGTCGGCGGCATCGCGGCCAACGGCCAGAACGTCGCCTTCCTGGTCGCGCTCGCCTTCGCGCTGGCGGCGTCCGCGAACCTGCCGACGTTGCTCTACTCGATGTTCTGGAAGCGGTTCAACACGCGCGGCACGCTGTGGAGCATCTACGGCGGTCTCACGTCGTGCGTGCTGCTCATCGTCTTCTCCCCCGCGATCTCCGGCTCGAAGTCGTCGGTGTTCCCGGACGTCGACTTCGCGTACTTCCCGCTCTCCAACCCCGGCATCGTGTCGATCCCGCTGTCGTTCCTGGCCGGGTTCCTGGGCACGATCCTCAGCAAGGAGCCCGCGGACCCCGCCAAGCAGTCGGAGATGGAGGTCCGCGGGCTGACCGGCATCGGCTCGGGCCTGCGTTAGGGGGCGGTGACCTTCCAGCTGATCTTCACGCGGCCGTCGTCGATCTTCGCGATCTTGGCGAACCCGGCGCGGTCGAGGTTGAGGTCACCGGACTTCGGGCCTTCGGCGACGTCGACGATCAGCACCTTGAGCTTGCCCTTGGGACCGGTGACCTCGACCGTGACGCCGCAGTTCGGGCTCTTGTCGCCCTTGCCGAACTGCGGGCGGTTGAGACCGGTGACGAACTGCTTGGGCAGCTTCGGCAGGTGGTCGCTCTTCGGGCAGGCGACGACGTCGAAGTCTGGTTTGTAGTCGTCGGTGAAGGTCGCGAAGCCCTGATAGGTGGCGGTGCCGAGGTTGCCCGCGTACGGGGGTGCGGCGACGGCCGCCACGGCGAGGGCGACTCCGGTGAGCGCTGACAGCACGGTTCCTCCAGGGGGAATCGGGGATGGAAAACGTTTTCCGACGCTATCCCCGATTTCCTGGAAGCGGCCTTAACGAGACGCGGTTCCCCTGATTGCCGCACTCAAACGAGATGCGGCGTCTTCACCGGTGTGCTTGAACCCGAGCGTCGGCTCGGTCAGCTCCAGTTCGAGCAGCAGCGGTTCGCCGTCGGCACCCGCGACGACGTCCACGCGGGCGTAGAGGAAGTCCTGGCGCCGCAACGAAAGCAGCTCGGCGGCGACGTCGAGGGCCTGGTTCGCGAGCTCGACCTGGCGCCGGTCCGGCTCGATGCCGCGCAGCTCCTCCTCGACGTACAGGCCCGACTCCGACTCGGCCAGGCCCTGCGCCAGCATCGGTCCTTTGTGGAACGAATGGGAGTACTCGCCGGCGAAGAACACCAGCGCGGTCTCGCCGTGGGCGTCCACACTGGACTGGTACGGCTGCACGAGTGCTTTGACGCCGAGGGCTTCGAGGTGCGCCAGGGCCTCGGCGTGGCCGGTGAACCGCGCCGCACCGCGCGAGCCCGCGCCGATCGCGGGCTTCACCACGAACTCGCCGTCCGGGAAATCCGGGATCTCCCCCGGCACCACGACGGCGGTGGGCACGACGGGGACACCGCGGCCGGCGAGCTCGACCAGATAGGACTTGTCGGTGTTCCAGCGGACCACCGGCACCGGGTTCGCCAGCGCGGGCACGCCCTCGCACCAGGCGAGGAACTCGTCGAGGCGCTCGGTGTAGTCCCAGGTCGCCCGCAGCACCACCAGATCGGCGTCGACGGGCTCGCCCCACGGCTGCCAGACGACGTCGACCCCGTCGCGCTGCAGTGCCTCGACGAGCGCGTCCTCGTCGCCGTCTCCCTTGGGCAGGGCGGCGCAGGACGCGAGCACGACCCTCATGACCGCATCGTGGCCATCTTGCGGCGGTGGGCCGGGCCGATCTTCGTGGCGGCGGTGGTCTCGCGGTCCCATTCGGCCTGCTCGACGTTGTCGACCGCCTCGACGGCCTTGGTGGCGGCCTCGACGCCCTTGGCCATCACGTCGCCCATGGCGCCGTCCGCGCCGACCAGCACGATCCGCGCGCCGGCGCGGCCGATCGGCTCCACGACGGCCCTGACCGCGGTGCCCGGCTTGCCGTGGGCCTTCACGAACTCGGCGATGCGCTTCTGAGTGGTTTGATCAGACACCCCCACACTGTAAAACCAGCGAGTAGGTTCGGTCGGGTGACCACCGACACGCTCGCGTCCTTCCTCTCGTGGTACTTCGACCACCACCCGGCCCACGCCGCGCAGGTCGGCTCGATCGAGCACTACTCGACGTTCGGGGACCTCTCCGCTGCCGCGTTCGAGCAGCGGGCCGGGGAGACGCACACGTGGCTCGCGCGACTGGAGCCGTTGCCCCGCTCGGTGGACCGCGATCTCGCGCTGTCGGTGCTGCGCGGGTCGATCGCGGCGGAGACCTGGCCGGGCTGGCGGCGCGATCCGTACGAGTACTCCGGGATGGTCTTCTTCGGACTGCTCGCCCCGTTCCTGCACCGGTTGCTGCCGGAGGACCAGCTCGTCGCGTCCGTGATCGCGAAGCTGCGCGAGGTGCCGTCGGTCTTCGCCGCCGCGGAGGCGAACCTCGACGCGTCGCTGGCGTCGCCGCTGGTGGTGCAACGGGCGCTGGGACAGGTGCGGACGGGGCGGTCGTTCGTGCTGGACTCCCTGCCGCTGCAGGTGTCCTCCGCCGATCTGCGCGCACGGCTGGCGGAGGCCGCCGTGCCCGCCGCCGAGGCGTTCGACCGGCACACGGCGTTCCTGGAGGACTTCGCCGTGCGGGCGAGCGGCGACTGGCGGATGGGCGAGAAGCTCTACTCGACCCTGTTGCAGGACAAGGAGATGCTCGGCTACGGCGCGTCCGAGCTGCACCAGCGCGGACAGGACGCCTACGCCGCGCTGGAGGCCGAGCTGATCGAGCTGGCGGGGTCTCCCGACTGGCGTGCGGCCATGAGCTCGCTGCAGGACGACCACCCGCCGACGCTCGAAGCGATGCGCGCGGAGTACGAGGCGGAGACGTCCAGGGCGCGTGCCGCGCTCGTCGAGCACTCGCTGGTGACCCTGCCGGAGGGCGAGGAGTGCCGCGTGGTGCCGTCACCCGCGTTCCACCGCGAGGTCCTGTCGGTGGCGAGCTACGTCGGGCCGCCGGCGCTGACGTCGTTGCGGGCAGGCCACTTCTTCGTGCCGTTCACGCCCGACGGTGCGACGCCCGAGCAGATCACGCAGCGGCTGCGCACCAACGCGCGCGCCCAGATCCCGACGATCTCGGTGCACGAGGCCTACCCCGGCCACCACTGGCACGCCGCGTGGGTCGCGGCGCAGGAGGGGACGCATCCGCTGCGGAAGGTGTTCCGGACGCCGTACTTCTCCGAGGGCTGGGCGCTGTACGCGGAGAAGCTGCTGCGGTCGGTCGGCTACTACACCTCGCGCGCGGCCCTGATGGGCCACGTCGAGGCACGACTGTTCCGCGCCGCGCGGATGATCGTCGACACCGCCCTGCACTGCGGTGACATGACACCCGCCGAGGCCGAGGCGTTCATGGTGTCGCGGACGGCGCTGACGCCGGGCACCGCCGCCGGCGAGGTGAAGAGGTACTGCGCGGTGCCGACGCAGGCGCCGTCGTACCTGACCGGGGCGCTGGAGATCGACCTGATCCGCGACGACTACCTGGCCGCGGGGCTGGGCTCGTTGCGGGACTTCCACGACCGGATCGCGGGCTCGGGCGCGCTGCCGCTCGGGCTCGCGCGCCGCGTGGCGCTCGGCGAGGATTGACCGGTGGTTCCCACCTGGTGGGAGCAGGAACATCGAGGTCGCCGACCGGGTTGACCGGGTTGAGTCGATCAAGGAGGACAGATGCCCAAGGCAGTGGTGGTGCGTTCGGCCGGTGGCCCCGAGGTGCTGGAGTACTCCGACGTGCCGTCGCCGGTGCCCGGTGACGGCGAGCTGCTGGTGCGGGTGGGCGCGGCCGGCGTGAACTACATCGACACCTACCAGCGCAGCGGGCAGTACCAGGTGCCGTTGCCCACCGCGCTGGGGCTGGAGGGCGCGGGCGAGGTGGTCGTGTCCAACTCCCCCGACTTCGCCGTCGGTGACCGGGTGGCGTGGATGTCCGTGCTGGGCAGCTACGCGTCCGAGGTCGTGGTGCCGGCTTCGGCCGCCGTGCGGGTGCCGGACGGGCTCGACGTCGAACTGGCCGCGGCCGCGCTACTGCAGGGGGTCACCGCGCACTACCTCGTCTTCTCGACCTATCCGGTCAAGGAGGGCGACCGGGTGCTCGTGCACGCGGCGGCCGGCGGTGTCGGGTTGCTGCTGACGCAGTGGGCGAAGTCGAAGGGGGCGTTCGTCGTCGCGACCGTGTCGACCGACGAGAAGGAGGCGCTGGCCCGCGAGGCCGGGGCCGACCAGGTCCTGCGGTACGGGGACTTCGCGTCGCAGATCGACAAGGTCGACGTGGTGTACGACGGGGTCGGCAAGGACACGTTCGACCAGTCGCTCGCGTCGCTGAAGCCGCGCGGGCTGCTCGCGTTGTTCGGGGCCTCGTCCGGGCCGGTGCCGCCGGTGGACCCGCAGCGGTTGAACGCCGCCGGGTCGGTGTACCTGACGCGGCCCTCGACCGGCGCCTACCTGCTCGACCGCGCGGAGTTCGAGTGGCGGGCCGCTGATCTGTTCGGCGCCATCGCCGACGGGACGCTGAACGTGCGGATCGGCGGCCGCTACAAGCTGGAGGAGGCGGCCCAGGCGCACACGGACCTGCAGTCGCGCCGGACCACCGGGAAGCTGCTGCTCCTGCCCTGACCGCTCGCCATCGATGAACGGCGCATTCGTTCACCTGGTGTTTTAACCAGGATGCTCTTGACCTTTGACATGGGTACGGCCACCGCTTGATCATCTTTGGGTTCCTCTCACAGAGCTCAAAGACAA
>NZ_JBEXJN010000096.1:0-21592 GCF_040609115.1 Lentzea sp. NPDC004782
CACCCGGTCCCATTCCGAACCCGGTAGTTAAGCCCTTCTGCGCCGATGGTACTGCACTGGTTACGGTGTGGGAGAGTAGGTCGCCGCCGAACTTACGTACAGAAGCCCCTGAGGGTTGAGCGCCACAAGCGCTCCCCTCGGGGGCTTCTTCGTTGCGTAACGATCAGCATCGGACGTCACGCCCCGACCAGGTCGTTCGATGTGCCGTCACACGATGGATCGAGGTGAGGGCCATGTCTGGACGTTCTGGGGCTTGGCTGAAGGGGCCCGCTCAGGAGCGGGCGAGGGCGGGGCACTGGCGCGTTGTCGCGGAGGATCGGCTGCGCTGGCCGGCGTGATGCCGGGGCTCCGGGTGTCGATCCGCCGCTACCTGGATGCGGACGACCTCCGCGTGAATGCGCTCAACTTCGACGGACAGAGACCGATGCCGAAGCAGAGGCGCTCTCGAGCAAGCCATGAGGGCGGCGTTCGCGGTGTCCGACAACAAGTTCGACAGCCTGCGTGGCCATCGCAACAAGCTGTTCGTCGCGACCGTGACACTGGCTGTGCTCACGCTGGTGCTCGGCGTGCTGGTGGCGAAGTACCCGGGCATGCTGCCGTTGTGCTTCGTGTACCTGCTGGGTGCGAACGGGGCTGCCATCGCCGCGGCACGTTGCTCGCCGCCGCTGTCGTGCTCGGTTACTCGCAGCAGGTCGGCACACGCGTGTTGGACACGTACGCCAAACGGATCATGGTCGAGGCACGCCCAGGAGCAGGTGGCCCGTCAGTTCAGTCGGAGTGACCGGGATTGACTACCTTCTGGGCATGAACAACGAGCAGCGCACCGCCCGCCGGTCCGCCGGCGTGGGCCGGACCGCCGACCTCGCCACGAACCCGTTCCGCGTCGACCGCGACCGGGTGGCCAGCTCGCCGTTCTTCGCGCGCCTGGGTGGTGTCACGCAGGTGGTCAGCTCCACCGGGTCCGGGCTGCTCGTGCACAACCGGCTCACCCACAGCCTCAAGGTCGCCCAGGCCGCACGCGCCATCGCCGAACGGCTCGTCGGCCGGCCGGAGCTCACCGCGGTGCTGGAGAAGCTCGGTGGCTGCGACCCCGACGTGGTGGAGGCCGCCGCGCTCGCCCACGACCTGGGTCACCCGCCGTTCGGGCACCTGGGGGAGCAGGTGCTGGACCGGTTGGCACGGCACCGGTTCGGGCTGCCGGACGGGTTCGAGGGCAACGCGCAGTCGTTCCGGATCGTCACGACCACGGACGTGCGCGGCCCCAAGGCGCTCGGACTCGACCTGACCGTGGCGGTGCGGGCGGCGATGTTGAAGTACCCGTGGACCCGGCACCAGTCGCTGGGGCTGGAGGTGGCGCCGCGTGGTGCGTCGGAGCCGGATGACATGCCGGGCACCGGCAGCTCGAAGTTCTCGGCGTACGTCACGGAGATGAACGACCTGCGGCAGGCGCGCGAGCCGTTCGAGGGGCGCGTCGAGTCGTGGCAGCAGACCGTCGAGGCGAGCGTCATGGACACCGCGGACGACATCGCCTACGCGATCCACGACCTGGAGGACTTCCACCGGGTCGGGGTGCTGCAGCACGCGACGGTCGCGGCGGAGCTCGGCACGTGGCAGGCGCAGGCGCTGGATCTGGCGGGGTTGAGCGACGCGGAGCTGAGCACGGAGATCCGGATGCCGGGGCGGTCGCTGGAGACGTTGCGCCGGCGCCTGCACCTCAAGGACGCCTGGGTGATGAACGACGAGGCGTTCGCGCTGGCGGTGCGCAAGGTCGGCAAGGAGCTCGTGGACGGGTTGCTGGCGGTGCCGTTCGACGGGTCGGTCGAGGCGGAGCAGGCGGTGGCCGGGTTCAGCGCGCGGTGGACGCGCCGGCTCGTGGACGCGGTCGGCGTGATCGAGGAGCCGACGCCGCGGTCCGGTCACGTCGTGCTGGCCGTGCAGCAGTGGCACGAGGTGCAGGTGCTGAAGTTCGTGCACCGGCGGTTCGTGTTGCTGCGGCCGGATCTGGCGTTGCACCAACGGGGTCAGGCGCGGTTGCTCACGTCGCTGGTCGACGCGCTGGAGCAGTGGGTGACGGACCGGACGGAGGCGGATCGGTTGCCGCGCAGGCTGCACGACCTCGTCGAGCTGGCCGAAACGGAGTACGCGGCGCTCGCCCGGACGGAGCCGTCCACATTGGTCGGTTCCGTTGGCGAGCTGCCGATCGGGCCGGATGTCGTGCGGGGACTGGCGCGCGGGCGGGCCGTGGTCGACTTCGTCGCGTCGCTCACCGACAACCAGGCCGCGGCGTTGCTGGAAGCCCTTTCCGGCCGGACGGGTCAGTTGTGGACTGACGCGTTTGTTCTGTGAAGTGTGATTGCGTCTGCTAAGTGGGAAGTAGCCCAAAAGGATGCTGACTGTGATCAGTCGGTCGCCATACGTTGGCGCCTCGGCCGGGATCATCCGGCCGCAGGCCGCGTGCCCGGATGGGGAGTCGAGTGTCGGGGCACGCCAACGTTCGGGGGAGAAGCCCTGTGCGCCGATCTCGAAGAGGCACGACGTTAGTCACCGCAGGTACCGCAGTTCTTCTGGCCGCACTCACCGCGGTCACGCCCGCGTCGGCCGATCCGACCAAGGCCGCCAAGACCATCACCGACCGCACCGCGGCCCAGATCGCCGCGCTGCAGAGCATCAAGAAGTCGCTCAGCCCGGCTGAGTCCAAAGTGGACAGCACGCTCGTGGTGGAGGCGCGCAAGCGCACCCAGATGGGCACGACGAGCGCCCTTCCCCAGGTGCAGACCGGCGTTGCCGTGACGCCGAAGTCCACCACGCTCGTCGACATCCGTGCCAAGCAGTACTCCGAGGACCTGGTCAACGCTGTCCGCGCGGTGGGCGGACAGATCCGGGCAGTGTCCTCCGAGTACCGCACCGTGCGCGCGGAAGTTCCGGTCGCGAAGATCTCCGAGATCGCCGGGCGTTCCGACGTCGCCCGCGTCGAGCCGGGCAGCGACGCGATGACGCAGGACGTGAAGAACAAGCGGGACACCAAGAACCGCAAGGCCGCACCGTCCAAAGAGGAGAAGGCTCGGGAGATCGAGCGCAGGCTCTCCGAGACGAAGTTGTCCGCCAAGGACGTCAAGATCAGCGAGGGCGACAAGGCCCACAGCGCCGAGGCCGCGCGTGGTTCGTTCCACGTGACGGGCGTCGGCGTGAAGCTCTGTGCGCTGTCGGACGGGATCAACTCCCTGGCCGTGTCGCAGGCTTCCGGTGAGCTGCCTGCCGTCGACGTGGTGCCCGGCCAGGCCGGCGACGGTGACGAGGGCACGGCGATGCTCGAGATCCTGCACGACCTCGCGCCCAACGCCGAGCTCGGGTTCGCCACGGCCTTCAACGGCGACGCGAGCTTCGCCGACAACATCAAGAAGCTGCGCTTCCAGCTCGGCTGCGACGTCATCGTCGACGACGTCATCTACTTCAACGAGTCGCCGTTCCAGGACGGCATCATCGCGCGTGCCGTGGACGCGGTCGCCGCGGACGGCGCTGTCTACTTCTCCAGCGCGGGCAACCAGGGCAACGTCGCCGACGGCACGTCCGGCCACTACGAGGGCATGTTCGTCGACTCGGGTGTCGGCGTCGGCAAGTTCGCCGGTTCCGCGCACGACTTCGACCCGAACCCGAACGCCAAGCAGCTGTTCAACCCGCTGTCGAACTACTCGGGCGACACGCCGGTGACGCTGCACTGGGCCGACCCGCTCGGCCAGTCGGTCAACGACTACGACCTCTACCTGGTCAACGCTCAAGGCAACGTTGTCGCCTTCAGCCAGAACAACCAGGACGGCGCGCAGGACCCGTTCGAGCGCCTCAACACGCCCACGAGCTCGACGGGCACGCGTCTCGCGGTCGTGAAGTTCCGCGGTGAGGACAAGTACTTCTCGCTGTCGCTGTTCGGCGGCCGGTTCGCCGACTCCGCCGACGGTCTCAAGAAGTTCGTCACGCCCGGCATGACCGTCGGCCACTCGGCGGCCAAGGGCGCGATCTCGGTCGCGGCGGCCCCGGCCGCGCAGGCGCTGCCGTTCGACCTGCAGCCCGGTGACCCGGCGAACCCGAAGGGCCCGTTCCCGAACGCCTACGACAGCACGCAGAAGCCGGAGCGCTTCACCTCCGACGGCCCGCGCAAGCTGTTCTTCGCGCCGGACGGCACGCCGCTGGCCGAGACGCGGCAGAAGCCGGACATCACCGCGGCCGACGGCGTGACCACGTCGGTGCCGGGCTTCTCGCCGTTCTTCGGCACGTCGGCCGCGGCCCCGAACGCCGCCGCCATCGCCGGCCTGATCCTGTCCGGCAACCCGACGCTCAAGCCCGCCGAGGTCAAGGAAGCCCTCGTCTCGACGGCGATCGACATCGTCGAGTCCGGTGTGGACAACCGCACCGGTGCCGGCATCGTCATGGCGGACAGGGCGTTGGCCTACACGGGCGCGTCGCCGCAGGCGCTGGCCCGCGCGCAGAAGCCGACGATCGTGAACGACGCCGACGGCAGCCAGTACCTCAAGCCGGGCACCACCGCGACGGTGGCGGTGCCGGTGACGAACGGCGGAGACGGCACCGCCGCTTCGACCTCGGTCGTGCTGTCGTCGTCGACCGCGGGTGTGACGGTCGCGCCGCGGTCCAAGTACTACGGCAACATCGATCCCGGCCAGACGGTGTCCAACACCTACAAGGTGACGGTGCCCGCGTCGGCTGCTCTGGGATCGGCGGTCAAGCTCGACGCTCGGGTGACGTTCTCCGGTGCGACCTCGCCGACGTCGGCCTCGTTCACGTTGCGCGTGGGTGAGCCGTCGCGCGAGTTCAAGACGTTCGCGTACACCGGTGCGCCGGTGGCCATCCCGGACAACGACCAGACGGGCGTGTCGATCTCGCTGCCCGTCAGCGGTGTCGGTGGCGCGTCGAACCTGAAGTTCTCGGTGGACGGGGCGACCTGCACCACCGCCGAGGGCGCTACGACGGTGGGCATCGACCACACGTTCGTCGGGGACCTGGTCGGCACGCTGACCTCGCCCGCGGGTAAGACCGTGACGCTGTTCTCGCGGTCCGGCGGGACCGGTAACAACATCTGTCAGGCCGTGTTCGACGACTCGGCCACCCGGTCGTTCTCGTCCGTGTCGAGCGCGGACGCGCCGTTCACCGGGGCCTGGAAGCCCGCTTCCGGGACGTTGTCCTCGTTGCTGGCGGATTCGGCTGACGGCACCTGGGTGTTCAAGGTCGCAGACGTCGTCTCGTCCGACAAGGGATCGATCCGGAACGTGACGCTGCACGTGGCCGGCTGGGTCTGAGTTCGACGGAGCAGGCCCTGGCACCTCTTCGGGGTGCCAGGGCCTGTTTTGCCCGCGTGGACAGCGAAAAAGGCGCCTCCCGGTGGGAAGCGCCCTTTTCGCGGAACCTGGTGCCTAGCGGTTCGGCCACTCCCAGCGGATGCCGAACACGCCCGGACCGAAGCCCAGGGCCACGGCGTGCACGCCGCCGCCCGAGTCCAGGGTCAGGTTGCGGCGCCGCGACGGGGTCTCGTCGCCCGCGGGCACGCTGTACTGCTGCACGCGGGACGGGAGGTTGGCCTCGTCGAAGCGGACCTCGATCACGTACTCGCGGACCGGCAGGCGGAACTTGCGAGCGAACGTGTTGTTGCCCTTGGGGGCGTGGCCCTCGGGGAACACCAGCTGGTATTCCATGATGAGGGTCTCGCCCCGGGTCAACGGGCGTTCGAACATCATCTCCGCGACCATGATGTTGGCTTCGTGGTCGCGGGCGATGCGGCCCAGGTGGCAGTTGCGCACGTTGACGATCTCGGGGAGGACGTCGCTCTCCTCGGTCTCGAACACGAGCGCCCAGCGGTCGGGGCCGTCCTGTTCCGCGCGGAGGATCTGGCGCACCCACACGGATTTCTGCCCGCCGTCGGCAGAGATCTCGATGCGGTCGTGCTGGCTGATCCTGCCGAGCTTCAGGTCCGACGACGTGTCGACCTTCGAGAGCAGGTTCGCGACCCGCTCGCGACGCGCCCAGAGGGCGTCGATCGGCATCATCGTGGTCGGGCGGCAACGGCGGCCTCGCGGGCGAGGCGGGCCGAGCAGCGCCGACAGACCCGACGCAGGCACGCCCAGGACCGACTCGAGGTGCCGCAGCGCCTCCAGTGATTCAGGGCGTTCAGGCCTTCGCCGTCCTGACTGCCAGTAGCTGAGCGTCGCGACGCTGATGGTCACGCCGCGCAGTGCCAACCGGTGCTGGATGCGGTCGAGGCTGAGACGGCTCGCCTTGATCGCAGCCCTCAAGGCCTCCGGGAACGGTCCCGTGGTCAAGAGCTGCGTAAGGCTGCCGTGGCCCGTTGAGTCGGTGTCGTCAACGGTCAGTGTTGGTCGACCGGCAGCAGTGGTCATGGTGACTCCCCGCTGTCATAAGATCACGCCCCAGTGACCCTACCCGTCCGTGAACATCGCTGGTCGAGACCGGATGGAGTCAATGGTTAATCCATACGGTTGACGAGTTCACGCTTTCGAGACTCATCTGTCAAGCGTTTCGAACCGATCAGTAACATAGAAGTGCAGTTCACGCCTCGTGTTGAGATGGCTCTAGTGTGTGCACGGTGAACGACCTCGACGTGCTGACGTCGGTGGCCGGCGCGGTGCTCGGACCCGGTTCGCACGCGGTGGTCGACCTGCTCGACGTGGTTCCCGGCGTCCAGGTGGACGCGGTGCGGGCCACGGACGACCTGCTGCCGCGGCTCGCGCACGAGGAGTCCCTCGAGAACATCCTCACACTCGCCCACGCGTCGCTGCGGCCGGGCGGGGTGCTGGTGGCGGCCGTTCCCGAGCTCGACCGGCTCGGTGCGCTGCGGCCGACCGCCCCTCCGCCGAGGGTGCACGGCGACCGGGTCACGGTGCAGCTCTGGGACTGGGCTCCTGACGGCCTGTCGTACGGCCTGGAGGTCGTAACGCTCCTCCGGGGTACCTCGGGGTGGGAAATCGCCGGAACGGCCTCCACGCGCCACAGGGTCCTCTCCGCGGCCGAGATGCAGGAGGCGCTCGGCGCCGCCGGGTTCATGAGCGTGCAACGGCTCGCGCCGGGGGAGAGCGGCTACCGCGTGCCCGTGTGGGTGGCGGTCGCGTGAGCCGGGTGCGGCCGGTTCCCGGTGGACGGGCCGTCGAGGTCGAACCCGAACGGATCGCGGGGTGGATCGGCAGGTTCGCCGACCGGCACGGCGGCGTCGGGACCCGCGTCGAACCGGGTGTGGTCACCATCACGGCAGCGGACGGTGCGACGGCCTCGTTCGCCACGCGCGGTGGCACATCCGTGGAAGAAGTGATCGAAAGGCTGACGACGCCGCGGCGCATCGGCCTGATCCTCGTGCGACTCGGCGGGCACAGCGTCGGTGTGGCGTTCGGCGGCAAGATCGAGGTGTCGACCACCGACCGCAAGCAGGTGCACGGGCGCATCCGGGCGGGTGGCTGGTCGCAGCAGCGGTTCGCGCGGCGCCGCGAGGGGCAGGCCCGCGTCGCGCTGCAGGCCGCCGCGGACGACGTGGTCCGGGTGATCGTGCCGAGGCTCGCCCAGCTGGACGGCGTCGTGCTGGGCGGCGACTGGCAGGCGCTGGACGTCCTGCGCAACGACCGCAGGCTCACGGACGTCTTCGGCAAGGCCGAGGACCGGGTGCTGGACGTCCCCGAACCGCGGCGCGCGGTGCTCGACGAGGCCGCGCAACGGGCTCGCTGCGTCGAGATCGTGATCCAGGACACAGGGGCAACCGGACTTGAGGCCGACCGCATGGATACGGGTGAGGGTGCCTGACCGGGGCACCACCGACCTGCTGGAGTCGCAAGTGCGCAAACGAATGGTGATCGTGGCGGGAGCCGTGGCCCTCGGGACCGTCGGCATCGCGGTGCCCGCGCTGGCGCTGAGCGGCGGCGGCAACCCCGCACCGCCCACGACCTCGGCTCCGCAACCGCCGGCGACCACGGTGACGACGTCGCCGGGTCTGCCCTCCACGACGGTGACCACCTCGCCGGGAGCGCCGTCCACGACCTCGCCCGGTGTGCCGTCGACGACGACCGCGACCACGTCGCCGGGAGCGCCGTCGACCACGCTGCCGCCGACGTCGTCGATCCTGCCGACGCCGCTGCCGACCCAGCCGCCGACGACCTGGACCCCGCCGGTGCGAACGAGCCCGGCGCTGCCGACGACGCCGCCGATCCCGACGACGCCCGCACGGTAGGGAGTCACCGCTGAACTGGGAGGCCGAGTTCACCGACTGCTTCGACCGGTGCGCCGACTCGATGCGCTTCACCGCGTTCCTGTTGTGCGGCAACTGGCACGAGGCGGAGGACGTGATGCAGTCGGCGTTCTTGAAGCTGTACCTGGCCGGGCCCAAGCTCAGCGACCGGTCGGGGCTGGAGCCGTACCTGCGCCAGATCGTCGTGCGGACGTTCCTCGCCGAACGCCGGAAGGTGCGCTGGCGCAGGGAGAAGCTGACTGACACACCCCCGGAGGGCCTGTCCTCCGTCGCCGCGGCGGAGGACAGGCTCGTGGTGTGGCAGGCGCTCACCGCCGTGCCCGCACGGCAGCGCGCTGTCCTCGTGCTGCGCTTTTGGCACGATCTCAGCGTCGAGGAGACGGCGGCCGCGCTGAACTGCTCGACCGGCACGGTCAAGTCGCAGAGCAGCAAGGGCCTGCAGACGTTGCGGCGCAAGCTGGGGCCGGAGTTCGATCACCTGAGGCTGGAGGTGTGATGGTTCGCGAGGACGACCTGCGGGCGACTTTCTCCGCTCTGCACGCGGAAGAGGCGCCACCGCGTGCCGTCACGGCCGCCGACCTCATCCAGCGCGGCCGGGCCGTGCGGACCCGGCGGCGCACCATCGCCGTGGCCGGCACCGGGCTCGCGACCGTGGGCGTCGTGGCCGTGGCACTGGCGGTGCTGCCGGCCGCGAAGCCGCCGGAGCCGCTGGTGCCGGGGCCGTCCACGACGACCACGACGACCCCGGCGCCGCAGCCGAGCTCGCCCGCGCTGCCCACGACACCGCAGACCACGACCCCGCTGCCGAGCTCGGTCCAGCCGCCGGCGCGGTCGACGACGTCGCCCGGCTCGCCGCCGGAGACCTCCGTCAACCCGATCTCGACGACGACCGACACGGAGCCGGTGCTGCCGACGTCGCGTTGAGCCCGTTCAGATCCGGCTCGTCGCGATCGTGAAGTGCCGGTCCGCGCCCGGTTCGGTGAGCTCGTCGACCACGGCGACGGCGAGGTCCTCGGCCGAGATCGAGGAGGGGCCGGTGAGCAGCACGTCAGCGCCACGCCGGTAGGTGCCGGTGCGCTCGCCGCCGCGATGGGCCGGATGTGCGTTGGCACGTAACGACTGTCGTCGAGCACGAGGCCGCCGTCCGGTGACCGAACACCGCTGTCACGTCGTGCCCGCGGTGCAGGGCTTCGGTCACCACCCGCGACCCGACCATTCCGGCGGCACCGATCACGGCGATCTTCACTGCAGAACTCCCCTGGTGAGCACGGGTGCCGGCCGCTGGCTCGCGACGATCGCGGCCAGCGCGAGGGCGAAACCGGTGAGCTGGACGGGATCCAGCGTCTGGCCGAGCACCACCACGCCGAGCAGTGCGGCGACCATCGGCGAGAGCAGGCCGAGCATCGAGACCGACGTGACCGGCAGGGTCGTGATCGCCCGGAACCACAGGACGTAGGCGAGCAGACCGCCGACGCCGCCGAGCCACAGGTAGCCGACCAGGGCGTTGACTCCGATCGCGGGTGGTGCGCCCTCGAACAGGAACGTCACCGGCACCAGGAACAGCCCGCCCGCCGTCAGCTGCCAGCCCGCGAACGCCATCGGGCCCACCCCGGCGGGCCTGCCCCACTTCTTCGTCAGCGTCACGCCGAGCGCCATGGTCGCGGTGCCACCCAGCCCGGCCAGCACGCCGATCACGTCGAACCCGGCGGCCGGGCCCAGCACCACCAGCCCGACACCGACCACGCCGATCACGCCCCACGCGAACCGCCAGGCGGACGGACTTTCCTTGAGCACGCCCACGGCCAGCAGCGCCACCACGAGCGGTTGCGCGGCGCCGAGAGTCGCCGCGACGCCACCCGGCAGGCGTTCGGCGGCGATGAACAGGAACGGGAAGAACAGACCGATGTTGAGCACACCGAGCGTGGCGGCCCGCCGCCACCAGGAACCGTGCGGCAGCGTCCTGGTCAGCGCCAGGGCCACCAGGCCGGCGGGCAGGGCGCGCATCAGTCCGGCGAACAGCGGGTGCCCGGCGGGCAGCAGCTCGGTGGTGACGACGTAGGTCGAGCCCCAGACCACCGGCGCGAACGCCGCGAGCGCGAGGCGAAGTTGGTTTCTCACGTCGTCCAGTCTTGGACCGCGCGATCAATGAGTCCAACACATGCTTTTCATCTGATCTATCGTGATTCACGATAGATCTGTGGAGCTCCAGCAGATGCGGTACGTGGTGGCGGTCGCCGAGACCGGCAGTTTCACGCAGGCGGCCCGGCGGTGCCTCGTCGTGCAGTCGGCGCTGAGCCACCAGATCGCCCGGCTCGAACGCGAGCTGGGCGCCCGGCTGTTCTACCGCACCAGCCGCAGCGTCCGGCTGACCCCGGCGGGCGCGGCGTTCCTGCCGTCCGCCCGGCAGTGCCTCGACTTCGCGGAACGGGCGGCGGCCGAGGTCGCGGCGGCCGTCGGGGAGGTGCGCGGCCGGGTCGTGATCGGGGTGATCCCCACCGTCGCCGCCGTGGACCTGCCCGCCGCGCTGAAGGTGTTCCGCGACAGGTACCCGCAGGTGCGGGTCGCGTTGCGGATGGCGCCCAGCCACGAGCTCGTCACGCAGATCCGCGGCGGCGTCCTCGACCTCGCCTTCCTCGGCCTGCCACCCGGCGCCGAACCGGAGGGCGTGCGCGGGCACGAACTGGCGCGCGACGAGCACGTGGCCGTCGTCGCGCCCGCGCATCCCCTTGCCCGGCAAGCGGAAACAGACCTCGAGACGCTCGCCGGGGAGCTGTTCGTCGACTTCCCGTCCGGCTCGCCCGGACGCACGCAGTCCGACCAGGCGTTCGCCGCGGCCGGAGTGCACCGCGAGGTCGCGTTCGAGGTGACGACGGCCGAGCTGATGGCGGGGCTCATCCGGGAACGGCTCGGCGTCGCCGTGCTGCCCTCGCGGTACACGCCGCAGCTCAACGGGGTGGTGACCCTGCCGATCACGAACGGGCCGTCACGGGTGGAGCACCTGGTGTGGAGCACCGCGGGCCTGACCCCGGCCGCCGCCGCGTTCCTCCACGTGCTCGGTGTGCCCCGGGACTGAGATGAGGTGGATGAAGGGCGCCTTCCTCCACCTGGTGTGGATGAAGGCGCCCTTCATCCACGTAACTGCTCAGCGGGCTCAGAGCCCGGAACCGCCGGTCGCGTCGATCACCCGGCCGGTCACCCAGCGGGCGTCGTCGGAGGCGAGGAACGCCACGACGTCGGCCACGTCCTCCGGCTGCCCGACCCGGCCCAGCGCGGCCACGGACGCCGCCCTGGCCTGCGCCTCCGGATTTCCGCGCAACCACCCCGCGTTGACGTCCGTGTCGATGATGCCGGGCGCCACCGAGTTCACGGTGATCCCTCGCGGCCCCAGTTCCTTGGCGAGGTTGAGGGTGAACGTGTCGAGCGCGCCCTTGGTGGCGCCGTAAGCGATGATCTCCGGCATGGCGAGGCGTGCCGCGCCGCTGGAGATGTTGACGATCCGCCCGCCGTCGCGCAGCCGCTTCAACCCTTGCTGCACGATGAAGAACGGCGCGCGCACGTTCACCGCGAAGACCGCGTCGAAGTCGTCCTCGGTCAGCGAGTCCAGTGCGGAGCTGCGGCCGATGCCGGCGTTGTTGACGATGATGTCGACGCCTTCGCCGGGTGCGTGGGCGTCGAAGGCGGCCCACAGCGCGGCCGCGTCACCGTGCCGTCCCAGTTCCGCGCGCAGGGCGAAGGCCTGGCCGCCGTCCTCGCGGATGTGCCTGACGACCTCGTCCGCCGCCGTCTCGTCGCGGGCGTAGGCGACGGCGACGGTCGCACCGTCCCGGCCGAGACGGCGCGCGATGGCACTGCCGATGCCGCGGCTGCCACCGGTGACCAGGGCGATCTTTCCTTCGAGCGTGCGTGTGCCCATGTCTCCTCGATTTGTTGGTCGAACACTCAACAAATAGGCTAGCACGGGTTCTTGAGCGAACGCTCTAAAATTGGGGCGTGACTGACACGCGCGCCAAGCGAGGGCGGCCGAGGACGTTCGACCGCGCCGCCGCACTGACCGCGGCCACCCGGTTGTTCTGGGAACGCGGCTACGAGGCCACGTCGGTCGGCGAGCTGACCGAGGCGATGGGCATCAGGCCGGGCAGCCTGTACGCGGCCTTCGGGGACAAGAAGTCCCTGTTCAAGGAAGTGGTGGACAACTACGGGCGCTCACCCGTGGGCGCATTCATCGGCGTTGCCCTGGAGGAGGAACCCACCGCGTTCGCCGCGTTCGCCCGCATCCTGCGCGAAGCGGCGGTCATCTATCCCGACCCCGCCCACCCGGCCGGATGCCTGACGATCAGCGCGGCCACCAACGTCACCACGCAGGACGCCGACATGGAGGCGTACCTGCGCGATCTGCGCAACGGCAACCTGGCCGTCTTCGAAGCCCGCCTGCGGACGGCACAGCGGGCCGGGGAGCTGCCGGAGGCGGCCAGCCCTCGTGCGCTGGCCGCCTACTTCGGCGCGGTCGTCCAGGGCATGTCGCAACGTGCCCGTGACGGGGCCACCGCGGCCGAGCTCGCCGAGACCGCCGAACTCGCACTGGCCGCGTGGCCCGCGGGACGTGCTCGTTAACCCGCGGTGCCCGTCGCGAGCAGGCCGCCGTCGACGCGCACGGTCTCGCCGGTGATCCAGGAAGCGTTGTCGGAGCAGAGGAAGGCCACGAGCGCGGCGACGTCCTCCGGGGTGCCCAGCCGCTTCATCGGGTACTGCTGCGCGGCTTCCTCCTCGCGGCCGACGTACAGCGCCTCGGCGAACTTCGTCTTCACCACGGCGGGAGCGACGGCGTTCACGCGCACCTTCGGGCCGAGCTGCCACGCGAGTTCCTCGGTGAGGCGGATCAACGCCGCCTTGGACGCCCCGTACGCGCCGATGACGCCGGTGGACCGGATGCCGCCGATCGACGCGACGTTCACGACCGCGCCGCCGTGCTCGCCCATCCACGCCTTCCACGCGAGCTGCGTGAAACCGAGTGCTGCCACCACGTTGACGTCGAAGATCTTCCGCACGGCGTCGAGGTCGGCGTCCATCAGGAACCCGAACTGCGGGTTGATGCCGGTGTTGTTCACGAGCACGTCGAGGCTGCCGAACTCCTCGACCGTGCGCGCCACGACCTCCTGACGCGACGCGTCGTCGCCCGCGTTGCCCTGGACCGTGAGCACCTTGCCGCCGAGCCGGCTCGCGGCCTCGGCGAGCTGGTCGGCCTTGCGGCCGGTGATCGTGACCGAGGCGCCGCGGGAGAGCAGCTCGCGTGCGATGCCGAGGCCGATGCCGCGGGACGCGCCGGTGACCAGCGCAGTCTTGCCGGAGAAGTCTTCGCTCATGGCCGGCAATCTATGCGCCTGGCCACAGGTGGGAAATTCGGTGGTCGCGAGGCCGTAGACTGGGGTCGTGATCCTCCTGGAGTAGGCCGAGTACGCGCCGACCTCTGCCGTACCCGAAACCATCTGCCCGGAGTTTCTCTTGATCACCGCAACCGACATGGAGTTGCGCGCGGGCTCGCGCATTCTCGTGAGCGGCGCCAACCTGCGCGTTCAGCCCGGCGACCGCATCGGCCTCGTGGGCCGCAACGGTGCCGGCAAGACCACCTCGCTGCGCGTCCTCGCGGGCGAAGGCCAGCCCTACGGCGGTACCGTCACGCGCAAGGGCGAGCTCGGCTACCTGCCGCAGGACCCGCGCGAGGGCGACCTGTCCGTCATCGCCAAGGACCGCGTGCTGTCCGCGCGCGGTCTCGACCAGCTGCTGCGCGACATGGAGAAGGCGCAGTCGAAGATGGCCGAGCTGGTCGACCCGGACGAGCTCGAAACCGCCGTCACCAAGTACGGCAAGCTCGAAGAGCGGTTCGCGGCCCTCGGTGGCTATGCCGCCGAGTCCGAGGCCGCCCGCATCTGCTCGAACCTCGGCCTGCCGGACCGCGTGCTGGAGCAGCAGCTCAAGACGCTCTCCGGTGGTCAGCGCCGTCGCGTGGAGCTGGCGCGCATCCTGTTCGCCGCGTCCGAGGCCGGCATCGGCGCGAAGTCGAGCACGGTCCTGCTGATCGACGAGCCGACCAACCACCTCGACGCCGACTCGATCATGTGGCTGCGGGGGTTCCTCAAGTCCCACGACGGCGGGCTCGTCGTGATCTCGCACGACGTGGAGCTGCTCGACGACGTCGTGAACAAGGTGTGGTTCCTCGACGCGACGCGCGGCGAGGTCGACATCTACAACCTCGGCTGGAAGAAGTACCTCGAAGCCCGTGCGACGGACGAGAAGCGCCGTCGTCGTGAGCGCGCCAACGCCGAGAAGAAGGCCGGCGCGTTGATGACGCAGGCCGCCAAGATGGGCGCGAAGGCCACGAAGGCCGTTGCGGCGCAGAACATGGCGAAGCGCGCCCAGAAGCTGCTCGACGGCCTGGACGAGGAACGCCAGCACGACAAGGTCGCGAAGATCCGCTTCCCCGCGCCGGCCCCGTGCGGCAAAACCCCTTTGACCGCAGAGGGACTGAGCAAGTCCTACGGTTCGCTGGAGATCTTCACCGGCGTGGACCTGGCCATCGACAAGGGTTCCCGGGTCGTCGTGCTCGGCCTGAACGGTGCCGGCAAGACGACGCTGCTGAAGTTGCTGGGCGGGTCCGAGAAGGCCGACGCGGGTTCGGTCGTGCCCGGTCACGGGCTGAAGATCGGCTACTTCGCGCAGGAGCACGAGACGCTCGACCACGGCGCCTCGGTGTGGGAGAACATCCGGCACATGGCGCCGGACGAGCAGGAGCAGCGGCTGCGGTCGTTGCTCGGCACGTTCCTGTTCTCCGGTGAGCAGCTCGACCAGCCCGCGGGCACGTTGTCCGGTGGCGAGAAGACCCGGCTGGCGCTGGCCGGTCTGGTGTCGTCGGCCGCGAACGTGCTGCTGCTGGACGAGCCGACCAACAACCTCGACCCGGCTTCGCGCGAGCAGGTGCTCGACGCGTTGCGGCGCTACGAGGGCGCGGTCGTGCTCGTGACGCACGACCCCGGTGCGGTCGAGGCGCTGGAGCCGGAGCGCGTGATCCTGTTGCCCGACGGCACGGAGGATCACTGGTCCGAGGACTACCTCGAACTCGTGCAACTGGCGTGATCTCCACCCGTCAAAGGACTACCGAGCGCACCCTGTGATCAACTGAGTGTGATCGAATCGACCGTTCGGCGATCTCTTTGCTTGATCACCTGGCGTTCTGCCGGTTCCTGTTCGATCATTGCGACGACAGGGGCCGTCGAACGGCCCGACCTGCTCGTACGGAAGGCGGGACAAGGTGGCTGACCTGAAGAAGGGTGCCCGGATCACCGGCGCCACGCGGGACAAGCTGGCCGCTGACCTGAAGAAGAAGTACGAAAAGGGCGCGAGCATCCGGGCTTTGGCCGAAAGCACCGGGCGTTCCTACGGCTTCGTGCACCGGGTTCTGTCGGAATCCGGCGTCACGCTGCGCGGTCGCGGTGGCGCCACCCGGACGAAGAAGAAGTAACCACAACTCAGACTGCTACTCTCCGGTAACTAGCTTCTAGTGCGCCGGAGGTAATGACCATGCCAGTGCCCGCCATCGACGCTGGCGTGCTCGAGCGCGGTGGCGTTCGGCTCGCGATCTCCGGGCCGCTCGCGACCATCACGCTCGATCGTCCCGACGTGCTCAACGCACAGACGCCCGCCACCTGGCAGGCGTTGCGGCACCTCGGTGAACAGCTGGACCCGGACGTCCGCGTCGTGGTCGTCCGGGGTTCCGGTCGCGCCTTCTCGGCCGGCCTGGACCGGCGCATGTTCACCGGTGAACCCGTCGACGGCGAACCCGGTGGACTCGGGGTGATGCTGTCGCTGCCCGCCGCGGAGGCGGACGCGAAGATCGCCTCGTACCAGGCCGCGTTCACGTGGTTGAGCGACCCGGCACGGGTGACGATCGCCGCGGTGCAGGGGCATGCCATCGGCGCGGGTTTCCAGCTGGCGCTGGCGTGCGACTTCCGCGTGCTCACCGAGGACGCGCAGTTCTGCATGGCCGAGACCGGGCTGGGTTTGGTGCCCGATCTCGGCGGAACGCTGCCCCTGGTGCGTCTCGTGGGTTACTCGCGCGCGGCCGAGATGTGCGTGACCTCCCGCCGGGTTCCGGCTTCGGAGGCGTTGCAGATCGGCCTCGCGAACTCCGTCGTGCCCGCCTCCGGGCTGGACAAGGCGGTCGAGGACCTGGTCGCCGCCGTGCTGAAGCCGTTGCCGGGTGCGGTGACCGAGACGCTGGCCCTGATCGCCTCCGCGGCGACCGGCCCGGCGCTGGACGAGCAGCTGGCGCTGGAACGCGCCGCCCAGCTGCGCAGGCTGTCGTCGCTCGCGGCCGCGCTGTCCGCCCAGGGCTGAATTCTCCCAGGTCACGGAATTGTCAGACCCATGTGCTGTTCTATAGGGCGTGGACGGTTACAGCTCCTGGCGATTCATGATGGGGGTGACCTCGGACGCGCCTGGCAAGGTGCGCCGGGGAACCTTCCGTCGCGTGCTGGCCTTCGCCCGGCCGCATCGGGCGAAGCTCGTGTTCTTCCTGTTGCTGACGGTCATCTCGTCGGTTCTCGCGGTGACGACCCCGCTGCTGGCCGGCCGGGTGGTCGACGCGATCGTCCGCGGCTCCGCGCCGTCGGTCGTGGTGTGGCTGGCGGTGGTCATCGCGCTGGTCGCGGTCGTGGACGCCGGTCTCGGCGTGGTCGAGCGGTGGCAGTCGGCCCGCATCGGTGAAGGGCTGATCTACGACCTGCGCCGCGCCGTGTTCGGGCACGTGCAGAAGATGCCCGTCGCGTTCTTCACCCGCACCCGCACCGGTGCGCTGGTGTCGCGGCTGAACAACGACGTGATCGGCGCCCAGCGCGCGTTCACCTCGACGTTGTCGGGCTTCGTCACGAACGTCATCCAGCTGGCGCTGTCGCTCGGCGTGATGTTCACGTTGTCGTGGCAGGTCACCGCTCTGGCGCTGGTGCTGCTGCCGGTCTTCGTGCTGCCCGCCAAGCGGATGGGGCGGCGGATGGCCGACATGCAGCGCGAGGCCTCGGCGTTGAACGCCTCGATGGTCACGCAGTCGACGGAGCGCTTCTCCGCGCCGGGCGCGACCTTGGTGAAGCTGTTCGGGCGTCCCGACCGCGAGGAGGTCGAGTTCTCCGAGAAGGCGGCGAAGGTCCGCGACATCGGCATTCGGACCGCCATGGCCACCCGGTGGTTCATGACCGGGCTGACGCTGGTGTCGGCACTGGCTCAGGCGCTGGTCTACGGGCTGGGCGGATACCTGGCGCTGACCGGGCACCTGGCCGCGGGCACCGTGGTTTCGCTGGCGTTGCTGCTGACCCGGTTGTACGCGCCGTTGACTGCCCTGGCCAATGCTCGCGTCGACGTGATGACGGCGTTGGTGTCGTTCGAGCGGGTGTTCGAGGTGCTGGATCTTGAGCCGATGATCCAGGAGCGTGCGAACGCTCGTGCCGTGCCTGCCGGGCCCGTGTCGGTCGAGTTCGACGACGTGCGGTTCGCGTACCCGTCCGCGGACAAGGTGTCGCTGGCCTCGTTGGAGTCTGTGGCCACTTTGGACACTCGTGGTGGCGACGAGGTGTTGCACGGCATCAGCTTCAAGGCCGAGGCCGGGCAGCTGGTGGCCCTGGTGGGGTCGTCGGGGGCCGGGAAGTCGACGCTGGCCTCGCTGGTGCCCCGGTTGTACGACGTGGACTCCGGTTCCGTGCGACTGTCCGGTGTGGACGTTCGCGACCTGACGTTCGAGTCGTTGCGCTCCACCGTCGGGGTCGTGACGCAGGACGGGCATCTGTTCCACGACACGATCCGCGCGAACCTGGAGTATGCGGCGCCGGGGGCTTCCGACGACGAGCTGTGGGACTCGTTGCGGCGGGCTCGGTTGCTGGACCTGGTGGCTTCGTTGCCTGACCAGCTCGACACGGTGGTGGGAGAGCGCGGGTATCGGTTGTCCGGTGGGGAGCGACAGCGGTTGACGATCGCGCGGTTGTTGCTGGCCCGGCCTCGCGTGGTGATCCTGGATGAGGCCACTGCGCATTTGGACTCCGAGTCCGAGGCAGCGGTGCAGGAGGCGTTGACCGAGGCGTTGGTGGGCCGCACCTCGCTGGTGATCGCGCACCGGTTGTCGACCATTCGGGCTGCTGATCAGATCCTGGTGTTGGAGGGTGGGGAGATCGTCGAGCGGGGGACGCACGGTGAGCTGATGGCCGCTGGTGGGCGGTATGCCGAGCTTTACAACACTCAGTTCGCTGAGCCGGTTGAGGTCGGGCCTGGGTACTGAGCTGCCGTTGCCTTGGCGATCCGCGACTTGGCCCAGGCGCGCCCCGTTGTCGATGAAGGGCTCCTTCCTCCACCTGGTGTGGATGAAGGGACCCTTCATCCACGAACCCGGCCGGCCTGTCGCAACCTCCCGATCAGAGGCGTTGCGAGGTCAGCCCCGCAGGAAGGCCGCGGTTGTGGTCAGGGCGCTTTGTGAGGAGCCTGCGTTTTCCACGAAGACCGCGAACGCCACGTTGCCCTGGTAGCCCACGAACCAGCCGTGTGCGCTGCCGCCGCCTGCTTCCGCGGTGCCGGTTTTGCCTGCCAGGTTGGGGATTCCGGCCAGTTGTCTGGCGGTGCCGGTGGTGACGACTTCGCGCATCATGCCGCGGAGTGGCTGGAGGACTGCCGCTGGTGGGGCGGCGGCCACGTCGTTCGGGACCGAGGGCTTGCCGCGCATGAGGGTCGGGGTCGGGGTTCTGCCTGAGGCCACGGTGGCGGCCACCAGGGCCATGCCGAAGGGGCTGGCCACCACGTTGCCCTGGCCGAAGCTGTTCTCCACCTGCTGGTCGCCCGTGGCGGGTGGGACCTTGCCGGTGTTCGTGTCGGCGGCCTGGACCGTCCAGTCGGCGCCCAGGCCGAAGCGCTTGGCCATGTCCGGGAGGGCGTTCGGGGCGAGTTTGGAGCCCAGGTCGGCGAAGGTCGTGTTGCAGGAGTAGGCGAACGCGCTGTGGAACGGGATGGAGTCGTAGCCGAAGTCGGCGTTCTTGATGGTGCGGGTGCCGATGGTGGCGGTGGCCGGGCAGCCGACGGAGGTGTTGGGCTGGGCCAGGCCCGCGTTCAGGATCGCGGCGGCGGTCACGATCTTCATCGTTGAGCCCGGGGCGTAGCGGCCGATGAACGGGTTGGTGCCCGAGAGGGACTTGTTCTGGGCCACGGCCAGGATTTCGGTGGTGCTCGCGTCGATCGCGACGATGGCGGCGCCTTGTGAGAGGGCGTCCACTGCGGCTTGGGCTGCTGCTTGGCGGGAGGGGTCGATCGTGACGGTGATCTTTTCGCCGGACGTCGGCTTTTTGCCGTCCAGGGCGGTGAAGGCGGTGCCTGTGGTGATGCCGACTTCCCAGCCGTCGGCGCCCTTCAGGTTGCCGACTTGGCCCGTGATCGCGTTGTAGAGGCCGTCCGGCAGGGTGCCTTGGACCAGCGGTTTGCCGTCGCGGCCCAGGAGGGCGCCGTCGGCCAGGGCCGTGCGGTAGGTGAGGGAGGCGCCGTCGGTCAGTTGCGGGTGGATGATCGTCGGGGTCCAGTGGACCTGCCAGCGGTTGCCGGACTTCTGCATCGGGATCTTGATGTCGTACTTCAGCGAGCTGGAGCTCGGCATCGTCCACGTCACGGAGGCCGTGATCTCCGCGGTGGTGGCGTCGGGCGGTGGTGGTGTGGCCGCTGCCAGGCGGGCTTGGTAGGCGGAGGCGCCCATGCCCGATTTGGTCGCCCTGATCGCCGTGGTGGCCGCGTCTGACGCGTCGGTCATGTTGGCCGCCATGGTGGCGTCCGAGGTGAACAGCACGCTCAAGAAGGACCGGGCCACGTCGGCCGGGCGTTCGGCGGTGCCTTCGGCGGCGTGTTCGGCCTGGCCGCTTGGTCTTGGCGCTTCTGTTTCCGAGATGACCGGGTCTGGGCTCCAGAGCAGGACGCCCGCCACGCCGACGATGGCGGCTGTGGCGGTGGCGCCGCTGATCAGGATCCATCTACGAGTTTTCTGCTCCACAGGTGAAGTCCCCCCAGGTAAGTGCTTTCCCCGGTGGGAGACTAACGGCCGCCTGCTGAGAAAGGGATGAGTATTGTTGCTCAACCCAGTTGCGGGATGCGGGTCTGGTAGTGCCTGAGCAGGTCGGCGTTGGCCGCGTCGCCGCCTTCGACGTTGGCGCTGCGCCACAGCGGTAGCTGGACGCCGGTCTCGCCTGCCTTGTCGACGAGGCGGACCATCAGCAGGTTCCACAGGAACGTGGTGGCCAGGGTCGAGACGGCGGCGGTGACCGGGGCGTGTTCCGGGTAGGTGGAGTCGCCTGCCGGGACCAGGTTGTCGAGGACGACGGTGGCCACCTCGGCCAGGGTGACGCCGGCTCGGCGCGGTGCCTGGGCGCTGGCGGCCACGGAGGTGACGGCGACGACCGGGCAGCCCGCGTTCGCGGCTTCCTGGGCCAGTTCCACCGGGTAGTGGTTGACGCCCGAGGTGGAGAAGACGAAGAGGACGTCGTGCGGGGCGAGGCCCGCTTCGCGCAGGACCTCGCCCGCGAGGCCTGAGCGGCGTTCGGCCGACGTGCTGCTGATGGCGCCGTGCATCGGGAGCAGCTCCGGGTGGTAGATCGGGCGCACGCAGGCCAGGCCGCCCGCCCGGTAGAACGTTTCGGCGACCGCTGCCAGGGAGTGGCCGGCGCCCGCGGTGAGGATCGTGCCGTCGGCCTGCACGGCGGCCAGCACGAGCTCGGCCACGTCGTCGAGCGCGGCCGCGTTGTGCTGTTCGACGCGCGTCAGGTGCGTGCGCACGAGATTGCCGTAGTCGGAGCCGGTCACGGTGTCGGTCGTCATGCGGGTCAGTAGTACCGGATCGTCGATGACCCCACCAGTAACCCGCGCAGCACAAAGCTCGATACGTTGCGGTGAAGGGTGCGGCGGCTCCTGCGGACGGGGGTGGGTTTGATCAGGCGGTACTTCTACTTCTGGGTCGTGCTGGCGGCGGCCTTCACGGCTGCGGGGGCCACGAACATCGCACTGGCGATCACCTACTCCGAGCTGTGGCCGGTGTGGGTGGCGTTCGGGTTGCTCGTCGTCGCCGGCGGGTGCGCGCGGGCGGCGGTGCACGCGCGGCCTTAGGCCAGCAGTTCCACGCCGAGTGCCGATGCCGTGTGGAGGACGGAGTTGCGGTGCCGTTGCGCCACGGCGCGGACCTCGTCCCAGATCGGGGCTCGATGAAGGGCTCCTTCCACCACCAGAGGTGGTTGTATGTGCCCGAAATAGAGCACCCCGGACAAAGCGGGAGGGCCGCAGATACCC
>NZ_JBEXJN010000097.1:0-21068 GCF_040609115.1 Lentzea sp. NPDC004782
GTCGGGGCCTTCCTCGGCCGTGGTGGGGCGGGGCTTGGCCAGCGGGTCGAGCAGGGCCTCGTACTTGGCGCCGGTGACCTTGTCCAGCTTCGCCCTGATCTCCAGGCAATCGTCCTTCCAGCGCATCACGTGCTGGTTGACCTGCCGCGCTGGTTCGGAATCGCGTGGTTCGGGGTCGTTCTGAAGGAGCGCGTAGACCAGCTTGCGGCCCATCGCCCGCAACGCCACCGGGTCATGTTCGCGCGCGAGGTCGACCACGGTCTGCTCGTACTCGGCGGGCAGATCCTTCATCACCTCGGCCACCACCGCGACATGCTCCATCGACAGCGCGCCCTCGGCCGCCGTCGACGCGGTCACCGGAAGAGCGGGCGCGATCTCGCTACCGGTCGGCGTGATCCCCGGCCCCAGCGGCCCGGCATTGGCCACCCACTGCTTGGCGGTATTCCGGCTCCAGCGGACCACGTGCTGCAACACCTGAGCCAAATCCTTGTAACCGAGTTCGCTCGCCGCGCCACGCCGATCCAGTTCGGCAATTTTGCGCAGAACCGCGTGCTCACGAGCCCGAATTTCCGTCACCTCATCGGCGAGACTGCGAAGCAGCTCGCTGGTAGAGAGAAGAGGAAGGTCGGGTTCGCTCACGTGTTCTAATCTACCGCAAGATCACGAGACGATAACGCCTAAATCCTTACACCAAAGAGTGAACTGTCCGACGCTGACTCAGTAAGCGGTAATTCCGGAAACCGGCGGTGCCCGCGCAACCAACCCCGTCATCGACCCTGAACGCGACCCCGCTCAGGCAGCGGGATCGGACTTCAGGAACGGCCCGACCCGCTTCCGGGCGATCAGCACGCACACCGCGAACGTGATCACCGCCCCGGCCACGGCCTGCGGCACCGTGTAGGCCCGCCCGTCGAAGGCGGACCCGGTGGGCGGCAGGATCACCGCGATGACCGCCGACGTGACCATGGCGAACGTCCGGAACTTGGGTCCCACGACAGCGGTGGCCAACGGCAGCGCCGCCCACAGCACGTACCAGGGCTGCAGCACCGGCCCGAGCACCAGGATCGCGCCGAGCGCCGCCCCGAGGCCGTTCATCGCCTTGATCCGCCCCTTGAAGCTGCGCCACAGCAGCACCACGGTGATCACCGCGGAGATGCCCTGCCCGAGCAGCCGCGTCAGCGCGATCATCGACTCGGTGTGGTTGCCCAGGCCCAGCATGATGCCGGTGCCGGCACCCAGGAACCCGAGCGCGGTCGGCGGCGACATCCACGACTTCACCGTCGAGGCGACGTTCAGCGTGGAGATCCACCCGAAGCCGAAGCCCGTGCCGAGGCAGATCGCGACCACGCCGACTCCGGCGATCACGGCCATCACCCCGGCCGCCAGTGCCAGGTGCTTGAGCTGACCGCCGAGCTTGCGGGCCACCAGGACGCCGAGGAACCCGAGCGCGGCCATCGCGGGGATCTTCACCATCGCGCCGCACACGATGAACGCCGCGCCGAGGGTGATCCACGACCACTTCAACGGTTCCAGCCCGCGCATCGCGAGCTCCAGGCCGACCAGCATCAGGCCGAGGGCCAGGCCGTCGTTGTGCACGCCGATGACGATGTGGAACAGCACCAACGGGTTCAGCGCGCCCAGCCACAGCGCGCCGACCGGTGGCACGCCGAAGCGGGCGGCCAGGCGCGGCAGCGCCCACACGATCATCGCGAGGCCGCACAGCACCAGCAGCCGGTGCACGAACACGCCGGACACCACGTGGTCGCCGGTCACCATCGCGGTCAGCCGGCCGAACGCGAGGAACAACGGCCCGTACGGCGCGGGCGTCTCACGCCAGATGTTCGGCACACCGCGCGTCAGCACGTGGTCGACCCCCAGCGCGTTGGCCGGGCCGAGGACGTACGGATCCAACCCGCGTGCCGCGATCTCGCTCTGCGCCAAGTACGAATACACGTCGCGCGAGAACATCGGCACGCAGAAGACCAGCGGCACGGTCCACATCAGCAGCGTGCGGTCCATCTGGCTGCGTGACACCAGGCGCGCGCGTCCAGGACGCACGAACCGGCCGAGCGCCAGCCACGCGGACACGATCATGAAGATGCCGGTCCAGACGACCCCCATCGCGACTGAAGGCATCCGCGAGAAAAGTCCGAGAACGGGCACGCCGTACAGCGGTGAGTAGATGGGTGCGGCGCCACCGCCGAGCGATCCGACGGTCAGCAGCAGCGCGCCGATGGTGCCCCAACGACGGACGATGTCCAGCTGGCGACGCTCTCGACCGTTCAAGAGGTCGCTCTCCGGAGTCACGGCTCCGCCGGAAGTGGGCATGCGGGCAGCGTATCCAGCCACGTTCAGCCGTGAGTCAGGTCACCCTGTGACCGCGATCTTTGCGACCTCCGGCTAAATACGCAACACTGGTGTTGTGAAAAACGCCGAGACCCACCTTGACGCCGTGCAACAGCACGACGGCAAGACTCGGCGCGCTGTCGCCAGGCTCCTGTTGGAGCAGGGTCCGGTCACCGCGGCAGCCGTTGCCGAGGAACTGGGCATCAGCCCCACGGCCGTGCGCCGTCACATCGACGCACTGCTCGCGGACGGCGAGGCGACCACGAGGGACGCTCCGCGCCAGACCCAACGGGGTCGTGGCCGTCCCGCGAAGCTCTTCCTGCTCACTGACGCCGGACGCGCCCGGTTCGGCCACGCCTACGACGACCTCGCGGTCGCCGCGATCAGGTTCCTCGCCCAGACAGGCGGCGAGGAGGCGGTCAAGGCGTTCGCGCAGAGCCGTGTCGACGCGCTCGTGGACCGGCACCGGACGGCGATCGTGGCCCAGGCCACACCCGCTGACCGGGCCAAGGCCCTTGCGGCCGCGTTGACCAGGGAGGGCTACGCTGCGTCGGCACGTCACGTCGGCGTGGGCGAGCAGTTGTGCCAGCACCACTGCCCGGTAGCCCACGTGGCGGCTGAGTTCCCCCAGCTGTGCGAGACCGAGACGGAGACGTTCGCGAATCTCCTCGGTTCTCACGTGCAGCGCCTCGCGACGATCGCAAGCGGCCATGCCGTCTGCACGACGCACATCCCGAACGTTCAACGGATCCCAGATGATGGAGGGGAGCCCGCATGACTGCCGCTGCCGAGCAGCGCACGCCCACCACGGTGCAGTCTCCGCTCACGCAGGAAGAGACCATCGCGTCTCTCGGCAACTACGAGTTCGGCTGGGCCGACTCGGACACTGCCGGCGCGAGCGCCCGCCGAGGCCTCAACGAGGACGTCGTCCGCGACATCTCGGCGAAGAAGGACGAGCCCGAGTGGATGCTCGAGTACCGGTTGAAGGCGCTCAAGCTCTTCGACCTCAAGCCGATGCCGAACTGGGGCGCCGACCTCTCTGGGATCGACTTCGACTCGATCAAGTACTTCGTGCGGTCCACGGAGAAGCAGGCCACCAGCTGGGAGGACCTGCCCGAGGACATCAAGAACACCTACGACAGGCTGGGCATCCCGGAGGCCGAGAAGCAGCGCCTCGTCGCCGGTGTCGCCGCCCAGTACGAGTCCGAGGTCGTCTACCACAAGATCCGCGAGGACCTCGAGGAACAGGGCGTCATCTTCCTCGACACGGACTCGGGTCTGCGGGAGCACCCGGAGCTGTTCAAGGAGTACTTCGGCTCGGTGATCCCGGCCGGTGACAACAAGTTCTCCGCGCTGAACTCCGCGGTGTGGTCCGGTGGCTCGTTCATCTACGTGCCGAAGGGCGTGCACGTCGAGATCCCGCTGCAGGCCTACTTCCGGATCAACACCGAGAACATGGGCCAGTTCGAGCGCACGCTGATCATCGTCGACGAGGGTGCCTACGTGCACTACGTCGAGGGCTGCACCGCGCCGATCTACTCGTCCGACTCGCTGCACTCGGCCGTCGTCGAGATCATCGTGAAGAAGGGCGGCCGCTGCCGCTACACGACGATCCAGAACTGGTCGAACAACGTCTACAACCTGGTCACCAAGCGCGCCAAGGCCGAAGAGGGCGCGACCATGGAGTGGATCGACGGCAACATCGGTTCCAAGGTGACCATGAAGTACCCGGCCGTCTTCCTGATGGGCGAGCACGCCAAGGGCGAGGTCCTCTCGATCGCGTTCGCGGGCGAGGGCCAGCACCAGGACGCCGGCGCGAAGATGGTCCACCTGGCGCCGCACACCTCCTCGACGATCGTGTCGAAGTCGGTGGCGCGCGGCGGTGGCCGCACCTCCTACCGCGGCCTGGTCCAGGTCAACAAGCGGGCGCACCACTCGAAGTCGACGGTGAAGTGCGACGCGCTGCTGGTAGACACCATCAGTCGCTCGGACACCTACCCGTACGTCGACGTGCGCGAGGACGACGTCGCGATGGGCCACGAGGCCACGGTCTCGAAGGTCTCCGAGGACCAGCTGTTCTACCTGATGTCGCGCGGCCTCAACGAGGACGAGGCCATGGCCATGATCGTGCGCGGGTTCGTCGAGCCCATCGCGCGCGAGCTGCCCATGGAGTACGCCCTCGAACTGAACCGCCTGATCGAACTGCAGATGGAAGGGGCCGTCGGCTGACATGGCCGCCCTGTCGACTCAACCTCACTCCCACGGTCTGGTTCCGGTTGCCTCGCGCGCGGAGCACTTCACGTCCTACGACGTGAACGCGTTCGAGGTGCCGGGTGGCCGTGAGGAGATCTGGCGCTTCACGCCTCTCAAGCGTCTGGCCGGTCTGCACTCCGGCGCTGCGGCAACGGGTTCGGTTGCCGTTGAGGTGAACGCCGCCGCCGGTGTCACCGTCGAGACGGTCGGTCGTGACGACGAGCGCCTCGGCAAGGCCGGTGTGCCCGGTGACCGCATCGCGGCGCAGGCGTACTCGTCGTTCGAGAACGCCACCGTCGTGACGCTGCCGGGTGACGCGAAGTCCGAGCCGACCACCGTCACGGTGACCGGCGCGGGCGCCGGGCAGGTCGCCTACGGTCACCTGCTGGTCAAGGCCGCGCAGTTCGCCGAGGGCACGGTGGTCCTGGACTACCGCGGTTCCGGCGCGTACGCGGAGAACGCCGAGTTCCTCGTCGCGGACGGCGCGCACCTCCAGGTGATCGCGATCCACGACTGGGCCGACGACGCCGTGCACGTCTCGCAGCACCACGTGAAGCTCGGCCGCGACGCGTCGATCAAGCACACGGTCGTGACGCTGGGCGGCGACGCCGTGCGCATCACGCCGGTCGTGCAGTACGCGGGCAAGGGCGGTGACGCCGAGCTGCTGGGCCTGTACTTCGCGGACGCGGGTCAGCACCAGGAGCACCGGCCGTTCATCGACCACTCGCAGCCGAACTGCCGCAGCAACGTCGTCTACAAGGGCGCGCTGCAGGGCGAGGGCGCGCACACCGTGTGGATCGGCGACGTGCTGATCCGCGTGGCCGCCGAGGGCACCGAGACGTTCGAGCTCAACCGCAACCTGGTGCTCACCGACGGCGCGCGCGCCGACTCGGTGCCGAACCTGGAGATCGAGACCGGCGAGATCGAGGGCGCGGGCCACGCCAGCGCCACCGGCCGGTTCGACGACGAGCAGCTGTTCTACCTGCAGGCGCGCGGCATCCCGGAGGAGCAGGCACGGCGTCTCGTCGTGCGCGGCTTCTTCCAGGAGCTGATCGCGAAGATCGCCGTTCCCGAGGTGCGCGAGCGCCTCGAAGCCGCCATCGAGGCAGAGCTCGAGGCGGTCGGGGCGTGATCCGCGTGTGCGCACTGTCCGAACTGGACGACCGCAAGCCGTTCGCCACCGAGGTCGAGGACACCTCGATCGTGTTGGTGCGCAACGGCGAGCGGGTGCACGCGCTCGCAGACGAATGCTCCCACGCGGCGGTGTCGTTGAGCGAGGGCGAGGTCTCCCGCAAGGGGATCGAGTGCTGGTTGCACGGGTCGTGCTTCGACCTGGAGACCGGCAAGCCCTCCTCGCTGCCCGCCACCGAACCGGTCGACGTCTACGCCGTCGACATCCGTGACGGAGACGTCTTCGTCGATGTCACCGTCACCACGAACTGACTTCAGCACCAGGAGATTTAGGTAGTCATGGCCACGCTTGAGATCAAGGACCTGCACGTCTCGGTCGTCAGCGAGGACGCCCCCAAGGAGATCCTCAAGGGCGTCGACCTGACGATCAAGGCGGGCGAGACCCACGCCATCATGGGCCCCAACGGCTCCGGCAAGTCCACGCTGTCGTACGCGATCGCCGGTCACCCCAAGTACGAGGTCACCTCGGGCTCGGTCACGCTCGACGGCGAGGACGTGCTGGAGATGTCCGTCGACGAGCGCGCCCGCGCGGGCCTGTTCCTCGCCATGCAGTACCCGGTCGAGGTGCCCGGCGTCTCGATGTCGAACTTCCTGCGCACCGCCGCCACCGCCGTGCGCGGTGAGGCCCCGAACCTCCGCCACTGGGTGAAGGAGGTCAAGGGCGCGATGGCCGACCTCGACATCGACCCGGCGTTCGCCGAGCGTTCGGTGAACGAGGGCTTCTCCGGCGGTGAGAAGAAGCGCCACGAGATCCTGCAGCTGGGCCTGCTCCAGCCGAAGATCGCGATCCTCGACGAGACCGACTCGGGTCTGGACGTCGACGCGCTGCGCGTCGTGTCCGAGGGCGTCAACCGCTACAAGGCCAACGGCGAGGTCGGCGTCATGCTGATCACGCACTACACCCGGATCCTCAAGTACATCTCGCCCGACTTCGTGCACGTGTTCGCGAACGGCCGCATCGTCGAGTCCGGCGGTCCGGAGCTCGCCGACGTGCTCGAGAACGAGGGTTACGTGAAGTACACCGGGAAGTCGGAAGCCGCAGCCCTGTCCTGACGTTGCAGTGTTTGATTCTGGGGGTTTCGAGGAGGCGCCCGCTGTGACCACCACCGCAGCACCACTGGACGTGACCGCTCTCCGAGCGGACTTCCCGATCCTGTCTCGCACCGTTCGTGACGGGAAGCGCCTGGTCTACCTGGACTCCGGCGCCACCTCGCAACGCCCGACGCAGGTTCTGGACGCGGAACGGGCGTTCCTGGAGCAGCACAACGCGGCTGTGCACAGGGGCGCCCACCAGCTCGCCGAGGAAGCCACCGACGCCTACGAGGGTGCGCGTCAGCGCATCGCGGACTTCGTCGGTGCCTCGTTCGGCGAGCTGGTGTTCACCAAGAACGCCACCGAGGGCTTCAACCTCGTGGCGTACGCGATGGGCAACGCCGCCACCTCGGGTCCCGAGGCGGAGCGGTTCCGGATCGGTCCCGGCGACGAGATCGTCGTGACCGAGATGGAGCACCACGCGAACCTCGTGCCGTGGCAGCAGCTCGCGCAGCGCACGGGTGCCACGCTGAAGTGGTTCGAGCTGACCCCGGACGGTCGCCTCGACCTGTCCGATGTGGACAGTGTGATCACGCCGCGCACCAAGGTCGTCGCGTTCACGCACCAGTCGAACGTGACCGGCGTGATCAACCCGGTCGACGTGCTCGTCGCGGCTGCCCGGAAGGTCGGCGCGCTGACCGTGCTGGACGCGTGCCAGTCGGTTCCGCACGGCCCGGTGGACTTCCACCGGCTGGGTGTGGACTTCGCGTCGTTCTCCGGCCACAAGATGCTCGGCCCGTCCGGCATCGGTGTCCTCTACGGACGTCGTGAGCTGCTGGAAGCGTTGCCTCCCTTCATCACCGGCGGCTCGATGATCGAGCTGGTGAAGATGGAGGGTTCGACGTTCGCGCCGCCGCCGCAGCGGTTCGAGGCGGGTTCGCCGATGACGTCCCAGGCCGTCGGCCTGGGTGCCGCGGTGGACTACCTGAGCGTCGTCGGCATGGAACGCATCCACGCGCACGAGCACGCGCTGACCGTTGCCGCGCTGGAAGGTCTGTCCGGCATCAAGGGTGTTCGGCTGCTCGGCCCCGCCGATGCGGTCGACCGCGGCGGCGCCGTGCCGTTCGAGATCGAGGGCGTCCACCCGCACGACGCCGGCCAGGTGCTCGACAGCCTGGGCATCGCGGTCCGCGTCGGCCACCACTGCGCGTGGCCGCTGCACCGCTGCCTGAACGCCCAGTCCAGCGTCCGCGCGTCGTTCTACCTGTACAACACGCTCGACGAGGTCGACGCCCTGGTGGACGGTGTCCGCGAGGCGCAGAAGTTCTTCGGGGTGGCCTGAGATGCAGCTCCAGCAGATGTACCAGGAGATCATCCTGGACCACTACAAGAACCCGCACGGCCGAGGCCTGCGCGACCCGTACGACGCGGAGTCGTTCCAGGTCAACCCGACCTGCGGCGACGAGGTGACGCTGCGCGTGCACGTCGTCGACGACGTGGTGCAGGACGTCTCCTACGACGGTCAGGGCTGCTCGATCAGCCAGGCCTCGACGTCGGTGTTGACCGACCTCGTCGTGGGTAAGCCGGTGGGCGAGGCGTTCAAGAAGATGGACGCGTTCGTCGAGCTGATGCAGGGCCGCGGCCAGGTGGAGCCCGACGAGGACGTCCTGGAGGACGGCATCGCCTTCGCCGGCGTCGCGAAGTACCCGGCACGCGTGAAGTGCGCGCTGCTGGGCTGGATGGCGTTCAAGGACGCAGTAGCACGAAGCCAGGGAGCAGCATGAGCACCGGTTCTGAAGAGGTCGTCCGGGGAGCCGAAGGCATGCCGGTCTTCGAACCCAAGGCCGACGTCGCCGCGCTGGACGACGTGGAAGAGGCGATGCGCGACGTCGTCGACCCCGAGCTCGGCATCAACGTCGTCGACCTGGGCCTCGTCTACGACATCCGCATCGACGAGGAGAACGTCGCCACCATCGACATGACGCTGACGTCCGCGGCCTGCCCGCTGACCGACGTCATCGAGGACCAGACCCGAGCGGCCCTGACCGGCGGCGCGGGCGGCGGCCTCGTGAGCGACTTCCGCATCAACTGGGTGTGGATGCCGCCGTGGGGCCCGGAGAAGATCACCGACGACGGCCGCGAGCAGCTGCGCGCGTTGGGCTTCACCGTCTGAGTTCTCAAGCTTTGGAACGGCGCGCATCCATCGGGTGCGCGCCGTTTTTCTTTGGTTCAATAAATGCGTTGCGACCGCTCGCCCAGGTCGCCTAACTTGATCGCAGCAAGACGGACAGAGATCAACACGGAGGACGACATGCTTGCCAAGGTCCAGCTCGCGGGATGGCGAATTCGCGCCTTCCTCGCCGGTTGCCTGCTGGCGCTGGCGTGGGGTTCCAGGCCATGACCTCGTAGCAGGTCACGACCTCGGAGCCGCCAGGGGGAATCCCGGGCGGCTTTTCTTTTGCCCTACCCGAGAATGCCGACGAGCTTCGGAAGCGGAACGGATTCCAAACCCGTTTCCCGAGGGTTCGACTCCTTCCGTCGGTGCTGCACAACTGAACACGGAAAGCAGGAAGCGGATCTAGCCCAACTGGTAGAGGCACATGGTTGAGGGCCATGACAGTCGGGGTTCGACTCCCCGGATCCGCACGCCCTCGTAGCCCAACGGAAGAGGCAACGCGCTCAGAACGCGTCCAGTCCAGGTTCGAATCCTGGTGAGGGCACTCGACAACTGAACGTCGAAGGGGGCGCGCCGGCGCGCAGGTGATCCTTGCAAGATCGCCCTGGAGGGTTCGACACCCTCGTCTTCCACTTCCGTCCCGTAGCTCAGCAGGAGAGAGCGTCCGTCTGATACGCGGCAGGTCCCAGGTTCAAGTCCTGGCGGGACGACCAACGTACAAAGGAAGCTGTGGATCAGCGCAGCAGAGCGATCTCAGCGGCCGGTGCCCTGTTCTTCGACGACGGGGGACGGGTCCTGCTGGTGGAGCCGACCTGCAAGCCCAGCTGGGAGATCCCCGGCGGGATCGTGGAACACGGCGAGACCCCGAGCGAGGCCTGCCGCCGCGAGATCGAGGAAGAGCTCGGCCTGCGACGACAGCCGGGCATCCATGACGGCTCCTGGCGGGGAGTTGCCGCGACCTGGCTCTGCCCGGTCAGGCCCAGGTGGCTGACCCGGTTGCACAACTCACTTCAGCGCCATCCCCGGGACACGGGCGCGGATCGCGTCCATGGTCTCCTCGTCGGAGACACCCTGCCAGTCGTGACGCGGCGTGTAAGGGGCGGTGAGGGCGCGCACGTCGTCGTCGCTGAGCTCCACTTCGAGTGACGCGATCGCGTCGTCGATCTGCTCGGTTGATCCGGCCCCGACCAGCGGGGCGGTGACGACCGGCTGCCGGTGCAGCCAGGCCAGGGCGATGGACGCGCGGCTCACGCCGTGTGCTGACGCGATCTTGCCGACGGCGTCGACGATGGCGCGGTTCGAGGCTTCCTGTTCCGGCGAGTAGAGCAGGTCTGCGTAGGAACCGTCGGTCTCGGAACGGGCGGTGGACTTCGCGTCGTCCCACCCGCGGGCAAGCCGACCGCGGGCGAGCGGGCTCCAGACGATGGTGCCGACGCCTTCGTCCAGGCAAAGCGGGATCATCTCGCGTTCTTCCTCACGCGCGAGCAGGTTGTAGTGGTTCTGCATGGACACGAAACGGCTCCAGCCGTGCAGCTTCTGCAGGTGCAGCGCCTTCGCGAACTCCCAGGCGAACATCGACGACGCGCCGAGGTAGCGCACCTTGCCGGCCTTGACCAGGTCGTGCAGCGCTTCGAGGGTCTCCTCCAACGGCGTCGTGTGGTCGTTGCGGTGCACCTGGTACAGGTCGATGTAGTCGGTGCCGAGCCGGCGTAGCGAGTGGTCGACCTCGGTCATGATCGCCTTGCGGGACAGACCTTTCCCGTTCGGTCCTGGACGCATGGGGTGACGCAGCTTGGTCGCGATCACCACGTCGTCGCGGTTCGCCAAGTCGTGCAGCGCGCGGCCGAGGATCTCTTCGCTGGTGCCGTTCGAGTACATGTTCGCGGTGTCGAAGAAGTTGATGCCCGCGTTCAGGGCGTGCTTGATCAGCGGCCGGGCGTCGTCCTCGCCGAGCGACCAGACGGGGTGGCCGTTGCCCGGCTCGCCGTAGGTCATCGCGCCGATCGCGACGGGTGAGACCTCGAGGCCCGTGGTTCCGAGCTTCACATAACGCATGGAGGGTGCCTTCCGAGAGGCGGAACTTGCGGAGGATCCTCCGCAAGTGCTCGCCAAACTAGCGGAGGATCCTCCGGGAGTCAATCGGAGGGCATCATTGATCCATGACCGACGAGACGTCGAGCACCTACGGCACGCAGCGCAAGGCCGCTGCGCGCAACCGTGTCGCGATCATCGAGGCTGCTCACGAGCTGTTCGCGGACAATCCGCTCGTGCCGCTGAGCGAGGTCGCCAAGCGCGCGGGCGTCGGCGCGGGAACGCTGTACCGCCACTTCCCGACCCGTGAGGACCTGATCCTGGCGGCCTATCAGCACGACATCGAACGTCTGACCGTCGCCGCCGACGAGGTGCTGGTGCGCCACCGCTCTGCCAAGGCCGCGTTCGTCGAGTGGTTCGAAACGCTGTCGGCCTACATCCGCGTCAAGCACGGCTTGGGCGACGCGTTGCACAGCGCCGCGGCGCAGGAGTTGATCAGCGCGTCCTGGGCGCCGGCCACGGCAGCGGTGGCGAAGCTCGTCGACGCCTGTGTGGCCGAGGGCACCATCGCTCCCGGCCACGATCCTGCGGACATCATCATGCTCATGAGCTTCTTGTGGCGCGTCCCGAACAACGCCGGCGGTGTGGCCCAGGGGCGTCGTCTGATCGCCGTTGTCTTCTCCGGTCTGAAGGAATCGCCTCAGCCGAGCTGAGGCTCAGGCGTAGACCCGTTCGACGAACGCCGCCAACTGGTCCTCCGGCAGGTGCCGGGCCAGATCCGCCTCCGACACCATGCCGACCAACCGGTGGTTCTCGATCACCGGCAGCCTTCGGATCTGGTTGTCTCCCATGGTCTCCAACACGTGGGCCAGGGAGTCCGACGCGTCGACCCAGTGCACGTGGCCGCCGAACTCGCCGGCCCTGGTCGCGGCCAGGTCCATGCCCGCGGCAACTGCCCTGACCACGATGTCGCGGTCGGTGATGATCCCGTGCAACCGGTCGTCCCTGCCGCAGATCGGCAGGGAGCCGACGTTGAGGTCGCGCATCATCCGAGCGGCCTCGACGAGGCTCGCGTCCTCGTCCACGCACTGCACTCCGGGGTGCATGATTTCGCGCGCTGTTGTCACAACACACCTCCCGTCCCACAGCATCCGCTCGGCTAAACCACTCTGCAGGGTGGTCCGCTGAACGGCCTAAACCCTTGCGGGCCGAACGGTTGTGAGTGCTACTCTCTGTGGCCCTGAGGTTACGCAGTTGCTATCTACGGGGGCCGTGATGAGCCTGTTAGCGCAACTGACCGACGATCCTTGGAGCGGTGTTACACCCTCCGTGTACGAGACCGGCAGGCTTGTCGCGCTGGCACCGTGGCTCACCGGGCACGACGCCCGCATTCGCTTCCTCCTCGACACCCAGCACCCCGACGGCACCTGGGGAGGACCGGGTGAGTACGCGCTGGTCCCGACGCTCAGCGCGGTCGACGCGCTCGGAGGGCACCCGGCGGCGCGCAGAGGTCTGGAGGCGCTCCGGAAGCTGCTGAGCCGTCCGCTGAAGTTGCCGGACACGGTCGCCGTCGAGCTCATCGTGCCCGCGCTCGCCGAGAGACTCGGGCTGCGCACCCCGCTCGACCCGCGCCCGCTGCACGCGCTGAGACAGCGGCCGCTCCCGGACAAGCTCTGGCACACCCTGGAGATCTTCGGTCCCCGTCCTGAGGTCACCACCGTCAACGGCATCGTCGCCGCCAGCCCCGCCGCCACCGCCGTCTGGCTGCAGGGGCCGCGAAAGGGAGAAAGCCTCGACTACCTGGAGACCGTCCAAAGCAGACACGGCGGTCCCGTCCCCGCCGGCGTTCCGGTCCCGCTGTTCGAACGTTCCTGGATCGTCGTCGCGTTGCGGTCCGCGGGCCTCGACGTCCCCGACCCGATGCCGGAAGAGATCAAAGCCGCGTTCACCGAAGAAGGCGCGCCCGGTGGTCCGGGACTTCCCGCCGATGCCGACGACACGGCCACCGCACTGCACGCGCTCGCGTTGTGCGACAGCCCGAGGCCCACCGAGGTGCTCAGCCGCTATCGGGAAGCCCGCCACTTCGCCTGCTTCCCGAACGAGCGCACCCCGTCCACCAGCACGAACGCCCACGCGCTGCAGGCACTCGGCGAAGACCGGCAACTGGAGGAGTGGCTGCGCGACATGCAGCAACCGGAAGGCTTCTGGCGCGACAAGTGGCACGCCTCGCCCTACTACGCGACGGCGTGCGTGACGAACGCCCTGCGGGGCAACGAAAAGGCGGTCGACTGGGTGTTGGGGACGCAACGAAGCGACGGCTCGTGGGGCAGATGGACGGGCACCTACGAGGAAACCGCCTACGCCATCAGGATTCTGTCCCATTCGACCCGAGACGTCAGCGAAGCCATGACCCGCGGCGCGCGGTTCCTGCACGAGTGGGGTGACCAGCCGCATCCGCCGCTCTGGCACGACAAGGACCTCTACACGCCGACGAGGATCGTGCAGGCGGAAGGGATGGCGGCGCTCCACCTCGCCTGCGCGGTGTGCCGATGAACCGCACCGAACTGAGGTTCGCGCTGCACCTGCTCCCGTTCCTGGACTCGGTGGAGGACTTCGAGGACGGCCTGGTGAAGCTGTCCGACCGGCGCTGGCTCGTCTGGCACCCTGACGTGATGGCCGCGCTGTTCCGCCACGACCGCGACCTGCGCCACCCGCCGAGCCGGACGCTGAGCCCGTTGCTGGGCAACCGTTCCGTGCTCTGGCTCGACGGCGACGAGCACACCGCGTACCGCCGCACGCTCGCACCGATGTTGCGCGGCCACCGCTACCGCGCGCTCATCGACGAGATGGTCGAACGTTCGATCGCCGAGCTGCCGAGCGGCGACCCGGTCGGGCTCGCCCAGTGGACGCGCAAGCTCACCCTGAGGATCATCGGGCGCATCGTCTTCGGCGTCGACGACGAGGAGCTGCTCGGCGCGTTCACCCGCTGGCTGGACCGCCGTCTCGGCAGCCGCGTCCGCACCCTCGCGCACCGCTACCTCACCCCCGGCACCACGAGGTTCGACCCGCACCTCGACCGGATGCTGCTGCACCGCGCCACCACCGCAGAACCGCCTGCCCTGGCGGCCTTCCTGCCACCGGAGGACCTGCGCGACCAGGTCGTCTCGTTGCTCTTCGCCGGCCACGAGACGACCGCGAGCGCGACCGCGTGGACGGTGTACTGGATCGACCGCACCCCTGGCCTCGCGGACGAGGTCCTCGACGACCCCGACCTGCTCGATGCCACGATCACGGAGTCGCTGCGGCTGTCCCCGCCGGCGACGCTGGCCGGCAACCGCATGAGCGGCGACGGCATGGTGCTCACGCCGAGCATCTACCTCGCGCACCGCCGTGCCGCGACCTACCCGCATCCGCACACGTTCGACCCGGCCCGCGAACAGCCGCCGCCGGGCGCGTTCTTCCCGTTCGGCGGGGGAGTGCGCCACTGTCCGGGGAAAGACCTGGCGTTGCTGGAGATCAGGTTGATCGTCACCGCCCTGCTGCGGCACCGGCGCATCCGGCTCAACGCCACGACCTGCACACCCCAGTTGCGGGGCGCCGCGATGGCGCCGCCGCCGAGCCTCGCGATGGTGGCCACTTGCCGGCGCTGACCCACCTGCACCGAGTGGAACACCCCTTCGGCATGCACTACGCGTGCTGCGCGGCCTGGGGTGCCTGCTACGCAACGAGATTCGACCTCGCCGTGGTGATCGCGGTGCTCGCCAACTTCGTCGCGATCATCTCCGGCAACCCGCTCAACGCCTACGCCGACGTCCGCAACGACATCCACACCGCGGAGAAACGCCATCTGGCGCGGGCGGTGCAGGAGATCGGCGCGGACAGGGTCCTCGCGCTGGCGATCTTCGAGATGATCTTCGCCGAGGCGCTGGCGATCGCCGTGTCGTGGCGCGTGGCGGTCGGCGTCGGGCTGATTCTCGTGCTGTACCTGGCCTACAACCTCGAACCGATCAGGCTGAAACGCCGTGGCTATGCCGGTCCGGTCGTGCTGGCGATCGCGGCGGGGTTGTTGCCGAGCGTGACCGCTTATGCGGCAGCCGGGGGACAGGCCGACCCGGCGGTGTGGCTGGTGTTCTCCGGTGTCGCGGCGCTCGCGACCGGCAGGGCGTTGTGGTGGGCCGTTCCCGACCGCGCGGGGGATGCGCGCGTCGGCTCGAAGACACCCGCTGTCGTCTACGGCACAACGCATGCGGTCAACGCGACCACGCAGCTGACCGTCGGTGGGCTGCTGCTGGTCGGTGGCGGACTGTGGTTCAGGTTCGGGGTGGTGTGGGCCGCGGTGGGCGTGGCGGCCTGCTCGGCGTTCCTGCTCGCGCGCGACCTGCCGACCGCTCGGCAGCAGCTGCGTTACGGCATGTCGATGGCGGTGGCGTCGACGGTCGTGCTGGCCGCGATCCCGTTGCTCGCCTAGGGCTTGCGCGCGAGGCCGCCGCAGCCCTGGAAGTGCTCCGGGTTGCGGTCCTGGACCTCGTCGGGATCCGGTTCCCACAACGGGATCGGCGCCACGCCCGGTGCCAGGATCTCCATGCCGTCGAAGAACTGCACGACCTGCTCCGGGTACCGGAACGTGAACGTCGGCAACGGCTGATCCTCGTACATGGCGCCGAAAAGCCCCACCGCCGCCAGCATGAACGGGTCGCGGCAGGTGTGCGAGAGCCCCAGGAAGCTGCCGGGCGCCAACGCGTCCATGTACTGGGCCAGCACCTTGTGCGGCTCGGCGGAGTCGGGCACGAAGTGCAGCACGTCCAGCACCAGCACGGCGACCGGCTCGGACAGGTCCAGCGTCGAGCGGACCTCCGCCGACTCCAGCACCTTCTCCGGCTCGCAGAGGTCCGCGCACAGGTACGAGACCCGCGGGTCGCCCGCGACGATCGCGCGGCCCTCGCTCGCCACCGCCGGGTCGATCTCCACGTACACCACGCGGGCGTCCGGGGCGACGAGGTGCACGTTGTCGGCGGTCGGCAGGCCGGAGCCCAGGTCGAGGAACTGCCGGATCCCCAGCGCGGTCAGCCTGCTGACGATCCGGCCCAGGAACGAGCGGTGCGTGCGGCACAGGTACGGCAGGTGCGGTGCCGCGGACACGAGGTGGGCCGCCAGTTCCTGGTCGGCTTCCGTGTTGTGGGTGCCGCCGAGCCAGTAGTCCCTGACGCGCGCGGTGTTGGGTTTCTCCGGACCGTTCACTCCCGGTGCCCAGATGGGGGTGGCCACGGGGACTAACTACCGGATCCGGGCTTGGACGCACACCAAGCAGACGCGAGATGTACACGATCGAGTGAACACCACCCGAAGGGTCTTCAGGCCGGAGTGGTTTGTGCGACGAGGAATCCCACGACGTCGTCCAGCCTGCCGCGCCGCGCGAACGCCCTCCGCTGCCGTGCCGCGCCCGTGCCGTCGAGCAGCAACCGGTCGATGCCGTCGCTCACCATCTCGTAGTCGCCGGAGAACTCCAGCGCCGGCCGGATCCACCGCAGCAACGACGCGGCGATCGTGGACGCCGGCGTCGGCGCACCGGTCGCCGGGTCGATCCCGAAGCCCTCCAGGCCGTCACGCGCGGCACGCCACATCGCGACCTTCAGCAGGTGCGGTGGGATCGGGGTGGGCGCGGCACCGGAACCCAGTGCGGTGGCGGCGATTCCGCGCACCAGAGCGGCCAGCAGGACGGCTTCCTCGACCGTGGGCGCGACGTCCGACACGCGGAGTTCCAGCGTGGGGTGGCGGGCGGACAGCCGGACGTCCCAGTAGAGCATCCCCGCGTCCATCGCCGCGCCGCTCGCGACGATCTCCTCCCGGGCCGCGTAGTACTCGGCCGCGGAGTCGAAGTGCGGTGGCGCACCCGAAGTGGGCCAACGGTTCCAGACCACGTAACGCCAGCTCGCGTAGCCCGTGTCGGCGTCGAGCCAGTAGGGCGAGTTCGCCCCGAGCGCCAGCAGGGTCGGCAGCCACGGCCGCAGGTGGTTGCTCACGAAGATCTTCGACTCGTCGTCGGGCAGCCCCACGTGCACGTGACAGCCGCAGATCGCGAGGTCGTTGGTGAGCGCGCCCATCTCCTGCGCCATCCGGTGGTAGCGCGGGGAGTTCGTCAACGGCGTCGGCATCGTCAGTCCCAGCACGGGAGTTCCGGTCGCGGCGAGCCGCGCGTCGTGCCGCGCCGCCCGTTCGATCAACGCCCGGCGCGCGACGGCCAGCTCGTCGCGCAGCTCGCCCATGTCCGTGCAGATGCCGCTGGCCGATTCCACCTGGTACTGCGCGATTTCCTGCTGCAGGTCGACCTGGTAGCGGTCCGCGCCGGCGAGCACCTCGGTGGCGCGGTTGGCCAGATGCCCCGTGGAGGCTTCGACGAGGACGAATTCTTCTTCCACCCCAACGGTGAGGAGGCCGTCCATGCTCGTGCGTTGTGCGGGTACCGATTGAGTTCTGCTGCCGACCTGCACGCCGAACCTCCTGTGCGCTGAGTAACGACCTCGATGCTATGAGTGATCAGGTCGTCGCACAGGAGGCGTTCGGTTGTACTTCTCAACTCACCGCACGTTGCGCGGCACCACGCAGCACGTCGTGTCGTTCGCTGCCCGGCCTTCCCATGACCCAGCTCGACCCGGCGAGCGACTTCGCGTGCTCCTTGACTGGCGCCAGCAACCGCGACACCTCGCGATACGACCCCACTGACCCCGCAGCACAGATAAGGGTCGCAAGAGAGAGGGTGATGTGTCGTCCCTCCGCCGTGTACGGCTTGTCGAGCAAACGGGCACTCAGCGGCACCGTTTCGTCGAGCCCGGCGAGGATCAGGAAGTCGTCACCGCCGACGTGCCCCACCTGCACACCGGGGAACGCGTGCGCGAGCTCCGCCAGGTCGTGCCCGATCTCGCGGATCAGGTCGTCACCGGCCGCGAACCCGACCGTGTCGTTGACCAGCTTGAAGCTGTCCACGTCCAGCCAGCAGACCGCGAAGATCTCGCCGGCCTCGATGCGCCGGTCGACCTCCTTCGCGATCGCGTCGCTGCCGGGCAGGCGGGTGAGCGGGCTGAGCGCGGCCGCCTGCTCCACCTTGAGCTCCGCGACGCCGCGCACGACATCAGCAACACGCACAACACCCATGCACCGCTCGTTGTGGTCCACGACGATGAGGTCGTCGTTGGTGCGCTCACGGTTCGCATGGGCGACCACGTCGAGCAGGTCGAGCGCCGACGACTCGGTGCCGATGATGTGCGGCTTGTCCGCGAGCCGTGCCGCCTCGCGCTTGGCGTGCAGGGCGTGCCCGTACGGCCCGGTGACCGCGAGCAGGAACCGGTTGCGGTCCACCGACCACTTCGGGCGGCCTTCGTCGTCGACGAGCACGACGCCGGTGACCGACGGCTGCGAGGCGAGGACCTCGCGGACCTCCTCGCTGGTGGCGTGCTCGGGCAGCGTGGTGGCGGGGTGCAGGAAGTCCGTGACCCTGGGACCGGTGTTGCTGCGGCGGATCTCGCCGGTCTCCGTGACCGCTTCCGGCGCGATGCGGGCGTTCACGGCGGGTCTTCGCTGCGGTGGCGCGAGCATGTTGCCCTGCGCGTGCCCGACACCCAGCTTGCGCAGGTACGTCAGCTCGGCCTCGGTCTCCACGCCTTCGGCCACGACCTGACTGCCCGTGTACTCGCCGAGGTGCACCAACGACCGCACCAGCGCGCCACGCGCGGCGTCGTCCGGCAACGTGCGGACGATCTCGCGGTCGAGCTTGATGAAGTCCGGCGCGGCGCTGGTCAGCAGGCCGAGCGGCACGTCGCCCTCGCCCACGCAGTCGAGCGCGATGCGGAAACCGTTGTCCCGCAGCGTCTTGAGACCTCTGGCGAGCCTGGCGCGGTTGGCCCGCGAGTACGGCTCGCCGACCTCGATCACGACGCTCGACGGCGTCCTGCCGACCTCGCGGAGGGCGCCGTAGAGCGGCGACATCATCTCCGGTTTGTCGGCCACGGTGAGCGCGAGCAGGTTCACGTGCAGCGGCAGCAGCAGGTCGAAGTCGGCCGCCGCGCGGACCGCGCGGCAGGCGAGACCGACGTCGGCGTTGCTGAGCAGCCGAGCCTGGAACGCAGCTTGCAGAAGGTCCTGCACAGTTCCGTCGTGGGGGCGGGCCAGCGCCTCTACCGCGACAACGCCGCCGGTGTTGAGGTTGAACAGCGGCTGGAAGGCGAACCTGACGTCATCCAGCAATGCGGGCACGTCTCAAATCGTGCAGGTGCGAATGACTTTGCGCCAGAGTGGTTAACCGGGAATTCACCACTTTGGCGCCGGTGCGCCACGGTCGGTCAGCGCTCCGTAGCACCGGACTCACGCAGGGGGTTTGCCGAAGATCAGCTTCCATTTGAGATGACGCGGCGCCGAGGCGAACAGAGCGGACATCGCCGCTGTTGTCCCGCAGACGTCCTCCCGGCCCGAGAGATAGGCTTTCTGCAGGTCAGCGGGCAGTTGGAAGAACAGCTCGAAGAAGTCCCTGGTTTCGTCGGCGTCCATTCGCAGCAGTGCTTCCAGGCCCAGTCGCCGGAGTCCGTGGACCACCCGAGCCCTTCTCGGCCAGATGACGTGGTGCGGGTTCTCACCCGCCTTGACGGCCTGCGCGACTTTCGGTGCGAGCTGCAGGGAGGTGGCGACGCTGTAGCCGGTCGCGGGGTGGATGAAGCCCGCTGACGCGCCGAACGCCAGACCCTTGTCGCGCGGTGCGTCCAAGGGAAACCGGACGCGTTCCTCTCTGCGGCCGGGTTCGCGCCGTGTGCGCAACCTGCTTCTGAGCTCGCTGAGCGGCATGCCGGGGCGACGGGCCAGGCAGGTCTCCTCGACGAGGACTTCGCCGTCGCCGAGCGGGACCCGGTAGAGGAACGTGTCGCCGTTGCGCCAATCCATCAGCGTTGTATCGGTGTCATCCGACTCGATGACCGTGCCCACCGCCGTCTGCTCCGCACGGCCCTTGCGCGCGCCTGTGGCGTTGAACGTGTAGCGCGCCGGTGCGGGGCGTTGGAGCACGGTCACCGCTTCGGGCAGCTCGTGCAGATGTGCGTTGTCGAGGACCACGTAGGTGCGTGGGATCAGGTGCTCCTCGCGCGCGTAGGCGCGAACTGTCGTGCTGACCGCCTTCGTTCGTGTGTGTGGTGGGAGCTCGTCGGCCCACGCGCCATATGTCGCTGTGTAGAGGCGATGGGGGTGGCGGTCGACGATCGCGGTGTCAAGGCCTTCCTGCGCGCAGGCGCGGGCGAGGGCGCGGCCGGCCGGGCCGCCGCCGATCACGAGCACGTCGAACACGAGGTCCATGATTGACGTTGTGGCCAAGACCTACCGATCGACCCTCATCCGCCGCGTCGGCAACGTCGTGATCGGCCGTGCCGTGTCGCTGGGTATCGCACCCTCCCACTACGTGCTGCTGACGATCCGTGGGCGCCGCAGTGGGTTGCAGCGCACGATCCCCATCCGTTTGATGCGCCACGACGGGCAGGAGTGGTTCGTCGCGCCGTACGGGGTTCGTGACTGGGTGCGCAACGCACGAGCGGCCGGCACGGCGGTCGTGCGAAGGGGACGCAGGTCACGTCAGGTTCGTTTGACGGAGGTTTCCGCGGCCGTCGCGGCGCCGGTGCTGGCCGCTTATGTGCGGAAGGAGCCGGTGACCAGGCCGTTCTTCGACGCACGCGTCGGCGACCCGGTCTCGGCGTTCGAGGCGGAGGCATCGCGGCATCCGGTGTTCCGGGTCGAGAACGTGCAGGTCAGTGGCGGTTCCGTGGCCTAGGTGACCCCCCGATTTGGAGATCGAAACACCCCCGTGTAATCTTCTCCAAGTCAGAGCGACACGGGCCGGGAAACAAGCCGGAACGGGCCTGGCACAAGCCGGAAGAACAAAGAGCCTCTCAGGGGCGGATTTGACACCGGCGAGAAACACCAAATAAGCTTTAGCAGCACAAGCCCCGAGAGAAACTCTCCGGAAACGGAGAATGGAACCGGTGAGCGCGTGTTCTTTGAGAACTCAACA